>JAJZIJ010000021.1 GCA_021810625.1 Acidobacteriota bacterium
AAAGCATCGGGCGTATGCACTGGCTTTGCTTCATTCACTACACCCGTAACCGCCTTTGCGACCGAGCCTGGGTATCCGAACAGCGCTGTGGTCAGTGTGGGTGTGAATACGCCTACGTATTACTGATGTGGAGGTTTTATATGCGGACGCAACGGGCGTACGCGACGCTCTTTCTTATTTTCTTGCTATCGATGACGCGCGCCTGCACTGCCCAGACGGATGTAGGTGCCAGTGTCTATGGAGCTTTTAGTGGAACGGTGAGGGGAAGTAGCAGCATCCACATCCAAGCCCCATCCAGCGCTGTTGGCGGGTTGTTCGAGTTGCGCCACATTTTCAATCCATATCTGGGCTTTGAGGCCACCTATTCTTACAATCGCGCCAACCAGGTCTACACTTCCTACGGCTGCGGCGCTGTGCCCGTAGTATATTCACCATCAGGTTGTGCTTATCCTCTTCTTCCTCCGGTTTCCGTTTCCGCGAATGCCAACGAATTTACCGCCGACTGGATTGTATCGAAAACAAAAGGCGCGCTGCGGCCCTTTGGAGTGCTGGGCGGCGGCGTTTTGATCGATGTGCCCAGCGGCGGCCAGAGCAACACCACCACAGTTACCGAGCCGGTCTTCGTCTATGGAGTAGGCATGGACTGGGCGCACTGGAAACGCTTCGGCCTGCGCGTTCAATACCGCGGCAACCTCTACGGATCGACGAGTATGAGTACTGTTTACAATGAACCGACGAATGCTCTGATGCTGACCAACGAGCCAATGGTCGGAGTCTACTTCCGCCTGCCGTAAAGCAGGCTCCGCTTGAAATGACAGGGTGTTGAGAGAGGTCTGTGGCACAGTAGATGTATATGCAGATACAACGGACAAACAAGGCGTTCATTTTTATTTTTGTGATGCTGGCTGCGCTCCATTGCACTGCCCAGACGGATGTAGGTGCCAGCGTCTATGGAGCTTTTAGCGGAACGGTGAGGGGAAGTAGCGGCATCCACATCCCAGCCCCATCCAGCGCCGTGGGCGGGTTGTTCGAGTTGCGCCACATTTTCAATCCAGTTTTAGGTTTTGAAGTCACCTATTCTTACAACCGCGCCAACCAGGTCTATTACGGTGGTGTGGGCACTATATGTGGTTTGGTGTGTTCTAATCTTCCCCCTCCAAGCTCCGTCTCTGCGAATGCCAACGAATTTACCGCCGACTGGATTCCATCGAAAACAAAAGGCGCGCTGCGGCCTTTTGGGGTACTTGGCGTGGGGGCGCTGCTGGATGTTCCCAGCGGAGGCCAGAGCAACACCACCACAGTTACCGAGCGGGTCTGCGTCTATGGAGTAGGCATGGACTGGGCGCACTGGAAACGCTTCGGCCTGCGCGTTCAATACCACGGCAACCTCTACAAATCGCCAAATGTGAGCACTGTTGACAATGGATCGACGAACGCTTTGATGCTGACCAACGAGCCAATGGTCGGAGTCTATTTCCGCCTGCCGTAAAGCAGGCTCCGCTTGGAATGGCAAGGTGTTGAGAGAGGTTCGCGGCATAGTAAATGTATATGCGGATACAACGAGCAAACAAGGCGTTCGTTTTTATTTTTGTGATGCTGGCTGCGCTCCATTGCAGCGGCCAGACGGATGTAGGTGCCAGTGTCTACGGAGCCTTGAGCGCAACGACGAGCGGAGACAACTCCACAGAGAGTCCGTCCTACGCTGCGGGCGGTTTGTTGGAGCTTCGCCACATTTTCAATCCAGTTCGAGGCTTTGAGGCTACCTACTCCTTCAATCCCGCCAAGCAAGTCTACACATATACTGGAGCTATCCCTGCTTCAGTAGTATGTGCTCCACCACCAGGGGGTTGTTTGCAGCTTCCTCCTACGGTTTCCGTCTCCGCGAATGCGCAGGAATTTACTGCCGACTGGATTCCATCGAAAACAAAAGGCGCGCTGCGGCCCTTTGGAGTGCTGGGTGCTGGCGTACTGCTCGATGTGCCCAGCGGCGGCCAGAGCAACACTACCACAGTTACCGAGCCAGTCTTCGTCTATGGAGTAGGAATGGACTGGGCGCGCTGGAAGCGCTTCGGCCTGCGCGTTCAATACCGCGGCAACCTCTACAAATCGCCGGATATGAGTCCGTCTTTTTATTCCGGTATGGTGCCAAACAGATCTCTGATGCTGACCAACGAGCCAATGGCCGGAGTCTACTTCCGCCTGCCGTAGAGCAGGACTACAGGAGTACACTGGAGCCGCTTTAGGTGCAGCGGAGAATCCAAGGTGTTACATTGCCGTGAATGTAAGGACATGCTGAGCATTTTTCCGGGAAATTTATTTTCTATTCACAGTGGGCTGGTACGCTGGAGATGAATTGCAGCCTGCTTTCCGCAGGTGGCAACGTAGTCAGGAACGTTGAGGATGGCGCTTCGCCGCCCGGAGGAAAGATGATTCGAAAAATTTTAATTGGTACCCTCGCAGCTTGCACGCTCCCGCTTGTGCTGCTCACCGCATGTAAGTCGAACGATGGCGGCGCGCAATCGAAGACCACATCTTTGTCTGGCGCGGGCAGCACGTTTGTGTTTCCAGCCATGTCGCACTGGACGGATGCCTACCAGCAGGCGCATCCGAACGTGAAAATTAACTACCAGTCGATTGGTTCCGGCGGCGGCATTCAACAGGTGCGTGCCGGGACGGTGGACTTTGGCGCGAGTGATGTAGCTCTGACGGACGATCAGTTGAAGACCATGCCCGCCGTGTTGCAGATTCCTGAAACTGCCGGGCCGGTCTGCATCACCTACAATCTGCCGGATGTGAAGCAGCCCTTGCAATTGACACCCGCAGCCATTGCGGGCATCTACATGGGAACCATCAAAACATGGCAAGACCCAGAGATTGTGAAATCCAATCCCGGAGTCAAGCTGCCGAAGACCGCCATTGTTGTGGTGCATCGCGCCGATGGCAGCGGCACGACGGGCATCTTTACCGAATATGTGAGCGCCGTCAGTCCAGAGTGGAAGACCAAAGTTGGCTTTGGAACCTCCGTAAGCTGGCCAGTCGGTCTGGGTGGCAAGGGCAATGAGGGAGTTACCGGGCAGGTGAACAATGCGGTGGGTTCCATCGGCTATGTGGAACTGGCCTACGCGGTGCAGAACAATCTGCCAGTGGCCTCTGTGGAGAATCTGGCGGGCAAGTTCATCCAGCCCAGCATCGCGAGTACCTCGGCGGCCATTGATGGGTCGAAGGACATCATCGCCGCTGATCCGCGCACGCCGATTGTCAATCCTCCGGCTTCGGCTCCCGGCGCGTATCCCATCTCCGGGCTGACCTTCCTGATTGTGCCCAAGGATGGAACGGATCACGCCAAACGAGCCGAGCTGAAGAAGTTCATCCAGTACATTGTTGGCGACGGTCAGGTGGTGGCTGGCTCTTTGAACTACGCTCCGCTGCCGGAGAGCGTGCAGCAATTCGATAAACAGCAGCTTGACCTGATGCTGGCGGGCGGTCAGCCGATCCAGTAGGTCTTGCGATCCTACGCGGGTGGCAGGCGCGCCTGGCGAGAAAATAGGGCGCGAAAAATAAATCGTGGCAAGGCAGGGAAGGCGCGGCAACCACCGCGCCTTTGTGCGCTGAGGGTGAAGAAGCTGGATGAGCAGGGGGAATTCTGCCGATGCGTTTGTGCAGCTTATGCTCCAATCGCAAGATGCCTTTTAGGCCTGCCGCCCTTCAATCCATTGGCGCGCGCGGCTTTCACTTTTGCCTGGCTGGTTGCAGCGCCACCGCGACGTCCAAGGGTGGCCATCCAACGTTTTGTTCCGTATACGTGACGCAATAATCCGGGCACGTAATGATCGACGTTGAGTTCCGGCCAATGAAGTCCTGTGCCATTTCCCAGCACTTCAACGTTGGCGAGCTGCCGCCGGGAGGCATCTTGCAAGCCTTCCAGCATTTCCCGTTGCAGCACGAGTCGTTCGCCGGTACTTATTTTCAGGATGAACAAATCCAGGCCTGCGCGGTAATCAACTTCGCGGACATGCGGTTCATCTATTCCTCGACTGGCACGCTGGAGCGCGTGGCCAATCTGGGCATCTGTCGTAATGACCTTATGTTTTGCCATGAATACCCTCCCATAGGGTGATGAGTTCCTCAAAATGGCCCGCCGCTGTGTCGAGTACCCTTCGCACATCTGAGCGCTTTGCGTTGGCTGGACGGATAGCGTCGTTTCTGTCCGTCAAAGACACATTCCCATCGCAGCGCAGGTCGGCGACGACTGCAACGCCACCAAAGAAGCCGTGAACATGGCGCGGCGGATGGTCGTTGGAATACACAACAAACAGAACGCCATCGAAACGAAGAGAACCCACGAATGCAGTATAACCCAAGCACGCTTGGGTTAGAGAAATTATTGTCAAATCGCCAAAATATCTACCGCATCGCCTCAGAGGCAAAAAAATCCTTGGCCCAGTCGGTGGCGTAGCCGTGCGTGCGCAGGTGCGTGGCCATCTGCGCCCAGTGACGGATTGAGTGCAACATCACATGCACAAATAATTTGCGCCGCGAGCCATGCAGCGTTCCGGCAGAGATGGTCTGAACCGTGATCTCTTCGCCAAGCGTGGCATCGCTGGAGCGCGCAAGAAACTCACCCAAATTACCAATGGCCTGGGTGTGAATGGCGAAGAGGTCGTTGAGCGAACCCAGGGGCATCGCCTCATACGCTGTTACTTCCCGGCCCAGGAGTCGCTGCGAGTGGCGCAGTTCAACCGCAAAAATGTGCCGCAGAAATCCGCGTACATTGCCGCTGTTGTAAATGTCGCAGGGCGCGTCGATCGCCGTTGGATTGGCCGCAAACCACGCCTGCCATTTTGCCGTGGACGCTTCGTTGTCGGCGAGAAGTTCCGCGAGAGTGATGCCAGCGTAGCTCATATCTTTTTCGCTCCGTCTTTTTTTTGCAAGGCGCGATGCGCGATGTCGCGGCGATAATACATGCCGTCAAAATGGATTTTTTCGAGCGCCGTGTAGGCGCGGTTGCAGGCGGCCTGTACGGTATCGGCCAGCGCGGTCACGGCCAGCACACGTCCGCCCGCAGTCACCAGCGCGCCATTTTTTTGCGTCGTGCCGGAGTGATAAACCTCCACGCCATCCACGGCTGTGGCTTCCGCGAGACCCGTGATTTTCTTATCGCTGGAAAAACTTCCAGGGTAGCCGCCCGATGCGGCCACTACGCAGACGGAAGGCTGTTGGTTCCATCTGAGCGAAATCTGATCCAATCTGCCATCAATGGCTGCTTCCAGCGCATTGACCAGATCGCTTTGCAGACGCGGCAGCACGGCCTGCGTCTCTGGATCGCCGAAGCGCGCATTGAACTCCAGCACCATTGGGCCGCGCGCGGTCATCATCATGCCGCAATACAAAACTCCGGTGAAGGGAGCCTCCTCGCGGGCCATGCCGTCGATTACAGGCTGGGCCACATGCGCGATCAGCCAGTCGCGCATCTTTGCATCGACCAGCGCGTCAGTGGAGTAGGCTCCCATGCCGCCAGTGTTCGGGCCAGTGTCGCCGTCGCCGATGCGTTTGTGATCCTGCGCGGCCACCAGCGGCAGCGTGTGCGCGCCGTCAGCAAGCACGAGAAAGGATGTCTCCTCGCCCTCAAGAAATTCTTCCAGCACGACGCGCGTTTCCGGCGTGCCCAGCAGTGTGCCGTCAAACATCTGGAGCACAGTTGCGTGCGCCTCTTCCTTGCTTGGACAGATCACAACGCCTTTGCCAGCGGCCAATCCATCGGCTTTGACCACAATCGGCGCGTGGAAGTGCGCTAGCGCCTCGGTCAACTCCGCAGCGGAGTGGCAGACGGCGTAATGCGCCGTGGGAATCTGATGGCGCTGCATAAATTCCTTGGCGAATGCCTTGCTGCTTTCAAGCTGCGCCGCGCGCTGTGTTGGGCCAAAGACGCGCAACTTGCGCTGCTGCATGGCATCGACCAGTCCCAGGCTTAGCGGCAGCTCTGGGCCAACCACGGTCAGGTCAGGTTGCTCGGCCATTACTACGCGCATCAGATCGGCCAGGTTTTTTTGATTGACGGGAACGCAGCGGGCTGTTGCAGCGATGCCGCCATTGCCCGGAGCGCAGACGATCTCCGTAACGCGCGCGGATTTGCCGAGAGCGCTGACCAGTGCGTGTTCGCGGCCACCGCCGCCGATAACGAGAATCTTCATGCTGAGACAACTCCAGGAAGGCCAGTTATCAGGCTAGGGAAAGGAGAGCAGGGAAGTCAACCGCGCATTGCAATTCCTGCGTCTGCAAGGGGATTTGTCGCGCGCGCCTTATACTTATATTTCGCGCTCCGTGTTTTATTTATGGCTATTCCCCCTCCAGCAAGCCTCGAAGAGTCGAACCATGCCGCGTTACCGCCGCGTTTTCGCTGGCTGCCGGAGCTGCGTCGTGGCCAGATGTGGAGCTACTTCGGGCCAGCCTTCGTTGCCAGCATCGCTTACATTGATCCGGGAAACTTCGCCACCAACATTCAGGGTGGCTCGGAGTTTGGCTACAAGCTTCTCTGGGTGCTGCTGTGGTCGAACCTAATGGCGATTTTGATTCAATATCTCTCCGCCAAGTTGGGCATTGCCACCGGGCGCACGCTGCCGCAGAACTGCCGCGATCAATTTTCGCGTCGTGCCACGATTGGCCTCTGGATCGCGGCGGAGATCTCCGCCGTAGCCACAGATATGGCGGAGTTTCTCGGCGCGGCGCTCGGCTTCTATCTGCTCTTTGGTCAGCACTGGATGGCCGCCGGATGGTCGAAGACCAGCGTCATGCTGGCCGCCGCCGTGCTCACTTCGATCTGCGTCTTTGCTATTCTCGCGCTGGAACTCTACGGCTTTCGCGCACTGGAAATCGCCATCATGGGATTCGTTTTTGTCATCGGTATCTGCTATGCCTTTGAAGTTTTTCTGGTACATGTGGATTGGAAGGCCGCCGTATATTACACGCTCGTGCCTTCGGTAAGCCACTCCAGCATTTATGTCGCGGTCGGCATGTTGGGCGCAACGGTGATGCCGCATGTCGTTTATCTGCACTCCGGGCTGGTGCAGCCGCGCGTGCGAGCGAGCATTGCGCGCGAGGAGCAGGAGGCGCTGGTTGAACCCAAGGGGAATCCTCAACATCATCGGCTGCGCCTGTTGCAATTCGAGTTGGTCGATGTCTTCGCCGCCATGAATGGCGCATGGCTCATCAACTCCGCAATGGTGATTGTGGCCGCCGCCGCGTTTGTGCATCTGGGGCATCCGGTGGATAGCATCGAAGAGGCGCATCACACGCTTGGCCCGTTGCTGGGGCCGCTCTCTGCGCTGGCCTTCGCCGTTGCCTTGCTCTTCTCCGGCCTGTCGTCTTCCACTGTGGGCACAATGGCCGGGCAGATGATACTCGAAGGGTTTCTGGATATAAAATTCAGCGTCTTTCTGCGTCGCCTGATTACGCTGATTCCAGCGCTGGTGGTGATTGCCGTGGGTCTGGATCCACTGCGAATTCTCATTTTTTCGCAGGTGCTCCTGAGCTTCACGCTGCCTTTCGCGTTGGTGCCGCTGCTTATCCTGACCGGACGCAGCAGCCTGATGCAACAATTCGTCAACGGTCGCTGGACGGCATGGCTTGGATGGTTTACCGTCGCCGTGATCCTGGCCTTGAACGGTTTGCTGATCGCGCAGATGATGTAGGTCAGATGGAATTATTTTGAGTAAGAGACAGGAGCATTATGGCACTGTGGAAGTCCGATGACGAGTTATTTGCGATTGCGGAACGCGAACTGTTTACATGCGTCGTGGGAGACGTAATGGATAAGCTCAAGCTCGTCCACCAATTCTTGCCGCCGCAGATACAACCACTCCACAAAGATATGGTCTTGCTGGGAAGGGCAATGACGGTTCTTTCTGGAGATGTGTTTGAAGAATCGGTTAGCGCAAGCGCGAACTCGTTAAGCGCGAAGCCCTTCGGGTTGATGTTGGAAGCCTTGGACGACCTGAGACACAATGAAATCTACGTCAACACCGGGTCATCTCCCCGCAACGCCATGTGGGGAGAAATGATGAGTACACGCGCTCGCATTTTAGGAGCGCGGGGCGCAGTGGTCAACGGGTATGTTCGTGACACGCGGGCAATTTTAGGTTTGAATTTTCCAACATTCTGCTTTGGATCCTACGGGCAGGATTCCGCTCCACGCTATAAGGTTTACGACTTTCGCGTTCCTGTTGAGATCGGCAGTGTCCGCATTCGCTCTGGCGACATTTTGTTTGGAGATATTGATGGCGTCCTTGTCGTACCGCGGGAGGCAGAGGTCGAAGTATTTATGCTGGCGCTGGAGAAGGCACGCGGAGAAAAAACGGTAAAGAGGGAACTGGAAGCAGGCTCTACGGCGGTCGCCGCGTTTGCAAAGCACGGAATCATGTGAGGACTGCGGAATGGGCCTACACCTTCAAACGGCGGCGCTCACACGCCGCCGTTTGACTTGGCTGTCTATGTGATGGTGACAGTGATGGACACGCTCTGGCTCGCTCCCGATGTTGGGGTTGCCGTGACGGTCATTGTCTTGGTGCCTGCTGGAGTGACATACGCGGCGTTGCTGGAGTTATAGCCGCCGCAGCCGGAGATGCCCGCCGCCAGCGCTCCTGTCATCAACACCAGCAGGCAGAGTTGCAACATCCGCTGCTGCGTCTTCGAGATGCCACGCTTACGTCCAAAGGCCGCCAGCCCGGCCATGCTTCCCGGCCACCAGAAGGCCAGCGCCGGAAGAATCGGACTCAGTGGGCTTTGTTGCGGCCCGAACGGGCTGGGCATCGCCCGCATCGCCGCCACGTTGGTGTCGACGGTCAGCGTGACATTCACCGGTCCACTGCCGCTCAGCGTCACGACATTGTTCGTTGCTCCGCTCTGCGTGAAGACGCAACTCGTATAGAGAGGCTGGCCAGCGCAACTCAGCGTTACCGTGCCGCTGTAACCTCCGGTTGGAGTGAGGGTCAGCGTGGTGTTGCCGGTTTGCCCCGGAGCAATGCTTACAGTGGTCGAGCTGGTCGTAAAGGTAAAGTTCGGCGCTGCTGCGCTCACCGTGATCGTCACCGTCGAGCTGGTCGAGGTCGTGTAGCTGCTGTTCCCGATGTAGGTGGCGGTGATGTTGTCGCTACCTGTTGGCAGCGTGGTGGTGGTGAAGGTCGCCACGCCATAGGCGTTTAGCGTGATCGGGGTGGAATTGAGAAGCGTGCTCCCGTTGTAGAAGTTCACCGTCCCGCTTGTCACCGCAGTGCTGCCTGCCTGGACTGTCGCAGTGAGCGTTACGCTGCTGCCTGCGGTGATACTGCTGGCCGAAGAAGTTAGCGTCGTTGTTGTCGGCGTCGTTGTTGGCGCTGTGTAAGTAAATGGCTCCACGCCGCTGGTACCCCCTGGCGTTGTCACCGTGACGCCTACAACACCGCTGCCTGTGGGTGCGGTCGCTGTGATACTGGTTGCCGTGTTGGTGGTGATCGTGCCCGGATTGCTGGGGCCAAAGTCAACCGCCGTCGCGCCGCTCAGATTCGTTCCTGTCAGCGTCACTGGGGTGCCAACCGGGCCGCTTGTTGGATTGATGCCAGTCAACGCTGGCGTTGCCGTGGTATAGGTAAACGATTCGCCATTACTGGTGCCGCCTGGTGTCGTTACGGTGACGCTCACCGTACCGCTGCCCGCAGGAGCCGCTGCCACGACACTCGTCGAGCTATTGGAGGTGGGCGTAACCGAGGTCGTGCCAAAGTTAACCGCCGTCGCGCCGTTCAGATTTGTCCCTGTCAGCGTCACTGAGGTGCTACTTATGCCGCTTGTCGGAGCGATGCCAGTTAGCGTTGGAGTCGCCGCGCCATAGGTGAACGTCTCCGCGTTGCTGGTGCCATACTGAGTGGTCACGGTGACGTTCACTGCGGCCAAACTGGCACCCGGTGGCGAGACTGCCGTGATCTGGGTTCCCGTCGAGTTGATGGAAACCCCTGTGGCCGGATTGCCGGGGCCAAAGTCAACTGCTGTTGCGCCAGTGAGGTTCGCCCCCGTGAGGGTTACGGAAGTTCCACCCGCTGCCGGGCCGGTTGTCGGACTGAAAGCTGTTAGCGCTGGTGCCGGTTCATAGGTGAATTGATCGCTGGTGGTATACGCGCTGGTACCGCTCGACGTGGTCACGGTTACATTCACCGTGCTTACCGAGTCTACGCCCGACCCCTGCTCCGGGTACGCCGGCGCAGTCGCCGTGATCTGCGTTCCCGCCGAGTTAACTTTCACATTGGTGGCCGCAATCCCGCCAAAGTCAACCGCTGTCGCTCCAGTGAACCCTGTTCCGGTGATGGTCACTGAGGTTCCGCCCTGACTTGTGCCAGAAATTGGGCTGATCGCCGTTATCGTCGATGCGTCGTAGGTATACTGACTGCCATTGGTGGGCGCGCTATTGCCGCTTGGCGTGAAGACCTGCACATCCACGGTATTGATGCCCGCTGGCGCAGTCACGGTGATGCTTGTTCCCGTGTTGTTGGTGAGATTGGTGGCATCAACCCCGCCGAATTGCACCTCTGTGGCTCCGGTGAGGTTTGTTCCAGTAATGGTCACTGACGTGCTGCCCGCAGTGGAGCCGTTGGGCGGACTCAGGCTGGATACAGTGGGCGCAGCATTCGTCGTCCATCCGAGATCGTATGCCAGCAACGCGCGCGCGGCGGCGTACCGATCCGGGTTGTTCGTCCACTCTCCCGGACAGGTGATGCCGTCGTACGAGCCAGATGCCCCCGTGGGGCCATTCGGGAGGCCATTCGGGAGGCCACCCGCTCCCACGCTGCTGTCGGTGCATGAAGAAATGTTCGACTGGCCGTTGGGATTCATACTGGCCAGGGGCCAAACGCCCGATATAAATCCTGGGTCTACCTCCTCCCAGTTCAATGCCTGCCATGACGGCATCGGCCCGCTTGCTCCGGGGCCACCGGATGTCATGCCGCCGCCGCCCATCGAATCCACAACCGTCTCGGCAGCCGATCTGCCATTCAACTTGCCTTCAAGGTAAAGGTACTCATAATCCTCATATCCGCGACGCCACTGCGCCATGCGCATGGATGCCACCGGGCCGCTGATGCCGTTGCCGTTGGGTTTAAGGTTGACTCCGGGGAGAATGCTGGCTCCAAGGGCCCCCGAAGCGTTGTAGCAATCCAGTTGACCTCCAGGGTAGAAGAAGAAGGAGCCGGAGTTGGAGTAGGGGGTTCCGTTGCAATTGCCAGGACTCCCGTTCCAGAAGTCGTCGGTCCAATCCCACGCTCCGCCGGGAACAGGGTAGGCGGGGCTTGGATCGCCAGCGCTGGGAAGGGTCATGTCAAACCCATACTTGTACATAATCCAGAAATTGGCGCGAAGACCCACGCTGGAACCCGAAATCTGATCCGTGCTGATGTTTGGCTCGCCGCCTTGGTAAAACCACTGCGAAATTGGGGCCGGAGCCGTGGATTTCGCCTGCACTCCCTGCGTTGTGTCGAAGGTGTACTTGTAGCCGCTCCCAGCCATGATTGTCGTTACGGTAGGGTCTCCAGGCACATCACAATCCCAGTACGATATGCCAGGCCCCGGTTGGCCCGGATCGTGGATGCCTGCGTTGGCGCTCCAATCCATTACCCAGGTATTTGCGGCAGTGCTGCCCGTCCAGCCACTTGGGTATGTGCTGGGGTTGGGATACGAGAGATTCTCGTGATCCGTGCAGACCTGATTATCGTAGTTCCCTTTCATGCTGTCGTTTTCCGTTTGGCAGGCAGGCTCATCCGTTATAAAACTGCGGATGGGGTTGGTGTTGGCTGCCCACGTTGAGGAGAGCTTCGTATTGGCCTGATTCATGGCCTGCTCGAACAAAGCAATATCTTGGTAGACCAAAGTTGTGCCAGCCAACACGTACCAGTAGGGTTCATCCCAGGTATAGGCGATCAGCTCTGGATGTCCCCACGGTTTGGTTGTGCCACAGGCCGCGCCCGTGGACTGACAGGCTGTGAAGTGCATGGAGATCTGCTCGGAATAGTTTGCATACAATTGCAGCAACCCCGCCGGAGGCAGGCCGTCGCCCGCGCCCCACATCCAGTTATAGCCCTGGCCCCAAGTCCATGCGCCGTTGTTGCCAGCAGGGCCTCCCGTAAATGGCGTGTCGAAGACCCTCATGCTGGTGCCGTCAGAAAAAAGTCCGCCGGGGGTCAGCGCTGGCCCGACTTCCGCGTCATAGGCCGTCCAGTTGATCGTGCTGGTAGTGCCCGTGGCTCCGGGGCCAGAGGGGGTGCTTGTCGTAAAGGATTGGGGATCTGTTGACGGATAGCCAGCGGTGGAAGACAGCAGGGGAGTCGTCAGCGTAGGCACCGCGTCGAACCAGGTGTCGAGACTGTAGTCATGCGCCATCACCTGATATTTTTGCAGGAGCGTTACTTCCGCCGAGGTCCCACCGCTAACGCCCTCGCCCCCGTCAAATGTTCCCTCGCATGTGACGATCCACGACTGCAACATATCTCCATATTGGGAATTGACAGAACCAGCATCGAAGCCCGGCAGGCTGCCGCCCCACACGGTTAGGTTGACGGGAATCGTTGCGCTGACGCCGTTGCCGGAGACCGTCACGGTTCCTGTGTACGTACCAGCGGTCTCATTCGCAGGGATGGAGACATCAACCCACACGGCCTGTGTCGTTGCCGGCTGCACGCTAAAGGATGCTCCTATCGCCGGATTCCCCGAATCATAGGGATCGTAAAAGGGAATCAATATATCGGGCATGCCGCCGCTGATTTGCATGGATGCGGGACTGCCTGCTCCCCCCGACGTGTAGGGGATATAGCCCTCCAGATAGCGGTTAACATTGGATATCTGCGTACAGTTGGGGTTGACGGTAGAGGTATCGGCGCAATTGGTGTTGGTCGAGGTCAGCGTTGTTCCCGGCCCGGCCAGGGGAGTGACGGCAACCGAGACGCCGCTGAGTGCCGCGTTCGTGCCCAGGCCCGCAGTGATGAAGACCTGAAAGGAAACGGTTTCGCGTCCCGCGCCCTGTAGCGCAATCGTGGGCGTGCCTCCGGGGCAGGAGTAAACAGGATTCAGCTCGGTTATCGGCTGCGGATGCTGCTGATAACCCCACGGACTGAAGTTGCCGTCGTCCAGGTAAGTGGGGATGCTGGGCTGATTCGTTGTCGCCTGATTATTCAGCATCACCTTGATGCTGCCCTCGGCGGCCCACACGTTGGCAGTGCTGGCCGTCCAGTTCTGGGCCGGACAAGGCAGATTCTGGCCCACAGCGGAACGGGCACCTGCCGCCAGCAGCAACATGGCGGCCAGAGTTGCGAACACCGAAGAAGCAACTTTCGAGGCGAGCCTCCGATTTTTCTCCGAATTCCTATCCATTCGACTCCTAATCATTGGTCTTTTCCTCTCGCCGATCCGAATTTGTATTCAATTTTGCATCTTCATCAAGCCCAAAGCTGGAGACCTTCGCTGCGCCTATCGTCGTAACACTGGCTCTTGGGGCAGCCGTTCCATAGCCACCGATCTGCTTACCACGAACAAACACTCCCACGTCCGATGTGGACTACGGGCAACATCACCTAGCCAAGATGCTCGACGTGATCCGCATCCGCTTCCATGCCACGAACCCAACCTGAAAATCCACCGTGCAACCGCCGTCGATCCACATCACGCAGAGCGGACACCCAGAATACGAACACCCTGGGGCGATATCCCGATTGGGCGATTTCCCCGGAAGATTCAATCTCTGCGAATTTTGAGGTAATTGTGATCCTCGAACATTCCCCCTGTCAAGGTGTATTTCGTTTTATTTCAAAAAACGCGCCCAAGGAAGCCGTGTACGCGGCAGTATTTCCAAGCCATACTCTCCGTTGATATATGAGTATGCTTTTTATTTTGTTGCGCTTAGGTCGTAGTCAAGGCCGCGCCATTTTCGGCAGTCCCGACGTATGCCGTACTTCCCCAATGGCAGCGATTCGTTCGGCAAAGCATTTCCGTGATGACCGTCACTCTGCTCCGTAGGCAGGATCACTGGCAGGTTTTTTGCATCCTTCTAGCATTGCGCATGGGGGTTCGCGTATGCATATCGGAGCCAATTTCGGGAAAGGCCCCATCCTTGTGGGGACGGATTTTTCTGCGGCGTCGCGCGTTGTCGTGGAGTACGCCGCCGAACTGGCTCGTATAGAGTCGAAACCTTTGTATCTGGCTCATGTCATGCCCGTTGTGCCGGAGGATCCCGCTCCATTGCTGGATATGCAAGAGGAAGAACTTCGGCTGCGCGTGGAAAAGGCCGCCCAGACGCTGAGCGGCAGCGGGATAACGGTGAAAGGCCTGTTTTCTGTGGGAAGCGTGGCGCACAATCTCGTCCACATTGTGGACAAGCTGGATGCCGCCTGCATTGTTGTGGGCACGGAGGGACTGCGCGGATTCGACCGATTTTTACTGGGATCGGTCGCTGAGACTGTGATTCGGAAATCCAATCGTCCAGTTATTGTCGTCGGCCCCCAGGCGGTACAAGGAACGGCAAAGACGCTTCCCTGGAAACATCTGATGCTGGCATGTAATACGGCGCATGGCGTTACAGAAGCTGCGCATCTGGCAGGAAATATCGCTTTGAGCCACCATGCCCGCCTGACCGTCTTCAACGTAAAAGAAAGCGGCCTCAGAAACCTTTCGGAAGATGAATTCGCGGCGATGGAGCAGATGATGAGTCCAGAGGCGTGGCGGACGGTAAAGCCTCAATGTCTGATCCGCGCAGGCGATCCAGCCAGGGAAATTGTCCGCATGGTCGAGGATAGTCATGCGGATTTGCTGCTGATGAGTGTCCAGGAGGGAGGCGAGATGCTTACGCATTTCCGCCGGGGAATTCTCGCGAAGGTTCTGCGTATGTCCGGTTGTCCAGTTATGATTCTGCGTGATCCATCCACTGCGCATAATGGCCCGAATCGACAGATGGCAGGGCGTCACATGACAGTCGCCTGAAGAACGGGATATCGGCTGGTTGGCGTTATCGCAGAGAAGTTTCCACTTCCTGGAGCCAGTCGGGAGATTTCAGAATTTCGCGCGGCTTGGAGCCATCGGCAGGGCCGACAATTCCATCTCGCTCCATCATGTCGATCAGATGCGCGGCACGGCCATAGCCAATACGCAGCCGCCGTTGCAGCAGGGAAGTGGAGGCTTTGCCAAACTCCAGCACCAGCCGAATGGCATCTTCAAACATCGCGTCCTGCGCGTCGTCGCCGTCAGGATCGCCGTCCAGTTCGCGGCCCTTTTCATCGCGGGGAGATTCCAGAAATCCCTGTTGGTACTCCGCCGTGCCCTGCGCCTTCCAGAAGTCCACGACGGCAGCGATTTCCTTCTCTGTAACAAACGGCGCGTGGACGCGCTGGAGTCGCGAGGTTCCCGGCGGCAAAAAGAGCATGTCGCCGCGACCCAACAGCGATTCCGCTCCATTGGCGTCGAGAATGGTGCGCGAATCCACCTTGGTGGCCAGGCGGAAGGAGATGCGCGTGGGCACGTTGGCCTTGATGAGTCCCGTGATGACATCGACCGAGGGCCGCTGCGTGGCCAGCACCAGATGAATGCCCACGGCGCGAGCCATTTGCGCCAGTCGCGTGATGGATTCCTCCACGTTGGCCTTGTCGAGCATCATCAGGTCAGCCAACTCGTCGATGATGATGACGATGAAGGGAAGGGGCTTTTCTTCCTCGCCGCTGACCTCATCAAAGAGGCTGGGCGTTTTGTTCTCAAACAACTTGTTGTACTGGTCGATGTTGCGCACGCTGCGCGAGGCCAGCAGCTTGAGCCGCCGCTCCATCTCGCGCACGGCATTGCGCAGCGCGTTGGCCGCAAGTTTTGGCTCCGTGATGATCGGGGTAAAGAGATGCGGAATGCCCTCATACATGCCCAGTTCCACGCGCTTGGGATCGACAAGAATCAGCCGCACCTGATCGGGCGTGGCCTTGTACAGCACAGACATAATCATGGCGTTGATGGCTACGGATTTCCCGCTGCCGGTCGAGCCTGCAATCAAAACGTGCGGCATGGTCGCCAGATCGGTGTGAACGATGCGGCCATTGATGTCCTTGCCCATCGCCAGCGTCAGCTTGGATTTGCTGTTGGCGAAGTTTTCCGATTCGACGACATCGCGCAGCCAGATGGTCTCGCGCTCGGTGTTCGGCACCTGGATGCCGACCGTGCTCTTGCCCGCCATGCGCTCAATCAAAATGCTCTCGGCGCGCATGGCCAGGCACAGATCGTCGGAGAGGCCGGTGACGCGGCTGTACTTCACGCCCGCGTCGGGGCGAAATTCAAAGGTGGTGACGACGGGGCCGGGATTGATCTGTACCACCTGACCATTCACGTCGAACTCGGCATATTTCTCCACGAGCGTTTTGGCCTCTGTACGCAGTACGTCCTCGCGGATTACAGAATGATCCTCGCTGCGGTGGAGCAGGGAACTGGGCGGCAGCCGGAAGCCATGTACATTTTTCGGCGTAACGGTCACGGTCTTTAGGGAAGCATCGGCGCGTTCGCCAATGGTCAGGGGTTCGGCCACAGCGCTGGGCATCGGCGCGGGAGCGGCGAAGCTCTCGGAGTCTGTGAAGGATTGAGCGGCGGCGCTCATCTTTGCTTTGGGTGTTTCCGCTTTGGATGGTTCTCTCGCTTCGGGCTTCTCTGCAAAATCGAAGGAGGCGGGCACGCCATGCTCCTGTGCGCGTCGCGCCACGGCAGCCGCAGATTGCGTCTCCCAGACATCCGGCAATTTCTGTACCCGCGTGGGCGTGTATAGATCGCTGTCGTCGGACACGGAAGCGGCTTCCTCGGCCTTTCGCTGTTTTGCGGCCTGCTTTTCCAGCAGATTGGCCTGACGGCGCTCGGCGCGGTCGCGTTTCCAGTTACGAAAGCGGTCGCGCCCTGCCAGCACAAAGGCAAAGCGAATGGCCGCCCAGTTTCTCATGTTGCTCAGGGAAAATGTGGTCGTCAGATAGATGGACGCAGCCACCAGCGCCAGCGTCAGAATGCACGCGCCGGGAAGGTTCAGATAGTGGAGCATGGCATCGGCCATTACTCGACCCACCAGCCCTTCCAACGGAATGGAGTGCATCCAAAGCGCGTGCAGCGGCAACAGGCCAAACAGCGCGGGAGCAAAGAGCAGCCCAAGGCAAGCTCCGCTGATCTTGGAAATGGGCGAGAGCGCAGGCCGGGAACGCAGCCAGACCCATCCCAGGCCAGCAAAGAGAATGGGCAGTAGAAACGCCGCCAGACCTTCGGACTGCAACAGCAGGTCGCTGATGCCCGCGCCCATCAGTCCAGCCCAGTTGTGCGCGGGGCGTCCTGACAGATAGCCGCCCGCCGTGTTCAGGGAGGGGTCTGTTGGCGTGTACGAGAGTAAAGCAAGGAGCAAAAGGAGGCTCGCGACCAGCAGCAGCAGGCCGACCAACTCATTCACCCGGCGATTGCGCGTCGGGGAAAAAGCAACGTGTAGAACATTCATAGGGGCGTTTGAGCAAGCAAACCAAGCAAATGTTTTTTGCCGGGAGCGCGTGCCGGAGTCGCCAGAGCAACTCCATTATCGCAAAATCTCCCGGCAACGAGCAGAAAAATTCGACAGATTGGCCGCCGGGTATCCGCCCTGCCAACCCTCCTGCCAACCCTGTCAAATTCAGGTCGGAGAGCGGGTGCGAGTGCCCTATTCAGGCCTGCTTTGTGCTGAACGGCCACATTACACGGGGCGGAACGACTATTCTGTAAAGAAATCGTATGCCTGAATTGTTTCAGATTCGCTCACCACTTCCTGAAGCTCAGATGTGTGCCCCCGTTCGCCAAGCCGCCACTGCGGTCTTCTGGCTGCAAGGGATTACGCTGGGATGGATGCTGGTGGAGACCGCAGTCTCACTCTACGCCGCAGTGGAAGCACGTAGTCCGACAATGCTTGCCTTCGGCTCCGACAGCATTGTTGAGTTGTTTTCTGCAAGTGTTGTGCTCTTGCAGTTTGAACCGCGAGTCTCGATTTCGGAACGGATGGCTGGCCGTATTGCTGGGGCATTCCTCTTTCTTCTTGCAATGGTCGTATTGCTGATTGCATCTCTATCGCTGGCTCTGCATCTACGACCTGAGACGAGTCGAGCAGGAATCGGCATTGCCATCGCCGCTCTCTTCGCAATGCCAATCCTGGCGGGACTGAAGCGCCGGGAAGCGCGGCGAAGAAACAACCCAGCCTTGGCAGCCGATGCCGCGCAATCGGCTACGTGTGCATATCTAGCCTTAATTGCCTTGGTTGGACTCTCGCTCAACGCCATCTTTCATATCGCATGGTTTGATTCCATCGCAGCATTGGCCGCCATCCCATTCCTGCTCAAAGAGGGCCAAGCAGCTTGGCGGGGAAATCCTTGCGGGTGCTGCTTATAATTTCCTACCCCTTAAAAAACTAGAAATGCTCTGGGGAACCTCGGCACAAGTTTCTATTTCAGGACAAACTGCCCTCAGGGGCTGAAGCCCGTGTTGATCTGATTCCATTGACGGCGCGGCTAAAGCCGCGCCCCTTCAAAAGGCCGACCTGTGCAGGGTTTTCTTAGCCGTCGATGCCCAACTGCTTGCGAGCGTCGGCGCTTAGGCGTTCAGGATTCCAGGCTGGTTCCCAGACCAGATTTACCGACGACTGGCTTAGGCCGGGAATGCCCGCCAGACGATTGCGCATGGTTTCGATAATGAAGTTATGCGAGGGGCATCCGGGTGAGGTCATCGAGACGTCAATCTCCACGCGCTGCTTTGGCTCCATGCCCGGCGCGCCAGCATCCTCGAAGAGATCAATGCGGTAGACCAGGCCGAGATCGACAATGTTGACCGGAATTTCCGGGTCGTACACATCCTTGAGCGCGGTGCGGATGTCTTCTACGGTGAGTGGCATGGATGCGACCTTTCTGGATTCCTAGTGTTTGCGTTCGACCAAATAGCGGGCAACGGCCTTCAACGGCTCTGCCGACGCGCCGAATCCTTCCATCTCGGCAAAGGCGGCTGTGATCAAATTGGCGGCATCGGCGAGGGATTTTTCAATCCCATAAACAGCGGGCCAGGTAGCCTTGACGGTAGCCGTATCTTTGCCTGCGGTCTTGCCCAATTGCTCGGAGCTTTGCGTGACATCGAGAACGTCATCAATGATCTGGAAGGCGAGGCCGGCCTTTTTTCCAAAGACGCGCAGATGCTCGACCCTATCCGGCGACGCGCCTGCATAGATGCCGCCGCAGACCAGGCTGGTGGTGATGAGCGCGCCCGTCTTGGCGCGGTGAATGGCCTCGACCATCGCAGCGGTGGGCGCCTGTCGCTCGCCTTCAATATCGAGCACCTGGCCGCCGATCATGCCCTCAACAGTGCCCGTCGCGATGGAAATTTCGCGCACAATGGAGACAATGGCGGGCGCGGGGCAGCGCAGGTTGGAGAGCACTTCGTAGGCCTGCGTCTGGAGCGCGTCTCCGGCAAGAATGGCGATAGCCTCGCCAAAGACAACGTGGCAGGTGGGCTTGCCGCGTCGCAGATCGTCGTTGTCGAGCGCGGGCAGGTCGTCATGCACCAGCGAGTAGGTATGCAGCATCTCAATGGCGGAGCCAAGCTCTTCCACGCCGTCGGGATAGCTTGCGGCGCTGTTTTTGTGATGGGCGACCATGCGCGCGGCCTCCATGCAGAGAATGGGGCGCAGCCGCTTGCCGCCAGCAAAGACGGTATGGCGCAGGGCGCGGTGGATGGAGTGCGGGATCGTGTCAGGCGCGGGAAGCAGGCGCTCCAATGTTTGATCGATTCGCTCCGAACCAGAGTGGAGAATGTGCTGAACGTCAACGGGCATCCTCTCCATCATACCGAAAGGCGAGGCTGGTCGGAGGACGAATCCTGGCGCAGATGGTCAAGGCAAACGGCAAACGGACGCATTGCGGCGCGCAGGAGCGCGCTTTTCCGCAGACTGGAAGAGATAGACCCCCAGGATCGCAATCAGCGGCTCCAATGGATGACGAAAGCGCGCGTGTACGGTGACAAAGTAATACACCAGCGGAACCGACAGGAAGGCCCAGACAAACAGCGCTACTCCGGGAACGCGCCGCTTGCACGCCAGCGCCAATCCCAGTAATCCAGCCACGCTGACAAAGCCAAAGTTGGCTACGCGACCCACCTCCACATACCAGGCATCATCGGCAGGGTGGGGCACGCTGATCCAGAAAAAATAAAAGCGCTTGACGGTGTCGCGCACAAAGAGCCAGGGATCGGCGTGGACATTGGCCCAGGCCAGCCGTCCGCGCATTTTGGCGTAGGCTACTTCGCCCATTTCCCGGTAGAGCCGCAATTGTTCCGGCGATTGGAAAGGATGGTCAAACTCCATTAGAAATCCATTGGCTCCGGGGCCATTGCCGAGGCAGAACTCCGCGCCGAAATTGGCGCGCATGGGGATGAATTGATGAAAGGCTCGCTCATTGCGCGCGATCCACGGCGTAATGCAGAGCAGAAAGATTCCCGTCGAGGCTGCGGCGTAGGCAATCTGGCGGCGCAGATTTTTTGTCCCCAACAAAATCCAAATCCCGTTGGCGGGAAGAAATAAAAGCAGCGAGGGATTGCTGAGCGCAATCATTCCCCAGAGAAATCCAAAGAGCAGCCAGCGGGGTAGCGTGCGCGTTTCGCGGGCTGCATCTTGCTCGCCGACATGGCGCATCCGCAGCGCCACTACGATGACCAGCGTAAAGAGCCAGGCGCTTAGCGTCATCTCCCAAACCCAGCGGACTGCATACTGCATGGCGGCGGGATAGAGTGCCCATATCCACGCCGACCAGACGGCGATGCGCCGATTGAAGCAGCGTGCTGCAATCTCGTAGGTGGTGCGCGTGGTGAGCGCGGAAAAAAAACAGTTGATCGTAAGAATGACCCACGCAGATTTCAGCGTGAAGACGCCAAAGATGCGAAACACTCCAGCCAGCAGCAGCGGGTAGAGCGGCGCGACCCAGGCTGTTGGCCCCGTATGGCCGGAGAATGGGTCAGCGTAGCCGTAGCCTGTGACCAGCGCGCGCGCGATGCGGCCCATCTCCCAGCCAAACTGGAAGTGGTCGCCATAGGGTCGAAAGCGATAGGTGTGCGCCAGCGTCATGTAGGCGACGCGCACCAGAAATGCAGCCCAGAAGACGGCCCATGTCGGCAGAAATGTCGGCAGAAATTTTGCGGGCGTGTGTGCGTCAACGCTGGTGGTGGTGCGGTTTGGCTCGGATGTCGTCGTCAAGGTTGGAAGCCGCGCGATACGTCAGCAATTCAAATTTTGTGTGCGTTCCAGATAAGTTTATGCTCAAAGGGAATTGATTCCCAGCCCAGACTTCGCTACACTTAGAAATTGGTGCTGGTGTCTGGTTTTTTCGCTGGATGGCGTGCTGGACCTGTACCGCTTCAATCATCGAGAGACAGGAACCTTACGTCATGGCACAGATTTGTGAAGTTTGCGGCAAGAAGCCGCAGTTCGGCAACAACATTTCCCACGCGCACAACGTCACTCGTCGGCGCTGGAACGTCAACCTGCACACGGTCAAAGCCAAGGTGGAGAGCGGCAACAAGCGCGTCCGGGTCTGCACTGGCTGCATCAAGTCCGGCAAAGTCGTCAAGGCGTAGTGCAAGCCTGACCCGCGCCAGAGTTGGCGGGGTGAAGTATCCAAGAAAAAATCCGGGTGGCCCATTCAAGCCTTCTTTTGGCTTGAGTGGGAGGATAGAACCCTTTGCGCTTTTGCGAAAGATGCAAATCAAACTTGGCGCGAACCCTACCGCCCGCTCCTGTCAAAGGAGTCATTCTGAACGAGCGCAGCGGAGTGAAGAATCCAGAGAATATCGGCTCGGCCAGCATCATGCTTGCACTACAAACACTGTCATCCCGACCGGAGTCCGCATCGCGGACGCAGTGGAGGGACCTGCGTTTTCTTTCCCGCAATCAAAAGCCAACCGCAGGTTTCTCGACTCGCATCCTGCGGCTGCTCGCTCGAAATGACAATGATTTCAATGCGGAAATAGCTTCACGCAGCGGCACTTTGAGGATCATCCCACTCAAGCCAAAAGAAGGCTTGAATGGGCCACCCGGCCTGAAAACCTGTCATCCCGACCGGAGTCCGCGTAGCGGACGTAGTGGAGGGACCTGCGTTTCTTTTCCGCAATCAAAAGCCAACCGCAGGTTTCTCGACTCGCATCCTGCGGCTGCTCGCTCGAAATGACAATGATTTCAATGTGGAAATAGCTTCACGCAGCGGCACTTTGAGGATCATCCCACTCAAGCCAAAAAAAGGCTTGAACCGGGCACCCGGCTGTCAAGCCATATTTTAATCAAGGTGATTCACTTGACGAAGGGAGTGCCAAGTGATTTTATTGAAGTCCAAGATGCCTGCCTATTTCAAGAATGCAGTTGAGCGGCGGCTGAGGAGTAGCTCTTGACCATTGCCGCTGGATTCCTGTGTTCGGACGGGATTGTGCTTTGCGCTGATACGCAAGAGACCGTGATCGGCTATACGAAGAACAACACTGAAAAAATTAGGGTGTGGCAAGATATGGGGCTGAACATCGCAATCACCGGAGCCGGAAATGCGGAGTTGATTGAAACAATCGGAGGTCTCATCCAGTCCGATCTCGCAGGCAACTATTTTAAATCTGGGCGTGGGTACGATCCACGCAGCGTTAGAGAGAGGATTCAACGCATAGTTCTTGAGTCCTTTGAACGATTCGTTGTTCCGTACGCTAATTTCCCAGCGGAAGACCGCCCATTCTTTGAGCTGCTGATAGTTGTTCACATTAGGAGCGAGATTTGGCATTATCAGTGTCTATTTAAGGTTTCTGGCACAACTATTCGCGAAATCGAGTGGGGATATGATTGCATCGGCACCGGCTTGATTATGGCCAAGAGTCTATCGGAGAGATTTTTTAGCCCCGGCATGGAACTGGATGAATTAGTGTTGGCAGTCTGTTACATCATGTTTCAAACAAAGAAATGGGTAGATGGATGCGGCGGCAACACGGATTTAATTATTTCCTCCCCGGGAAAGCACTTTTTTGGAGGCATCGCGAGCTGTGATATTGAACTGCTCGAACGACAATTCGAGGCCAGTGACTCAGTCAATTCCTTACTCTTGAATTTACTCAATCCAAATCGAGATGATAAGAGAATTGAGTTGCTGATTTCACACGCTAAGGGGTTTAGGCAGGTTGCAACAAAGGCGCTGTATCCGGAAGGGAGCCGACTGCTCGAAACACTCAAGAAACTTGCTCCAAGCAAGCCGACCCACATTCCTACGCCGTCAGATTCTCAAACGTCAACGGATTAGCCGTGACCATGTGGCGGAAACGATGGCATGTCTGGTAGTGATCCGACACAACTTCAGAAACGATGCTCGCGCCAAACGCTAGCTTTTTGTTTTTGGCGGTGGTTTTAGTCCTAAAAATTTCATGGCAAGCTGTAAATCCTTCCATGCCTCTGGCTTCTGGCGAGGGTCGCGCAGCAGATACGCCGGATGGTAGGTCACGACCAGCTTTGTGCCGCGACAATCGTGGATGCGCCCGCGCAGCGAAGAGAGAGAACTTTTCATTCCCAGCAGATACGTTGCTGCCGTTGCGCCCAGCGCGACCAGCAGGCGCGGACGGATCACATCAATTTGCCGAAAGAGAAAAGGCGTGCAGGTGGTAGCCTCGTCAAACTCCGGCACGCGATTTTCCGGCGGCCTGCATTTGACGATGTTGGCAATGTAGACCTGCTCGCGACTCAAGCCCATTGCGACAATCATGTTGTTCAGCAACTGGCCGCCCCGGCCAACAAAGGGAAGTCCCTGCTCGTCCTCGTCCGCGCCCGGCCCTTCGCCAACAAACATCAGCTCGGCATTGGGATCGCCATCGCCAAAGACAATTTTGTTGCGCTGCTCGCAGAGTGTGCAGCGCGTGCAGTCGCCAATCTCCTCGCGAATGGATTGCAGGGCTGCTGGCTTTTGCGCAGGCAGCAGCGCGGGGGTGTTTGCAATTGCGACGTTGGGAGGATAGGGATTTGCAGTTTTACGAGCCATGTCGAGCGTGTCTTCCTGGGTGCTGGGGGCAAGGTGTACGACCGGAGGCTCCGGCGCTGTTGCAGCAAGCGCCTCCAATGGAGAGGCGATGGAATCAGGCGATGCAAGGGTATCCACTTGCGGATCGTTTTGCAGATCATTTTTTCCGCGATAGAAATCGGTCAGGCCCAGTTCGCGGCAAAACTCCAGCAGCGTGTGCGCGTGTTGGCGCGACTCGGTATCCATTGGCTCGGTGTTCCTCGGAGGCGGCATGTTGATTAGAGAATACGTCCTTACTGGGAGGCCACATTCCCCTCAGGGGCTGAAGCCCGCGTTTATTTTGCATGAGCTATGGACGGGCTGAAGCCCGTCCCCTTCAAAACTGAAGCCCTGCCCCCTCAAATGCTGACCTGTGTAGAGGCTCCTTAGTGGCGATGGGCTGGGGTGTGCGAGGTGGCAGCGTTGGCCGCGACCTCGGAGAGTACATTTCGGGGATGGCGCAGCATGAGCGCCTCATCCAAAATGCGGTCAGCCAGCGCGCGCTTGCTCATCTCCGGCAGGTCAATGGCCGTCGATGGAGTCAAAAACGTAACGGCATTGCGGTCGGATTCAAAGCCAATGCCCTCGCGGGATACATCATTCAGCACAATGGCGTCAGCGCCTTTGCGTTCCAGCTTGCCGCGCCCATGTTTAAGCGGCTGGTTGGTCTCGGCGGCAAATCCAATCACCAGCGTGCCGGGATTGCGGCGCTGGACAACTTCGGCCAGAATGTCCTGGGTGGGTTCCAACTCCAATGTAAGCGGCCCTGAGCGTTTGATCTTCTGGTCTGCCTGGATGCGTGGACGAAAGTCGGCGACCGCAGCCGCTTTGATGACCAGCGTGGCCTGCGACAGATGATGGAGGACGGCAGCGCGCATCTCGTCTGCGGTCATCACGGGGATCATTTCGCATCCGGCAGGCGGTTGCAGTTGGGTTGGCGCGCTGATGAGCAGGACGCGAGCGCCGCGTTGCCGCGCAGCTTCCGCCAGCGCGTAGCCCATCTTGCCGCTGGAACGATTGCCAATGTAGCGCACCGGATCAATGGGTTCCCGCGTGCCTCCGGCGGTCACCAGAACTGTTTCCTGCGCCAGATCGTGACGACGATGCAGCGCTTCCAGCACGGCGCGGACAATCGGATCGCTCTCGGCCAGCCGTCCGCTGCCTGTCATGCCACAGGCGAGGTAGCCGCTTTCTGGCGGGACAAGGCGAACGCCCCGCGCTTGCAGCGTGGCGATATTGGTCTGCGTGGCCGGATGCTCCCACATCTGCACATTCATGGCAGGGGCGACGATGACGGGAGCCGCTGTCGCCAGATACATGGTGGTAAGAAAATCGTCGGCGATGCCGTGCGCCATTTTGGCGAGAATATCTGCCGTGGCTGGCGCGATGAGCAGCGCGTCGCAGGATTGCGCCTCCGCGATGTGCTCGATGGAAGAAGCGGCGTTGGGTGTTGCGCCGTCGCTATCCCAAAGCCCGGTAATCACGCGATGCCCCGTAAGCGCGGCGAAGGTAAGAGGGCGCACAAATTGCTGTGCCGCCTGCGTCATGGCTACATGCACGTCCAGCGCCTGCTGTTGCAGCGCGCGCACCAGTTCGGCAGCCTTGTAGGCGGCAACTCCGCCAGAGACACCCACCGTGACCTTCATGCTCGCGTGACCCTCATGCCCATGATTGTACTTGGCTTCCAACCTCCGCGTCGCGCTTTAACCGTGCAGGATCGGCGTATAGCCAGTTGGCAAATCCAGTTCCTTGGGCGCGGGGTCTTCAGGAATCACATAGTCCACCTTTCCGGCGCGCAACTCATCCTGCGCCACCTTGCAGGCTTTTCTGGAACGTGGCTGAACCAATGGAATGGCTCCCGCCTGTAACTGACGCGCGCGCCGCGCTGCCACATGCACCGTGCGATATTTGCTCTCGATAAAAGGATCGTGTTCCATAAAATCGTCTCCCTGTACAGATATCGGCTCGAACGCGGATATCGACAGAGAACACTGGGGGGATGGAAGGTTTCGATGCGCTACGATGGAAAACCAAAGGAGGCGAGCACGGGTCGCAGGCGCTCCTTTACGTTGGTTCGCAGGCAGGGTTGCGCAATGGAAATCCAGCGCTGCGTTTCGCTGTCCACGGGTTGATCGGGATGTGCCCATGCCCGCTCGGCATGAACAATGGCAATCAGTTCCTCGACGGCCTGATCCAGTACATCGTTGATGACAATGTAGCGATACTCGCGATAATTTTCGATTTCTTCGCGGGCCTTGGCCAGCCGACGCAGCACAGTTTCTTCCGAGACTCCCCCTTCGGCGCGACTGCGATTGCGGAGGCGCATCTCCAGAATCTGCGGATTGGGTGGCAGGATAAAGATGCTGATGGCTTCGGGCATTCTCTGGCGCACCTGCGTGGCTCCTTGCACGTCAATGTCGAGCAGCACGTCGCAGTCTCGATCCGCAGCCTCCTGCAGTGAGCTACGGGTCGTGCCATAGTGGTTGCCGAAGACCTCGGCATGTTCCAGAAACTCATCGGCCTCCAGCATCCGCTTGAAGGTCTCGCGGTTGGAGAAGTGATATTCGCGTCCATCCTGCTCGGAGCCGCGTGGCGCGCGCGTGGTCCAGGAGACGGAGAACGAAAGCCTGTCCACCATTGAGCGCAACTGCCCCACCAGCGTCGATTTGCCGGAGCCGGACGGTGCCGAAAGTATGAACAACAATCCTGCCATGTGCAGGGAACTCCATGCGAAGAAATGTTTCTCGGATTAACTGTAGCTTACTCGATGTTTTGAATTTGCTCGCGTGCTCGTTCGATTTCGGATTTCATAGCCAGTCCCAATTCGGTCAGGCGCAGGGTTTTTCCGGCGATGCCGCTGGTTTTTGAGAGCAGGGTATTGGCCTCGCGATTCATCTCCTGCAAAAGAAAATCGAGCTTCTTGCCCACCTCGCCGCCCTGACGCAGCAGGTCGAGAAAGTGCTGGATGTGCCCGCGCAGGCGGGCCAGTTCCTCTTCGACATCGCTGCGGTCGGCCAGCAGGGCGGCCTCCTGCACAATGCGGTCGCGGTCGAGCGGCCCGGTGAGCAGCTCGGAGATGCGCTGCTCCAAACGCAGCCGATATGCCTGCTGGATGCCTGCGCGCAACTCGGACATCTCGGCAACTCCGGCATCAAGCGCGCGCATCGTCGCTTCCAGCACAGCGGCCAGCGCCTGCCCTTCTTGCAGGCGCATGGTGTCCAGGCTTGCGAGGAGAGTCGGCATGGCCTGGGCAGCGACGGATTCAGCAGCGGCGCGTTCCTCTTCGCTCCAGTGGTTGTTTTCGGCGCTCCAAACGCCGGGCATCTGGAAGGCGATGTTCAGATCGGGCTGCGCGGTCAGATCGTTCTCCGCAGCGGCAGCGCGAAATGACTCCAGATAGGCGCGAATGGCCGCAGCATCGTAGCGAGGTGTGGCGGCAGCGGCAGCGCGATCAAAAAAAAGACGCACCTCGACATGGCCGCGCGCAATGTGCTGCTTCAGCAGCGCGCGCCACTGCATCTCCAGCGCGTCCATGCCGGAGGGCAGATGGAATTGCAGATCGAGAAAGCGGTGGTTGACGCTTTTCAGGCTCAGCGCGAAGGCCGTGCCCGCGGGCATCGTGCCTGCGATACGCGCAAACCCCGTCATGGATTTCACAGACATGGACTTTACCTGTTTTCCGGGCGAGGAAGATTCGTGTTTGGGAGATGGTTTTGTCATAGAGGTGTGGGCGTTGCCGGAACTGTCTCCGACGCATCAGCAAACTGCAATTGATACAGACGTTGATAAGTGCCGGAGCGCTGCACCAGTTCCTCGTGCGTGCCGCAGTCGGAGATGCGTCCGTTTTCCAGAACATAAATGCGCGTGGCGCGGCGCACGGTGGAGAGCCGATGCGCGATGACAAAGACGGTGCGATTCTGCATCAGGTTGGCCAGAGCGGTCTGCACCAGCGCTTCACTTTCGGAATCGAGCGACGAGGTGGCCTCGTCCAGAATTAGAATGGGCGCATTCTTCAAAATGGCGCGGGCAATGGCCATGCGCTGGCGCTCGCCACCGGAGAGTCGAAATCCCTTTTCGCCGATGATGGTGTCGTAACCGTCGGGCAGTTTCTCAATAAATCCATGCGCCAGGGCGGCCTTGGCGGCATTGACGATGCGATGCAGCGGAACATCGGGCTGGCCGTAGGCGATGTTGTTGCGCACCGTGTCGTTGAAGAGAATGGTCTCCTGCGTCACCTTCGCAATCTGTTGGCGCAGGGAGTTGAGGCTCAGGTCGCGCAGGTCGTGGCCATCCATTGTGATGCGTCCTTCAGTCACGTCAAAGAAGCGCGGAATCAGATTGACCAGCGAAGTTTTCCCCGCGCCGCTGGGGCCGACGAAGGCCGCCACTTCGCCGCGCTGTACGGTCAGATGGATACCATGCAGCACAGGCGTGTTGCCCTCTTCGTCGGCATAGTGGAAGCCGACATTTTCAAAGCAGATGCGGTCGTGAAAGGCTTTGATATGCGTGGGGCGAGCCTTTTCCTGGACTTCATCCTGGCTGTCCATAAAGCCAAAGATGGAGGAAGAAGCTCCGAGCGCCTGCTGAAAATTGTTGTAGAAGAGCGCGAATTTTCGCACCGGATCGTAGAGCTTGAAGACGGCGATCAAAAAGGCGATAAAGCTGCCCTCGGTGAGCCAGCCATGATGGATGCGATCCCGCCCGATCAGCAGCAGCAGCGCAATGGCAACAACACCAATGAGATCCATCAATGGAGAGCTGATGGCCTGCGCCCGCACCGTGCGCAGGTTCGCGCGAAAGAGACGTTTGGCCGCCGTGCGGAAACGAACCAACTCCCACAGCTCCATATTGAAGGCTTTTACGATGCGATTGCCCGTGACCGTCTCATGCAGAATGTTTTGGATTTCAGCCAGCTTGTCCTGTCCAGTGCGCGTCGTTGCGCGCACGCGCCTGCCAATGCGTCGCGCCGAGGAGATCACCACGGGCACAAACAGCAGCAGTACCCAGGCCAGCTTGCCGCCATACAGAATAACCACGGCGATCAGGAAAAGCAGCGTGAAGAATTGCTGCAAAAACTCCGACATGACCGACGACAGGGCAAACTGCACCTGCTCGACATCGTTGATGAGCGTGGAAAGAATGGTACCAGTGGTATGTTTCTGGAAAAAGGATACCGAACGCCGCAGGATGCTTTCATACAGATCATTGCGCAGATCGGTAATCATGCCGTAGCCAGCGTAGTTGGTCAGATAGGTGCCCAGATAATCGCACAGGCTTTTGATGATGGTGGAGGCGACCAGCGCGAAGGCCACCATCGTCCAGGGATTGCGAAAGTGATGGGGCACCAACTGTCCAAGTCCCACCTCAAAATGCAGATTGCGAATGTGGATGTTAATCATCTGCACATTGCGCACAGTGTCGGAAGGGTTCAACACTTTGTCGAAGATGGGCTTGACGAGCAGGACGCGAAAGGCATCCATCAGGCCGACAATGGCCATTAGTAGCACGGAGGCCAGGGCTTGCAGCAGGTAAGGGCGGCCATACCAGAGCAGGCGCAGCAGACGCTTCATGCGATTCTTCCCCGCTGTTCAGGATTTACATGCGTGGGATGCGTGCATCGGGAATATGGGGTCATCGTTGGATGCTGGCTCCGCGCCGGAGGCTGGCTTCGCCGATTGCAGGCTCGCTGGGACACGCCCTTATTGTAGAGGCCAGCCGCATCGTTGGCACAACGCTGCGCGGAGCATTCGGAGTGGCGGCTAATCGAGAACGTGCAGTTCCTTGCCGGGCTTGAAGCGCACGGCGCGGCCCGGAGTGATGGCGACTTCTGCCCCAGTGCGGGGATTGCGACCAATTCCGGTCTTGCGCGGGCGAACGCTGAAGACACCAAAGCCGCGCAGCTCGATGCGATCTCCGCCAGCCAGAGCCTTTTTCATCCGGTCGAAGATGGTGTCAATGGCGGCCTCTGCCTTTACGCGGGGCAGCCCTGTGTGTTCGGCGACGAAATGGATAAGGTCCTGTTTAATCATGGCGAAGCCCTCCGGTGATTGCAGATTGCAGCGACATGCTCCGGGCAGGCTCCAGACAATTTCATACAATTCTGGGGCAAGTTCGGAACAACGCCACTCTTGCTCTGATGCTAGGGGTGAGCTTTCCCAATTGTCAATGAATGCGCCCTCCCGTACACTCACGATGGAAGCCCGCATTGAGCCATCGCTCCGCCGCAGCAGATGAATCCCGTCTGTAGCGATCCGGTTCGGTGCCTATTTCTACATTTTTAACGGGGAGTTACATGTCCATCAAAAGTGACCGCTGGATTCGGGAGCAAGCGCTCCAACACGGCATGATTCAACCCTTCAGCGAAAAACAGGTTCGCGGAGGCGTCATCTCCTATGGGGTCTCCTCGTATGGATATGACCTGCGCGTTTCCGATGAATTCAAAATCTTCACCAACGTCAACACCACGGTCATCGACCCAAAGAATTTTGACGAGCGCTCCTTCGTCACCGTGCAGGCGGATTCCGTTATTGTTCCGCCGAACTCCTTTGCGCTGGCCCGCTCGGTGGAGCGCTTCAAGATTCCGCGCGATGTGCTGACCCTCTGTGTCGGCAAGTCCACATACGCGCGCTGCGGCATCATCGTAAACGTGACGCCCTTTGAGCCGGAGTGGGAGGGATTTGTGACATTGGAGATTTCCAACACAACTCCGCTGCCTGCGAAAATCTACGCCAACGAGGGGCTTTGCCAGATTCTCTTCTTCCAATCCGATGAAGCCTGCGAGGTCAGCTACGCGGATCGCAAGGGGAAATATCAAGGGCAGCAGGGCATCGTTCTGCCGAAGCTGTAACTCTGGAAGTGTGCCGCGCTGCACGACGCATCGGCGTGCATTGCAGGGAGCTTACGATTGAAGCCAGCCGGAGATGCAGCGATGATGGATGCACAAACGACGCACATGCCAAAGACACCCCTTTCAAAGGCTGTCTCTGCCGATGCGCGCATCCGCGTGGGAGTTGCGGGCATGGCACCAATGTTCGCCATTGGGCTTGCATCGCTGCTCCACGACAGCCCGAAGGTCGAGATTGTCCAGGCGGATATTCTGGAGATGCTGCGTGATCCTACCCTCTGCGTCATCATGCTGGGCGCGCATTCCGATGCAGCGTTGTTGCAACTCATGACAACCGTCCGCGTCTATCGCGAAGATGTTCGCATGATCGTCCTCTCCGCGGCATCGACGGAAGAATCCATCCTAAAGGTGATTGCCGCCGGAGCCAAAGGGCACGTCCATGAGGCCGCCACGATTGCGGAGGTTGAGCAGGCCATTCAGATTGTGGCCTCCGGCTCGGTCTGGGCACCTCGGCGGGTTTTGTCGATGTTGATTGAGCAGCTTACCTATGCTTCTCCCACCAGCGGGAGCATCCGCGCCGCGCTGACCAAACGAGAGCGCGAAGTGCTGGAACTCCTGATTGCCGGTCATCCCAACAAGGCGATTGCCCAAGCCCTGGGTATCGGCGAACAGACGGTGAAGGCATACGTCAGCAAGCTGATGCGCAAGGTGGGCGTTCAGAGCCGAACGGCGCTCACCATGCGCGCCGTGGAGCACGCCTGGCTGGATACATCGCGTTCATCATTTTGAATCTATCGGTTACGAAAGTTGCATTCACCTCCGTACCGTTGCGCATTGTTGATGTTCCGGCTCTAATGAGGTCTACCGATCATGGATTTGGGAGATTAGGGTTGCATGTGCAAGAAATTGCCATGCAACCCATTTTTTTGTTGCACAGGCTTACTTTTCTGGACAAAAGGCATCCAAGTAAAAGCAGCAGATTGTTTGGTATAACTCAAAATAGGCATTCGGCCATCTAGGTTGAATGCTGGAGGATACAAGGAAAGATGAAACGACTCACAATACTTCTCAGCGCATGTGCGCTCCTGGCGACATCGGCGTTCGCGGATTCCCGCAAAGATAAACTGGACGGTCGGCTCAAAAGCGCGGCGACGGTCTTGGAGCAGGTTATGGCCACGCCGGACAAATCGATTCCGAGCGGTATTTTGTCGGATGCAACGTGCGTTGCTGTCGTTCCGGCATACAAAAAAGCTGCATTCATCCTGGGCGGGCAGTACGGCCAGGGGGTCGTTACCTGCCGCACGGGAAATGGCTGGAGCGCGCCTGCCTTCATCCAGTTTGCGGGGGGCAGCTTCGGCTGGCAAATTGGCGGCCAATCGACGGATCTAATTTTGATTGCTGTCAATCAGAAGGGATTTCAGGATTTGCTCCACAGCAAGATCAAGCTTGGAGCCGATGCTTCTGTCGCGGCTGGCCCGGTAGGACGGAGCGCACAGGCGGCAACCAACCTGACGATGCACTCAGAGCTGCTCTCATACTCGCGGAATCGCGGCGTTTTTGCTGGAATTGATCTAGGCGGCACCACGGTCACCCAAAACACAGATGACACGCGCACGTTCTATGGGACAAACATCCCGTTTTCTGCCATCCTGAAGGGCAGTACCGCGACTCCAGCCGACGCGCAGCCGTTTGTTCGTACCGTGGCCAAGTATTTCGTACAGTCCAAGCAACCAGCCAAAAAGCCAGCTCCTAAAGCATCTCAGTCATCCAAACAGCCCAGCCACTAAAACAGCTTGGAGCCAGGGGTTGATCGTAGCAGCAGCCCCTGGTTGCAGGTCTGGGGATTTCCCTGCGGCGCTACGGGAAGAAGCCAGCATACCAGTGCAGCAGTGGCCTGCCGATGAAGACAGCCGCAATTCCTGAAGCTGCGAGAAAACTTCCAAAAGGAAGCATCGTCTTGGCGTGTGCGCGGCCTCGAACAAGCTGCGCGATGGAGATGCCCGCTGCGGCGAGTACGGCAAGAAACAGTGTGAGCAGCGCCAGCGGCAATCCCAGGAAAGCGGCGATCATGGCCAGCAACTTTACGTCGCCAAGGCCCATGCCGTCGTGCTTGCGCAGCCAACGGTAGAGCCATCGCGTCAGCAGAAGGAGCAGCGCAGCGGCCATTGCCGCCAGCGCGGTATGCTCCGCCACAGAGATGCGTTGCGACAGGGAAGAGATGCGTTGCGACAGGGAGGGCTGGAGCACGCGCAGCGCAATGGCTGCTCCCAGTCCACCGAGCGTGAAGGCATCGGGAAGCAGAAACGTCCGGGCATCCATCACCGCAAGGCCAAGCAGAAGAAAGATCATCGTCGCGTCCAGAAGCGTTTGCCAGTGGAGTCCTGTGTGCCATACGCAGGCGGCAAAGAGCGCTCCCGTGGCCGCTTCCACCAGCGGATATTGCCGGGAAATCTCTTGCCCGCAGTGGCGGCAACGTCCGCGAAGAATCAGCCAGCTCAAGACGGGGATATTGTCGAAGGCGGGAATGGCGCGTCGGCAATGGCGGCAACGTGAGCGCGGAGTCAGGATCGATTCTCCGGCAGGCAGGCGAAGAATGCAGACATTCAGGAAGCTGCCGCAGAGTAGCCCCACGATGCAGGAAAAAAATACGGCGACGCTTTCTGGAATCATCATGGCTGCTCCTCGCAGTATACGAACTCCAGCTAAGATGAGGATTATGAACCCTACGACACCGGAAGCCGAAGCGTTGCAGGCAGCTTTTATGGAGGCGGTGTTCATCATGGCCCGACTGCGCGCTCCGGGTGGGTGCCCGTGGGATCGTGAGCAGACCTTTGCCTCCATCCAGCGCCATACGCTGGAGGAAACGTATGAGGTGCTGGATGCCATTGATCGCGAAAACTGGCCGGATGTAAAGGACGAACTGGGAGACCTGCTGTTGCAGGTTCTTTTCTACGCGGAGATGGCGCAGGAAGCCGACTACTTTACGCTGCGTGATGTTCTGGAAAATTTGAATGCGAAGCTCATTCGCCGACACCCGCATGTTTTTGGAGATATGCAGGGAGTAGAGAAGGCGGAGACGGTTCTGGCCAATTGGGAGATCATCAAGCAAACGGAAAAAGCGTCGCGCGCAAACAATCGGGAGGATGCGTCCCTGCTGGATGAGGTTCCGCGAACATTTCCAGCATTGATGGAGGCCGAGAAGCTGGGGAAAAAAGCAGCCAGCGTGGGTTTTGATTGGGCCAGCGCGGAAGATGTGCTGCAAAAACTCGAAGAGGAAATCGCCGAGTTGCGCGTTGCGATGACATCCCAGGATCGGCGCGCGCAGGAGGAAGAACTCGGCGATGTTCTCTTTACCGTGGTGAATCTTTCCAGAAAGTTGAAGATTGCCGCAGAATTTTCTTTGCGCGCAGGCAATGCAAAATTTCGTCGCAGATTTCATCGGGCGGAACAATTGGCTGCGGGGGGAAAACCGCTTGCGGAGCATTCTCTGGATGAATTGGAACTTCTTTGGAATCAGGCAAAAAAGGAAGAGCGGTATCCAACGACGCCATAGTTTTCATCCGATTACCACGCAGGATTCGATTTTGTTTCGTCTATTTTCTCCGTGCTGGCCCAAGGGCGGAAGAGTGGAGAGGCGCGTGTTTACTGATTCAGGATGGACTTTAGTGATACCCTTAGCTACACCGCAGGGAAGCCACTGGTTGGGTACGCTTCTTTCATGTCGTTCGTATATGTAACAGACATTGTTACATGTTTGAGGAGTCGCTGTATGAAGATTGATGCTGTTGTGGTGCGGGAAATTTCCATGCCGCTGGTGCGTCCGTTTGAAACAAGTTTTGGACGGACGCAAGATCGTCGCATTCTGCTTGTCGAGGTGCAGTCGGAGGGAATTTCCGGCTGGGGAGAATGCACGGCGGGCGAACATCCTTCCTTCAGCGAAGAATCGACCAGTACCGCGTGGGCTGTGATTACAGAGGAGTTGCTTCCGCTCCTGATGCAGGCGGAGATTCCCAACAGTGGCGCATGTCCAAAGATTTTTAGCGAAGTGCGTGGCAACAGAATGGCCAAAGCGGCGCTGGAAAATGCGATATGGGACTTGGAAAGTCAACAAAAGGGAGTTCCCCTTGCGGACTTGCTGGGAGGAACGCGGACGACGATTCCATGCGGAGTTTCCCTGGGCATTCAGAGTTCGATTGAGGCGCTTCTTGGCATCGTGGAGACGGAACTGGCTGCCGGATACCAACGCATAAAATTGAAATGTAAGATGGGCTGGGATATCGAGGTTTTTGAGGCGGTGCGCAAGCGCTGGCCGGATATCCTGCTGAGTTGCGATGCAAATGCCGCCTATCGTTGGCGGGATGCGGATTATCTGAAGCAGTTCGATGCCTTTCAACTATTGATGATCGAACAACCACTCTGGTACGACGATTTCTATTACCATTCCATGTTGCAGCGTCAGCTTGAGACGGCAATTTGCCTGGATGAATCCATCCACAATCGTCGCGACGCGCTTGCCGCCATCGAGATGGAATCCTGTCGTATTCTGAACATCAAGCTGGGCCGCGTTGGTGGATTTAGCGAGGCGATCCGCGTGCATAACGTCGCAGCGGAGCGCAGCATTCCCGTATGGTGCGGGGGCATGTTGGAAACAGGCATTGGACGCTCCCACAACATTGCGCTGGCATCGTTGCCGAACTTCAGTCTTCCGGGAGATATTTCAGCCTCCCAGCGATATTGGGCAGAGGACATCATCGAGCCGGAGATTACCGTGTCCGCGCAGGGAGAGATTTTGATTCCAGACGTGCCGGGCCGAGGCTTTGCTGTTCGCCTGGATCGCATTGAGCGTTGCACAGTCCGCCGGGAGCGCACCACGGAATACGCGCGCGTCTACTGCTGATTGGATTGTGGATGAGCGCTACACGCATTCCGTAGCAGCAGATCAACGGCCTGTGGGTAATGGAAAATGTTGGCGACAGGCTGATACTCTGTTGCGCTTTCCTCGATGTCAAAATGCAAGGGCTTCACCAACAGCGCGCGCCCGGTCAGCGAGAGGCGCATGTTTGTCAGCGTCCATACTGAAGGTATCACCTGCGACTGCTGGATTTGTACGCTGCCGCCTTTGTTCAGATACCCAAGAATGCCCCATCCAAAATTCACAGACTGAAATAAATGCGCTCTAAAGTAGAGAATGCGTTTTTGCCGCGCATCAATCCAGAGTTCTCCACTCATTCCTCGCAGGGAGCGAGTTTCATAGTCTTTCGGTTTGTAGTCTGGGTTCGGTTGAAAGGTTAGCCGAATCGCCGGGCCGTTGGGCATGGAAAGTATGCCCGCGAATTGGACTTGAAAGGCGTCTGGTAGTGCGCGAAGCAATTCTTCAAATCGCCGGGTATCTTCCTGCTCTCGACGATTTCTATGCGCCTGCAACTCTGGATGTGCGCGCAGTGCCAGCAGTCGAGCGCGCTCCGATTGCCATGCGTCGGCAGACAGAGGATGCCCGTTAATCGCCACCAGACAGGCAACATCGCCATCCGGGGTCTCTACAATTTCCTTGGTGTTGTTCGCGTGTTCTGTTACTTTGTGCAGACGATAGCGCAGGAAGGGGCGCTTCCCATAACCCGTGGCGAGTTCTTTCTGCACGGCGCTGCGCAGCAACGCCTGGGGGTTATTTTTGGCCTCTTGCAGCGTAGGATTCAGGCTGGATGGGATTGCCGCTGTCCATCCAGAAGGACAAGCCAACAGAAACAAAAAAACCAACATCAAACACAGAGGGCGCAGCGCATATATCCATTGTTCGATAGAAGAGTTCCAAAGACGGTACACACTATCCTTTGTAAAAAGAATCCACAGGGAATGCAAGGAAGGCGGCATGGATTGAGGCATGGATTGATGTCGGGATGTGTCGCTGGATTGGGATCGAGTGCGCGTTGCGCTGCAAGGCGGAGTACAGACGCGGTAGGATGTTAATATACTGCGCGGCAATGCGATGGAGCATACGGAGGCAGGGGTGTAGATTCTGGATGGATTCCAAGGAGATAGGAAGGGTTTGTCTGTGCTAAGTCGCATTTTTCGGCGCTCCGAAATGCCCGTCGAACACGATGGCAATGGGCAGCCATTGCCCAGGAAGAGAATTTCCCGGCACTCCAGTGGCTGGAGTAAGGCCAGAGCGCGCCTGAAAGCGCAGGAGGGGTTGAGTATTCTGGACATTGGGCCAACGTCGCACAGCAATATCAACTACCTTACCAGTCTCGGCCATAGTGTTTTTATGGCGGATTTAGTGGAGGAATCCGCGCGCCCGGAGTGGTTGAAGCAATCGACGGATGGCTCGCCAGATGTGTATGACGTGGAAGCCTTCATCGAAAAACACATGAACTTTGGACATCGCATGTTCCACGTTATTCTGCTTTGGGATGCGCTGGATTACATGCCAGGCCCGTTTGTGGATGCTGTTGTGCGCCGCCTCCACGCAAGCATGGTAGAGGAAGGCGAAATGCTGGGATTGTTTCATGCACACGCGCGCGGACAGGAGACGGCATTCTGTCGCTATCACATTACCGACGGAGAAAATGTTGAGATGCAGGAGTGCGCGTCATATCCATTGCTGCACGTATATCCCAATCGGACGATTGAAAAGATATTTTCTGGGTTTAGATCTTGCCGATTTTTTCTGGCAAAGGACAATCTTTGTGAAGTGATTGTTGTGCGCTGAATTCCAGACTCCAGATAGAGCGCGTCTGTTGGCTTTCTGTGAGAGTGGGTGCGCGTGGCGGCGCGGACAGGACAGGCACAAAACCCAGGCGAGATACCTTCAACACACTCAACGCTCACCTGGGCTTGCCTGGTTGTATAGACTACTTGGCGCCCTGTTGCTTGCGGCGCTCGGCCCAACGCTTCCGCATGGCATCCGCAATGCGCTTGCGTCCTTCCGCGCTTAAACGGCGCTTCCGCTTGACGGCCTTCTTGGGGCCAGCCGCTGGCCTGCCCACATGGTTCTTCTTCAATGTGCTGACGCCCCCAAGTAACAAGGAGCGAGCCTGCTGCAAACGTGTAATCTCAGCATCAATTTCTTGAATAATACGGTTGACTTGCACATTTCCTCCTGATTGGTTTGTTGATGTAAGGTTTCTTGCTGCGCCCTGACTCATGTGTGCATCCAGCAACACAACACGAGTTATACCACACAACCTCCAGAGCGCAACCCAACACATTTCACAATACAGCAGGTGGTTACTTTTTCGCAAATATATCTACAGGATAGCCATAGCATTTTCTCTATCAAGTGGGGGCCATGTCTGCGCGCTAAGATTGCCTGAAGTTATATATAGGAGACAGGTGGGCTGCCATAAGGCAAAAAAGCAGGGGAATAATTCCTGATTTCCATCTGTATTTTCGTAGTTCCAGATCGGGGCAGGATGGTAGACTGCATTTTGCCATGCAAAGCACCCGGACTTTCGCTTATCTACTGGCATCCCTGAGCGCTCTTCTGTTGACGCTGCCATTCCCAATGGCTGGCCCCACACCTGCATGGCATGTGATTGCCGCATGGTTTGCGCTTGTGCCGTTGATAATCGCGCTGTTGATGCGAAGTCGCGCAACGGGATGGCGCTGGATCGCGCGCAATCTTTCTCTGGGCTATCTCTGCGGCATTCTTTGGTACGGCGGAACCTGTTACTGGGTCTACCAGACGATGTATCTCTATGGAAATCTGCCGCGTTCCGTTTCCATCATGCTTCTTGTTGCGTTCTGCTTCTATCTTGGCCTGTATCATGCGTTCTTCGCGCTGCTGGTCACGCTGACGCATCGCGCCACGGGAAAGATTGGTTGGACACTCTTCTTCACTCCCTTTCTCTGGGTTGCGATGGAACTGGCGTGCGCGCGCATCACGAGCTTCCCCTGGGATCAACTTGGTGTTTCGCAGATCGACAACCTGCTCTTGAGTCGAGTGGCGACCGTGGCGGGGGCGTATGGAATTTCATTCCTGATCGTAGTCGTTAATTGCTTGCTTGTCGGAGCGATTCTGCTGCGTGGCTGGCGCGCGCGCATTTCTTGCCTTGTAACGGGCATCGTTCTTGCTGCCTGCTTGCAGGCGGGCACGCGATGGAAGCCCGCTCCTGAACCGGCTCCGGCGACGGCCATGTTGTTGCAGCCAAACTTAAATGTGAATGGAAATGATAACTGGTCGGGCGATGCCTTCGACTTAAACATGCAACATTTTGCCGCGCTCAGCGAGAACAAATGCAATCCATACATGGCTGGAATGCCAGAGACGGGAGCGGCGTGGCAGCATCCCGATTGCTCCGCGCGCGCAAGCGTGGCGGCTGCGCGCGATGTCGCCAACATGATCGTATGGCCGGAGTCTCCCGCGCCCTTTCGCGAGAGCGACCCGCGCTTCCAGCATTGGATCTCCGCCCTGGCGCAGGATGCGCACGCGCCCATCATTGTTGGGGATATTGCGTTCACGCGTGATCCCGCGCAGCCATCGAATGTAGATATTTATAACTCGGCTTCCTTCGTTTCCCAGGGAGGCGCGTTTGTTGGCCGCTATGACAAGATGCACCTGGTTCCGTTTGGGGAGTACATTCCGTTCCAGGACTGGCTCTGGTTTGCGCATAGTCTGACGGCGCAGGTGGGGATGATGACGCATGGCGCGCAGCGCAAAGTCTTTTCGACCAATGGACATGCCTATGGAGTCTTCATTTGTTACGAATCGGTCTTTGCCGTCGAGGTGCGCCAGTTTGCGTTGCTGGGGGCCGATGTGCTGGTCAATGTCTCCGACGATGGATGGTATGGCGACACCAGCGCGCCCTGGCAACACCTCAACATGGCGCGCATGAGAGCCGTCGAGAATCATCGCTGGTTGCTGCGCGATACCAACAGTGGAGTTACGGCGGCCATAGACCCTTACGGCAGAGTTGTTCAAAGCCTGCCCCGGCACACGCAAAGTTCGCTGGAGGCGCACTTCGGTTACGAAAACGATCTAACCTTTTACACGCTGCATGGGGATCTTTTTGCGTGGCTCTGTGCCATAATTGCCATAGTGCTCGCTGTGGATGGGTGCATTCAGCATCCGCAAATGGAGAGCGAATCCAGTTCCACGTAAAGTCAGGTTCCCTTCGGTATGCTGAACGATCTTGAGTTTGCTTACGCTCCCGTCCAGGAAAAAGTTCGTGACCTGCGGGAGTATCTTTGACGCAGAACGTCTGCGCAAAGAACTTGCTTCCATTGAGATAAAAATCTCCGATCCAAAGCTCTGGTCAAATCCTGCCGTATCGCAGCCGTTGATGCGCGAGCGCAAGCGGCTGGAGACCCTACTGGCGGACGATAAGGAACTGGGCCGTCGCACGGACGACATTGCCGCCTACTTTGAACTGGCCCGCGAGGGCGAGAGCGTCGAGGCCGATCTGAAGCGTGAAGTGGAAAGCCTGCAAACATTTGTGGAAGCGCTGGAGGAGCGAACCATGCTCTCTGGCGAGACCGATCCGCTCCACGCTATTGTTACGGTTCATCCCGGCGCGGGCGGTACTGAGTCTCAGGACTGGGCAGAAATGCTGATGCGCATGTATCTGCGCTGGGCCGAGAAGCAGGGCTTTCCCACCGAGGTGAACGATTATCAATCTGGCGAAGAGGCTGGGGTCAAATCTGCTACTTTCACCATTGCTGGCGAGTATGCGTATGGCCTGCTGAGCGGAGAAACGGGCGTGCATCGGCTGGTGCGAATTTCTCCCTTCGACCAGGCCAAGCGCCGTCATACTTCCTTTGCCAGCGTCTATGTTTCGCCGGAGATCGACGATTCGATTGAGATCGACATTAAACCCGAAGATTTGCGCGTGGATACTTACCGCTCCGGCGGCAAGGGCGGCCAGCACGTTAACACGACAGACTCCGCCGTGCGCATGACCCACCTTTCGACAGGGATTGTTGTCGCCTGCCAGAATGAGCGCTCGCAGCACAAGAATCGCGAGAAGGCGATGAAGATGCTGCGTTCCCGACTCTACGAATATGAGTTGGAAAAGAAGCGTCAGGTAACCAGGAAAATTGAAGATTCCAAGCTGGAGATCAATTTCGGGTCGCAGATTCGTTCGTATGTGCTCCAACCCTATCGCATGGTGAAGGACTTACGTACTCGCGTCGAAACGGGCGATGTGGATCGCGTGCTTGACGGCGATTTGGAGATGTTTATTCGGGGCTATCTGCGCGTGCGGCGCGATGGAACCTTGACCTCAACCTCAATGGAAGACCTGGAGTAAAAGACTATGGACGAAATCAAGCAAACCGAAACGATCAACACGATTTTGGCGCAGGCAAAGACCATTGCCATCGTCGGGCTTTCTGACAAACCGGATCGCGCCAGCCACGGCGTTGCCGCGCAGATGCAGCGACGCGGCTATCGCATCATTCCGGTAAATCCAGCCGTGGAGAGCGTGCTGGGTGAAATCAGTTATGGCTCTGTGCGCGAGATTCCTTTTCCTGTTGATGTTGTGAATGTCTTCCGCGCGCCGGAGTTTATTCCTGCCATCGTTGAGGACACCATCGCCATTGGCGCGCCGTACCTGTGGCTACAGGAGGGAATTACGCACCCGGAAGCTACGGCCAAAGCCGAGGCGCAGGGGATTCGCGTGGTTGCGGATAAGTGTATTTTTAAGGAGCATCTGCGCTGGTCGGCGGATCAGGCTGCAAAATAGCGCGGATGCAACGGGGGATTGGCTATGCTCAGGTTTCCTCTTGCCAGACTTCGGATTTTCTCGATGCTGCGCGGGTTCGCTGCGGCCTTCGCTCTGTTGCTTCTGGCACAGGCGACTTACTCCGATGCGCAGAGGATTTTCGCCAAGTCACTTGAGGCAGATCATTTGCAGGTGGAGTTGCTCGCAGACACCACAGCGGTCAATCTTGCCGGACAAGACTTTCAGCTTGGGCTGCATTTTCATCTCGAACCGGGCTGGCATATTTATTGGGTGAACGCAGGAGATTCCGGCCAGTCGCCGAGCGTGCAGTGGAGCTTGCCTGCATGGATGCCCGCCGACAGCATCGGGCCAATGCAGTTTCCTGTGCCGCAGCGGTTGCCGCTTGGCCCGTTGATGGACTTTGGCTACGAAGGCGATGTGCTTTTTCCCTTCGCGGCGCATTTTCATCCGACGGGCGCGGCGGGCAGCGCAGTCGCAGGCTCTACGCTGCCGATTACAGCCAGCCTGCACTGGCTGGTTTGCAGTCGAGTTTGCATTCCCGGCAAGGGAACGATTGCGCTCACGCTGCCCATGCGCGCAACTTCCGGCCAGCCGAACGCGCAAACCGCGCCGCTCTTCCAGCACGCGCTGGCAACGCTGCCCAAGCCTTTGCCCAGGGGAGCCAGCATTACAGCGGCGCAGAGCGCGCGTCAATTGATTTTGACCGCGCATCTGGGGCATCGCGTGGCGAGCGCGGAGTTTTATCCCTTCGATCAAAATCTCATCGTCAACGCCGCTCCACAAAAAGTAGAGCCGCTCCCCGACGGCTTCCGTATTTTTCTACAGAAAGATTCCAGCGGCGTGCCCATGCAGTCGCCGCTACATGGCCTGATCGTGTTGCCGGATGGCACGGGGTACGAATTCACCGCGCCGATAGGCGCTGTCGCGCCCGCGCATTCAGCGGCGAAGGCGAAGCGGGGAATCCTGCGCGTTGCGCTGCTGGCCTTTCTCGGTGGCATTCTTCTGAATCTGATGCCGTGCGTTTTCCCTGTGCTTTTTATCAAGGGATTGGCGCTGGTGCAATCCGCGACGGAAGAACGCAAACGCCTGCGCGCGCGCGGCCTGATGTACACACTGGGGATTCTTGTCTCCTTTTGGAGTATCGTTGCGGCGCTGTTGTTGCTGCGGGCGGGAGGCAGTCACATTGGTTGGGGATTTCAGTTTCAATCGCCGAGCTTTGTTTCCTGTATCGCGCTGCTGCTGTTTTTTCTTGGGTTGAGCTTGGCAGGGCAGTTTGAGATTGGGCTTTCGCTGACCAGCGCGGGAGGCGCATTGGCGCAGAAGTCTGGGTATGCTGGCAGCTTCTTTACCGGCGTTCTGGCCACGGTGGTTGCGACGCCCTGCACGGCTCCGTTGATGGGTGTTGCGATTGGTTATGCGTTGGCGCAGCCTGCGGTTGTTACCTTCATCATTTTTACGGCGCTGGCTCTGGGACTGGCGCTGCCCTATGTGCTGCTGACGCTGCAACCAGCGTGGACGCGCATTTTGCCCCGGCCAGGGCCGTGGATGGAGATTCTGAAACAGGCGACCGCGATTCCGATTTTTGGCACGGTGATCTGGCTGGTCTGGGTCTTCGCGCAGGCGGCGGGCGGGAATGCGGTCATCTTTTTGTTGATGGGATTTTTGCTGGCCGCCATTGCAGGTTGGGCGCTGGGGCGCTGGCCAGCCAGAACAGCATCGACCATTGTTGCCATTCTGCTTTTCATCGCGGCGCTCTGGTTGCCCATTGCGGCTGCCCGACGCTTCCGTGCTGCGCCCAGCGCGACGAATGCGCGTGTGGCGGGCAGCTTGCCGTGGGAACCGTACAACGCGCAGATGCTCGCCGAGGATCGCGCGCAGGGCAAAGCTGTTTTTGTTGACTTTACCGCCGCGTGGTGTCTGAGCTGTCAGGTGAACGAGCGCGTGGTGCTTGACCGCGCTGACGTGCAAACAGCTTTCCGCAAGAGCGGCGTTATTTTGATGCGCGCCGACTGGACACGCCATGACGATGCCATTACGGAAGCGCTGGCGCAGTTGGGCCGCAGCGGCGTTCCTGCCTACGCGCTCTACGATGGCGAGCAGGCTCCGCGTTTGCTGCCAGAGGTGTTGACGCCGAGCATTGTGATAGACGCGCTGCGTTCAGTGGATGTACACGCGAAAAAATAGCGCGAGTCATTCTGAGGAAGCTCTGCACAAGTCGGAACTTTGAAGGGGCGGGACTTTAGTCCCGCCGTAAGTATCTAAAATGAGGACGGGCTTTAGCCCCTGAGGGACAGCCGTGGAACTTGATCAGAGCTTCCCTGAGCGAAGGTCGCCGCAGCGGACGCAGCGAAGAATCCAGAGAATCTAGGCGCAACTTTTGCGCCTCTCTGGGGGAGCGTGCTGTATCCCAGGTCTCCGAAAATCGAGACCTGGGGCACCTGTGATCTTTCAAGAGGTTGTCCATTCGAACTGAACCGGAGAAGCTGATTGTGACGAGCAATCTGTTTCAAAGGAGAAGATCGAATGGACATTCATAAGAATGCCCGACTTAGCT
>JAJZIJ010000059.1 GCA_021810625.1 Acidobacteriota bacterium
CGACTCTCGCAAACCTTGGCAGGCCTTCACTACTTCGCCTTCGCCTGCCTCATGCTGGCTCAACTTTTCAAGCTTCTTAACCCAAGTTCATAACAGGCTATAGGTGTTTAGTCCCGGCAATTGATGGATTGGGTTGAGAGTAAATCTGTCCGGGGTAAGTGTCCAGAGTTTGCAGAGATATTCGTAAGGCGTGAGGCCTTGGAGAGTCTTGAGTCTTCTGGCGAAGTTGTTTGCGGCTAGAGTGGGAGACGGGATCATGCAGCGCCCGAAGAAACCATCGAAGGCGCAAACGTCACCACCACCGACTTCGACGTAGGTGTATTGCTCTTCTCTGCCACGCTGTCGAGCGGGATCAAAACATTGGCCTCTGGGAAATAGGTCGCCGCGCAGCGTCGGGGAATGTCGTAGGGCGCGGCGATAAAGCTGGCTGCTGTGCGCTGCTCAACGCCCGCAGCGGTGACGAAGTGGCTGGTGATGTCGAGCGGCTGACCCTGCTGCCAGCCATGTTCGCGCATGTCCTCCGGGTTGAGAAAAACCACGCGCCGCCCGTTGTAGATGCCGCGATAGCGATCATCGAGTCCGTAGATTGTCGTGTTGTACTGGTCGTGGCTGCGAATCGTCATCATCAGGAATTGACCCGGCTCCAGATGCACGCCAGTTAGCGGATTGGCGGAAAAATTGGCGCGGCTCGTCGCGGTTGTATAGGAGTTCTGGCGCGCTCTATTGGGAAGATAAAAGCCGCCGCGCTGGCGTACTTTCTGGTTGTAATCCTCAAAGCCGGGAATCACTTTGGCGATCGCGTCGCGGATGTGGTCGTAATTTTCTGCAAGGTGCATCCACGGAACGCGACTGCGGCTGCCCAGCGTGGCCACGGCCATGCGCGCCACAATGCTTGGCTCGCTTAGCAGATCGGGCGAGGCAGGTTGCAGGCGGCCCTGCGAGGAATGCACAATGCCCATCGAATTTTCTACGCTGACCAACTGCGGCCCGGAGGGTTGCGCGTCGCGCTCCGTGCGGCCCAGGCAGGGAAGAATCAACGCCTGCTTGCCAGTAATTAAATGAGCGCGATTCAGCTTGGTGGAGACCTGCACTGTCAGATTGCACCGTGCCAGCGCGCGCGCCGTTCGCTCCGTATCCGGCGTGGCGGAGAGAAAATTTCCTCCCATGCCAATGAAGACCTTGGCTTCGTCGCGTTCCATCGCGTGGATGGATTGCACCACGTCCCAGCCGTGCTGACGTGGCGGCTCAAATCCAAAGGTATCGCGCAGCTTGTCCAGAAATGCGTCTGGCATCTTCTCCCAGATGCCCATCGTGCGGTCGCCCTGTACGTTGGAGTGGCCGCGCACCGGGCAGACACCAGCGCCCGGTCGCCCCAGATGCCCGCCGAGCAGCAACATATTGAGCACCTCCTGAATGGTGGCGACGGAGTTTTTATGCTGCGTCAGTCCCATTGCCCAGCAGGCGATTATCGCCCTGGAGCGCATGACGATTTGCGCGATCTTTTGAATCTCCGCGCGCGGAATGCCGCTGAGGTCTTCGATTTCATTCCACGGAACGGCCAGCGCCTGCTGCCGGAAGTCCTCGAAGCCCTGCGTGTGCTCGCGCAGAAAGGCATGGTTGACGACTTCGCCGGGATGTCGCGCTTCCTCTTCTAAAATTTCGCGGACGATGCCTTTGAAGAAGGCCAGATCGCCATTGATGCGCACCTGCACAAAATGGTCGGCAATCGGAGTGCCGCGGCCCAGGAGATGCAGAACCTCCTGCGGATGCTGGAAGCGCGTCACTCCGGTTTCGCGCAGCGGATTGACGCTGATAATCCTTGCTCCGCGTCGCGCTGCCGCTTGCAGATGCGTCAACATGCGCGGATGGTTGGTGCCGGGATTCTGTCCGATGATGAGAATCGTGTCGGCGAGTTCAAAATCCTGAAGCGTCACCGTGCCCTTGCCCACGCCGATGGTCGGCATCAGTGCCGCGCCAGAGGACTCATGACACATATTCGAGCAGTCGGGAAGATTGTTGGTGCCAAACTCGCGGGCAAAAAGTTGATAGAGAAAAGCCGCCTCATTGCTGGTGCGGCCAGAGGTATAAAAAATCGCTGCATTGGGGGTGTCCAGCGCGTTCAGTTCGCGGGCAAGAATGGAGAATGCCTTCTCCCATGTGACCTCCTGATAATGGTCGCCGCCTGCGGGCAGATACATTGGGGCTGTGAGTCGGCCTTGCTTGCCCAGCCAGAAATCCGATTGCTTCGTCAGGTCGGCGACGCTCCAGGCGTGGAAGAAATCCGGCGCGATGCGCTTGGAGGTTGCCTCCTCGGCAATTGCCTTGGCTCCGTTCTCGCAGTATTCGTTGGCGCTGCGATGCTCATCAGGATCGGGCCATGCACAGCCGGGGCAGTCATAGCCGTCGAACTGATTCAGCCGATACAGCGCCGCCGCGCCGCGCAACAGGCCCGGTTCCTCCAGTGTGTACTGGATGGTCTCGGCGATGGCTCCAACGCCCGCAGCGACCTCGACGCGCTCGCCGATGTGGAGGTTCTTCGTTTCGAGGGGAGGCTGCGCATGGCGTGTTCCAGCAAGAGAATCTTTGGTCATCGCGGCTTTCCTCCCAGTGTCTCCTCCATCATCGCGCCAATTGGAAGAGATTGCACCTGGGGCAGATTTCATGGAAGATTGCACCCACGCTGCCATTCATTTTTGCAGAAAAATAGTTGCCGTCTATGTGGGTAAGCCGTTACTGTGGCCTGTAGGGAAATGTGCGCCTCCGCGCGCGTATAAAATTTTGAGTCAAGGAATAAAGGACGACAGGATATCTCTCATGGTCGATAACAACCAGCCTGCGGGCAACAGCCCCGGCAATACAAATTTCGATTCGATGCTCAACGAAACCCGCGTTTTTCCGCCGCCTGCGGCCTTTGCCGCCAAGGCGCATATTCGCAATTTTGCGGAGTATGAAGCGCTCTATCAGCGTTCCATCGACGACCCGGAGGGTTTCTGGGCAGAGGCGGCGCGGGAGCTGCACTGGTTCACTCCCTGGAAAAAAGTTTTGCAGTGGGAGGTTCCCTGGGCCAAGTGGTTTGTTGGCGGGACGATGAACCTGGCCTACAACTGCCTCGATCTGCAAATTGCGCGTGGACGCGGCGAGAAGACGGCCATTCTGTGGGAAGGTGAGCCGAGCGAGATCCGCAAACTGACCTTTTCCGAGCTTGCCCGCGAGGTGCAACGCGCCAGTAACATGTTGCGCGCGCACGGCGTGCAGAAGGGCGACCGCGTAGCCATCTACATGGGCATGACCCCGGAGCTGGCCATTGCGGTACTCGCTTGCGCGCGCATTGGAGCGGTGCATTCGGTCATCTTTGGCGGCTTTGCGGCCAGCGCGCTGGTGGATCGCATCCAGGACGCGCAGGCGCATGTGGTCATCACGCAGGATGGAAGCTATCGGCGCGGCGGCGAAGTTCACCTGAAGGCCACAGTGGACGAGGCGATGGAGCGCTGTCCAAATGTGCGCAGCGTGTTGGTGTATCGGCGCACCGGGTCGGCGATTGCAATGAAGACAGGCCGGGATTTCTGGTGGCATCAGGAGATGTCCAAAGTAAGCGACATCTGTCCGGCAGAGCCTCTGGATGCCGAGCACCCGCTCTACATTCTGTACACCTCCGGCACGACAGGCAAGCCCAAGGGTATTGTCCACACCACGGGCGGCTACGCCGTGCAGACCTACCTGACCAGCAAATATATTTTTGATCTGAAAGAAGACGACGTGTACTGGTGTACGGCAGACATCGGCTGGGTGACGGGCCATTCGTATGTTATTTATGGCGTTTTACAGAACGGCGTTACCAGCGTGATGTATGAAGGCGCACCCAATTGGCCGGAGAATGATCGCTTCTGGAAGATCATTGACGATCATCGCGTCACGGTTTTTTATACCGCGCCGACGGCCATTCGCGCATTTATCAAGTGGGGCGACCAGTTTCCAAAGAAACACAAGCTGGATACGCTGCGCCTGCTGGGAACGGTGGGCGAGCCGATCAATCCCGAAGCCTGGATGTGGTACCACACCGTGATTGGCAAGGAGCGCTGCCCCATTGTCGATACCTGGTGGCAGACCGAGACTGGTGGCATTATGTTGTCGCCAATTCCCGGCGCGATTGCCACCAAGCCTGGCTCCGCTACCCTGCCATTTTTCGGTATTGTCCCGGAAGTGGTCACGCGAGGAGGCACTCCGGTTCCCGCTGGGCAGGGAGGATTGTTGGTGATTCGCAAGCCGTGGCCCGGCATGGCGCGCACCCTCTACAACGACCCGGAACGCTACGTGCAGCAATACTGGTCGGACGTTCCCGGCTCGTATTTCACTGGCGATGGCGCGCGGCGCGACAAGGACGGCTATTTCTGGCTGATGGGTCGCGTCGATGATGTCATCAATGTGTCGGGCCATCGGTTGGGAACGATGGAGATAGAATCGGCGCTGGTGGCGCATCCCAAAGTCGCCGAGGCCGCTGTGGTGGGCCGTCCCGACGCGCTTAAAGGGCAGGCGATTTCCGCTTTCGTCACACTGGAAGCGCAGTACGCGCCCTCCCCTGAATTGAAAGAAGAACTGCGTCGCTGGGTGGCCAAGGAGATTGGCGCGCTCGCTCGCCCTGACGATCTTCGCTTTACGGATGCGCTGCCCAAAACGCGCTCCGGCAAAATTATGCGGCGTCTGCTGCGCGAGCTGGCCGCCACAGGCGAGGTGAAGGGCGATACCACGACGCTGGAAGACTTCACTATTCTGGCGCAACTGGGGCAGCAGGAAGAATAGAGCAACGGCTATACTGCAAGCGATGTATTTTCTTTTGTGACGAACCAGCCATCCACGCCCGTTGCTGGCCCAGCCATTCATCTGCCTGCATTGGATGGGGTGCGCGGGCTGGCCATTCTGATGGTGCTGGTTTTTCACTTGATGCTTTTCAACGACAAGACCGGCCATCGCTGGCTGGATGCGCTGTCTCAACTGCGCGGGTTGGGCGGGATCGGTGTCGATCTTTTCTTTGTTCTCTCCGGGTTTTTGATTACTGGAATTTTGTATGACACCGTGCATCAGCAACACTACTTCCGCAATTTCTATATGCGGAGATTTTTGCGCATTTTTCCGCTGTACTATGGATTTTTATTTTTGCTGCTGATTTTGACCCCGTGGCTGCATGTCACTTGGGGGGGGCGACAGTTTGTTCTGCTGGCATATTTGCAGAACACCTCGATCTGGTTTCCTGTCGAGGGGTTTCATCCGGCGCATTTGGTTGATCTGAATCATTTCTGGTCACTGGCTGTAGAGGAACAGTTCTATCTTTTCTGGCCGCTGCTGGTCTTTTGGGTAAAGGATCGCAAGAGATTGATTCAGCTTTCTCTGGTGCTTTCGGCCTGCGCTCTGGCATTGCGCGTCGGATTGTATCTGCATAACGGCCATGCGCTGTCCCTTGGAATTTTAGGGTCGCAGACGTTTTGTCGCATGGACACGCTGATGCTCGGTGGCCTTTTGGCGCTGTGTTTACGTGGAGAGACGCAAAGGGAAAACAGGCAAAAAATCTATCGTAAGGGTGCTGCGGTTTTTTTCTGGGCGATGATGCTCAGCGTGATCTTTATCGTGGTTGCCCATCCGCAAGCACGCTTGGGGGATATCCCTTTTGTTGCCACGTTCGGCTATACCCTGATCGCCATCGCCTTTGCCTGTCTCATTTATTTATCCATCCAACCCGATTCTGTTTGGAATCATTTTTTTTGCATGGGCTGGCTGCGCAGTCTGGGGAAGTACAGCTATGGCATCTACGTGCTGCATATTTTGGTTGGATACGTTTGGGGCATGGCGTTGCGCGCTTTGCTGGGAGTCAGTCTGCGTATCTGGCTGACACCACGCCTGCACTCGCGACCACTCGCCATTTTGATCGAGTTTTTTCTGACGATAAGCGTGGTATACGGCGCAGCATGGTGCAGCTACAACTTCTATGAAGTCCATTTTCTGCGGCTGAAGCGGTATTTTGCGAACGTACCGCAGAGCGCGAACGCAAAAGCGTAAAACGCAATATGTATTATGAATTCTCGCCGTGCCCGCGCGCGCTCAATGGGCTGCGCCGGGCGGGTCGTCATTGCTGCTGTCGAGTACGACCTTCCAGCTTCCATCCGGTTCTTTTTTCCAGATGGTCATGTAGCGCCCGCGGGTTGCGGCGGAGTTTTTTGCGCGGCCTTCGTAATGGCCCCAGGTGAACCCCATATCGCCGGATGGAGCCATCCCGCCGCCCTCTGGTGTCCAGGTAAGTTGATAGTCTGCGGGCGACCATTTGGCCTGCGCGGCCACGGCGACCTGCCCAATGGCTGCGGCGGTATGGTTGCCGATGGTCACGCCGTCCTTGTCAAAGAAAGATGCAAAGGCAGGCCCGCCACCTTTGGCTACGGCGGCGGCAAACGTTTTTTCCAGGCCAAAGAGAAGAGTCGTTCCTGGGTTGAGTGGCGGCGTGTTGAGTGTCGGCGTTGCGATGAGATTGGAATCCGCTGCGTCAGCCTTTGCTCCAGAGAGCGGATTCAGCGGCGCTTGTTGCGATGTGGCTCCGCCGGGCGCGGTCGCGGAGGGGACAGAGCAGGGTACATCCAACGGGGCTTGTTGCGCGGCGGCTTGAATGGGCGCAAGCAAAGCCATCCAGATGAAACAGAGCGCGGGCAACAAGACGGCGGAGGACACATGCAAAGACACATGCAAAAACAATCTGTTTTTTCGGCGCATACAACCGTATCTCCAGTGGGACGTTCGCATCGGATCCCAGCGATTCGATGAACGATCCGGCACAAGAAGTATAGCCCCTGTCCATGCTTGTTTCTTTGTAGGCGCTTGTCGTGCCCTTGGCTGCGGGAGCCTGCGGTATACTACGGGCAGACACCTTGCCGCGGATGAGGCCCCGTAGAGGGTTTTTATTTTCTTGGGAGCGTTTCGGTTGGACGCGCAGTGTTTTCAGGAGCCAGAGCGTGCCCTGTAGTGTGGCGCACGCGATGCAAAAGCCGAATGAGCGATATTCTCGATACCATTGACTCGCCGAGTGACATAAAGAACCTCCCCCTTGCGGACCTGGAGCGGCTGGCCCAGGAGATTCGGGAGCGCATGATTCAAGCGCTTTCCCAAACGGGTGGGCATCTGGGGCCGAATCTTGGTGTCGTGGAACTGACGATTGCTATGCATGTCGCCTTCGATACGCCGAAGGATCATTTTGTTTTTGACGTTAGCCATCAGGCATATATCCATAAATTACTGACCGGGCGGCGGGAGCAATTTTCCACCATGCGCCAGCCCGGCGGGCTGAATGGCTTTATGCTGCGCACGGAGAGCGAGCATGACTGCTACGGCGCTGGCCACGCGGGAACGGCGCTTTCCGCAGCGCTGGGCATGGCCGTGGCGCGCGATCTCTCCGGCGGCAAGGAGCATGTGGTGGCTCTGGCCGGGGATGCAGCGTTTACCAATGGCATCTCCTACGAAGCGCTCAATAACATTGCCGCGCAGACCAAGCGACTCATCATCGTGCTCAATGACAATGAGTGGTCGATTGATCGCAACGTGGGCGCGATTGCCTCCTACTTTCATCGCATCGTTACCAATGAGCGCTACGCGCACTTGCATGATCGCGCCGTGCGCCTGATCGAGAAGCTGGGCGGAAAAACGGCAGGCAACGTGGCGCGGCGCGCTGAGGAAGCGGCCAAGGGACTGCTGTGGCCGTCGTTGCTGTTTGAAGAATTTGGTCTCACCTATTATGGCCCTATTGATGGACACGATCTTGGCCTGTTGATCGAAACCTTTCGCTTTCTAAAAACACAGGATCGCCCTGTGATTCTGCACGCATTGACGCAGAAGGGACGCGGCTTTCAGCCAGCGCTCGACAAGCAGAAAAAATTCCACGGTCTGGGGCCGTATCATCCGGAGACGGGTGAGACGAAATCCGCCAGCCAGAAGACCTATTCGGAAATCTTTGCGGAAACGATGGTCAAACTGGCAGACGCGAATGATCGCGTGGTCGCCATTACCGCAGCCATGCCCAACGGTACTGCGCTTGATCTCTTTCGTCCGCATCATCCAAAACGCTACTTCGACGTGGGCATTGCCGAGGAGCACGCCGTCATCTTTGCCGCAGGCATGGCCACCAAGGGATACAAGCCCTACTGCGCCATTTACTCCACATTTTTGCAGCGGGCCGTCGATCCGATCATTCACGATGTTTGCCTGCAAAATCTTCCTGTCGTCTTCTGCATGGATCGCGCCGGACTCTCCGGCGACGATGGCCCCACGCATCACGGACTCTTCGACATCAGTTATCTGCGCGGCGTTCCCAACATGGTTTTGATGGCTCCCAAAAACGAAGACGAGCTGGCCGACATGATGTACACCTCCATGCTGCATGAGGGGCCGAGCGCGATTCGCTACCCGCGTGGCGCGGGGCCTGGAGTGGCGGTTAAGAAAACTCCCGTGGCGTTGCCTATCGGCAAGGCGGAAGTTCTCCGCTCCGGCGACGATGTGGCGATCTTTGGACTTGGCGCCATGCTGGAGATGGCGACAGAATTTGCCGACCAACTGGAGAGCGAAGGCTATTCGGTTACGCTGATCAATCCACGGTTTGTGAAGCCGCTGGATGAAGCTCTCATCGAAGATGTGGCGCGTCGCGTTGGCGTCATTGTCACGATGGAAGATCATGTGCGGATGGGCGGCTTCGGCAGCGCCGTCATGGAATGTTTGCAGCGCTGCCAATCGCCGACACCAATGGTTTGCATTGGCTGGCCAGATCAGTTCATCGAGCATGGCAAAGTGGATCAACTCCGCGCCAAGTACGGCCTCTCTGTCGCAGCAGCGCTGGAGCAGACGCGCCCATTCCTGAAAAAAACTCCGGCAAAACGATTCGTGCTGCAACGGTAACTTCGTTATCCATTAGAGATTGACCTGAAGGGGACGGGCTTCAGCCCGTCCGATATCCCTGCAAAAAACCTCTGGGCTTTAGCCCCTGAGGGAAGGCCGGGTGCCCCATCCTAGCCGCGTTCTTTGCGGCTAGGGTGGGAGAGCAGGATGCTCCGCGCGACGGTCAACACCCTGACCGAAGCGAAAAACTTGTCATCCCGACCGAAGCGCTGTTATCTAAAAATCTGTCATCCCGACCGGAGTCCGCGTAGCGGACGCAGTGGAGGGATCTGCGTTTTCTATTCCGCAATATCGAAATTACCGTTTTCGATTATGTTGCGAACTTCCGACTCAGCACTCAAGGTTTCTATCCCACTCAAGCCAGAAGAGGGCTTGAATGGGGCACCCGGCACCCCACCCGCGTAAAATCACTATCAAGTAATTCTAAGAGGTGTTTTGTGCCGAAATTCCGTTGTCTTGCCGAGTGGTTCTCTGTCGTGCTGCTGATACTGTGCATGGCCGTAGCGGTATCGGCCCAAAGCAAAGGCATCGACCCGGCACTGCTGGCTAAGGCAAAAGCTGGCGATGCAAAGGCACAATACGATATTGGCACAGCCTACGAAGGAGGATTTGGCGTACCGCAGGACTTCGCGAAGGTGGCATTCTGGGACCGCAAGGCAGCGGAGCTGGGCTATGCAAAGGCGCAGGCCGACCTTGGCACGATGTACGAACTCGGGAGCGGGGTGCCTGTAGATGATCAAGAGGTTGTACCGATTTCGGAGCGGCTGATGGGCGGCTTGTAGCCGAGACTACCATGAGGTCGCTGGTGGTTGTAGTAGTCGGTCCAAGGCTTGAGGCAGGCATCGCG
>JAJZIJ010000060.1 GCA_021810625.1 Acidobacteriota bacterium
CGATTTTTTGATTCGACTGCACGCGCAGGGGAAGCGTGTCAAAGCCGCTCTGTTGCAGATCGTGAATGTAGCGCGCCAGCTCGGTGAAGGTCATCTCGGAGGATGGCATGTCTTCTTTTTTGAAGTACTGCGGAGTCTCCGCAATCTGCGGAAAGACATGGGCATCGAAGGTTGTGTAGGAGGAGATGGTTCCATCCGCGAAACTTCGCTCCCAGCCATTTTCAAAGACCCACTCGTGCAGACGGGGTTCCCAGTGAACATTGGATGCGAAGATACGCCGGGCCAGTTGAAAGCTGTTGGGTTGAAATTCAAAAACCGTCAGATTGGCGAATTGATTGTTCGTTGGATCGAAAAATTCATAATAGAAAATTCGTTCCGGGACACCGGGACTTTTTTCTCCAAATATCCATTGCCGATCTGGACGAAGAAACGTGCGCGGTGGCTTGCCTTTGATAATGCTGCGCAGCGCCTCCTGACGGCGGTTTGCTGTGGGCAGATACAACTGGTCGAAACTGAACAGCGCGATGGAAAGAATGGCGGCGATCATAAAGATCGGAACAATCATCCGATAGAGACTGATGCCCGTGGCCTTCATCGCCGTCAGTTCGTTGGAGCGCTGAAAGACGCCAATCGTAACCAACACCGCAATCAGCACGCTGAGCGGAGTGATGGTGTAGATCATGCTCGGCGTCAGGTTCAGCAGGTACTCCAGCACAATGGAGAGCGCCGCGTGATTGCGGATGATGTCTCCCATCAACTCAAAGAAAGAGAAGATGAGTGACAGCAGCACGAAGCTGACCTCGACCAGCGCAAGGCTGGTGAGAAACTCGCGCAGCACATAGTCGTCGAGAATCAATGGAAAGCTGTTGGAGAGATTTCGTGGACGAAGAGAGAGAGGCGCGCTTGATGGAAGCTGCTGGCGCGCAAAAGATGTGCGCAACCGGGGCAACAAATGGTTTGTGGGAAAGCGCACAAAGCCACGTGTCATCTGGCGCAGGAGCAGCAGCCCTGCGATGGCGAAGATCGCATTGGCGGCCCAGACGCCCACCAGCACTGGAAGCTTGCCCTGTCGCGCCAACGCAACTCCGGTGGAAGAAAAAAAGTAATAGATAAAGACCAGAAAAATAGTCAGCACAAATCCTGTGCTCTTGCCGCCGCGTTTGGAAGAAAGTCCCAGCGGAATGCCGATCAACATTAAAACCAGACATGCGGTGGGATAGGCAAAGCGCTTCTCCAGTTCAATCTGGAACCAGCGTCCGTCGGGCTGTCGCGCGCGCGCGAACAGGGCGCGATTTGACATCGACAGCACGGGCGTATCGCTGCGGCCCAGCCGCGTGTTCTCCTGATCGCTCAGTTGAATTGGAAGGTCGGTCTCCGCGAAGGTGGAGATGTTATAGGAGTTTGGGTCTTTGGGAATCAGCTCATGCGTTTGCCCGTCGCGCAGCCTCATGCTCAAGGTATGATTGCCGCCGTTGATGACGGTGGCGTGCTCGGCGGTTGTGATCTTCGGTGTCTGTGGGTCGCTGATGTCGGCAAGAAAAACATGGTGCCACACGGAGACGCCTCGTCCTGCGCGAACATCCTGCACATACAGAACGGAGTTGCGGAGATCTTCATAGAAAACGCGAGGCTGCACCTCAAAGGATGCCTGCGAGTCGCGGATATTCTTTTCCAGTTGCAGCAGCGCTACGGTCGCCTTGGGCGCGAAGTACAGCGAGTTGGCCAGGCCCAATATCCACGCCGCTGCGGCAACGATGGAGAGAATCCGCACAAAGCGGAAGACCCCGAAGCCGCAGGCGCGCATGGCGGTGATTTCGCTGTCCGCCGCCAGACGGCTGAGGCCGAGAAGAATGCCAACCAGCGCCGCCATTGGAATGGTAACGGTCAGGACATTGGGCAGCGTAAACAAAACCAGCTTGACCACGCTGCCCAGCGAAGCGCTGTCGCGCACCACCAGTTCCAAAATGCGTCCCAGATCGCGCATGAACAAAACAAACGTAAACAGCGTCAGCCCAATCAGCATGTGGGAGACGACTTCGCGAAGAATATAACGAGTGAAAATACGCACGGTCGGGGTGCCCGCAGGTGCCAGCGCGGGACTTGCCCTCTAGTGTAGCGCCATGTGCGCGCAGGCGTTTTTTTCGGGGTTATGGTGGCGACCCGTTGCCGGGAAGAAAGCAATACCCTACGCCGCGGATGGTTTGCAGGTGTACAGGCCGACTGGGGTCGTCTTCCATGTAACGGCGCAGACGCACAATAAAATTGTCGATGGCGCGGGTGTCGGTGTCTTCGCGCAGATGCCAGACTCGCTCCAGAATTTCTTTGCGCGGAATGGCGCGTCCAGGATTCTGTACCAGATGGCGCAGCAACTCCGCCTCCATCAGTGTCAGATGGATATGCCTGGTAGCCGTGCGCAACTCCAGCAGCGAAAAGTCGATGGTTTTTCCAGAAAAAATGTAGACGTCCGGCTGGGCCGGCGTGGAGGTCTGGTTGGATATTTGTGCTGGAGTCCAACGCATACGCCGCAGCAATCCATGCAGCCGCGCCAGCAGAATGGTGAGATCGAAGGGCTTGGCCAGATAGTCGTCAGCCCCGGCGGCAAAGCCCTCCAGAACATCCTCCGGTCGCCCACGAGCCGTGAGCATCAGGATGGGAATGTAATGCTGCGCGCTACGCAATGCGGCGGCGACGGAGAAGCCATCCTGTCCCGGCAGCATAACGTCGAGGAGGATTGCGTCGAAAGGAATTTTTTTCTCCAAAAGCCACTGCAACGCCTCTTCTCCGGTTGCGGCAACGGTTGCATCGTAGCCCTCGGCCTGCAAATTAAAAAGCATCCCCTGCGCCAAATGCGCTTCATCTTCCACAATCAGGATGCGGGGAGCGGGCTGGCTGGGAGACATAGGCATCGTCATGGCTCCAATCCAAATGTTTCAAGCAATCGGGGGAGTTGAAGCGTGATGGTGGCGCCCCTTCCTTCGCCTTCACTGTACGCGGTAGCATCTCCGCCATGCTGGCGCGCGATGGTACGCACTAAAAATAATCCCAGACCGGTTCCCTTGGCGCGCAACACGGCCAGACGAGGCACGCGATAAAACCGGCGGAAAACGCGCTTTAGATGCGCGGGCGCAATGCCAATGCCGGAATCGGTAATGCGTACCATCACCCAGGCATTATGCTCCACGCAAATATGAACTACGATGCGCGGCGCGCCCTGCGAGTATTTGACGGCATTGTCGAGGACATTAAGCAGCGCCGAGCGCAGATCGCCCAGATTGCCCAGCACCACTGTGGATATTCCGCTTGTCTCCTGCGTCAGCGTTACAGAATCTGCCGCCAGGTGGTGTCGGGCACGCACGATCTCCACGCACTCACGCGCCAGAGAGTCCACCTCCACAGGAATACGCATGGAGTCGCTCTCGCGCTGGCCCAACTCTCCGGCCTTCAACACCTGCTCCACCGTGGAGAGCAAGCGGTCGCTGTCCGAAAGCATGACGCGATAAAACTCCTGCCGCTGTGGTTCATCCATCTCGCGCCGCTGCAAGGTTTCCAGATACAGGCGAATGGAAGCGATGGGCGTTTTCAGTTCATGCGTCACGGCGTTTAGAAAGCTGTCATGCCGCTCATTGCGGCGAACCTCGCGCACCAGAAAGATGGTATTCAGCACCAGTCCGGCGATAAGGATGCCAAAGAAGACGATGCCCAGAATCAGTGGGACAATTTTGCGCCAGTTCAGAATGACCCAGCCAATGTTCAGCGTCAGCGCCAGCACAACCAGACATACGCCCAGCGTGATGAAGAATGCGATGGCTCCGGTGCGGCGCGTGATGTGCATAGATGGGAACGCCAATGGAAATGCCTGACCGCAGTATAGCGGTCAGGCGCGAATCCTTGCGTAATTCCTGTTGCCGAAATGTTTATGCGCCCGCTGGACGCGGGTCGTTGGGATCGAACTGGGCAACCTTGACCTGCCTGGCCAGTCCCAGCTTTTTCAGCAGCAGGATGCCATAGTAGTTCGGGTCTACCTCATACCAAGCCAGACCATGACGCGCCGAGACAGGATGCGCGTGGTGGTTATTATGCCAGCCTTCACCGCCGGTCAGCAGGGCGACCCACCAGTTGTTGCGGGAATCGTCCCGTGTTTCAAAGCGGCGCGAACCCCACAGGTGCGTGGCCGAATTGACCAGCCAGGTGGCGTGCAGGCCCAGCGTCACGCGCAGAAAGATTCCCCACAGCACCCAGGGCCATCCGCCAATGGCCAGCAGCACAATGCCAAGCGTGGTCAGCGGAACCCAGTGATATTTGCTAAGCAGCACATAGAAACGATCCTTGGCCAGGTCGGGCGCGTAGCGCGACAGAATGGCAGTTTCGTTGTGCAGCGATTTTCCGTTCAGAATCCAGCCTGCATGTGACCACCAGGTGCCTTCTCGCGGCGTGTGCGGATCGCCGGTATGGTCGCTGTTCTGGTGATGAACGCGATGCGTGGCCACCCAGAAGATCGGCCCGCCTTCAAGCGCCAGCGTTCCGCAGACGGCGAAGGCGTACTCCAGCCCCTTGGGAACCTTGTAGCCGCGATGCGTCAGCAATCGGTGGTAGCCCATGCCAACACCGATGTTGATCGCAACAATATAGGTGAGAATGGCCACGACCAGGGCGCTCCAGCGGAAATAAAAGAGCGCGACAATCGCGCCGATATGAAAGATGGCGAAGAAAAAAGTCGTCGTCGTGGCCAGCTTGTCCTGCTGCCGGATACGGCCCATCTGCGGCATTTTCATCGGGTTCTGAGATGTCGAATTCCCGAATGCGCGAGGAGTGACCTGCGGTTCGACCTCTACGGGCGAAATAGCGGGGAGAGCCGTCCTCCCGGCGACATCAGCAGAGAGGTTCTCGGCAGACGGAATCTCCGTCGGTTCGATGGTGAGCGCGAAATCTGTGGAAGTAGGAGTCACAAAATTACCTCGAAATAGGCGTGCCTACACTATCTGATTCCGACAATACCAGCATGGCATGGCGGAATGCTGTAACAGTTTTGTAATTGCTCGCGCTGTGTATGGAGCTTCCCTATGTCTGGGGATTCAGCACCGCTTTTCGGCGGGATTCGGGTAACACAGTCTGCGCGGTTTCCCCTGTACCGTAAATGCGCACGCAGTTCCGTCCCTGTAGCTTGGCGGTGGCCAGGGCGCGCTCAGCTTCGCGCAAAACAATGAGCGGGGAGCGGCCCTGGCTCTCTGCCACGCCAAAGCTGGCGGTAAGGTGCAGGTCGATTCCATCGACCCTGAAGGAGCGGCGGGAGATGCTCTGGCGCAACCGATCACCCTGTTGTTCCGCATGGAGGCTGATGCAGCCGGGCAGCGCGATCAGAAATTCATCTCCGCCAACGCGGCCAATGATGTCATAGCTGCGGAATTGATCGCGTAATCGGCTGGTCAGCAGCGGCAGCAGTTTGTCTCCCGTCGCGTAGCCGTGGCGTAGATTCAGTTCAGTAAAGCGATCAATGTCCATCAACAGCAGGGAGAGCGGTGTACGCAACCGCTGCGCCCGATCTGTCTCCTGAAAAAGCAGGTCGAGCATGGCCTCGCGTCGCCATGTTCCGGTCAGGGGATCGTGCGTGGCGTGAAACTCCAGCACGGCGGCAGAATCGGTGATCTCGCGGTACACGGCCTGCACGCGCTCACCGGTGCGGATGCGCATACGCAACTCCGCGCTGCTGACTGGCTTCACCATGAACTCATCGATTCCGGCATCGGTGGCCATCGCCACTTCCTCGGCGCTGGGGGTGCTGCTCATCAGCATCAGCCAAAGTTGGCGGCGGCGCGTCCGGCGGCGAATCTCCAGCGCCACTTCCATTCCGCTCATCAGCGGCATATTGGCGCTCAGCAGCGCCATCTCCGGCGTATCGGAATCCTGCAGGCGTTGTAGCGCCAGTATGCCGCTCTCCACGCGCTCGACGCTGTACCGCATCGCTTCGAGCATCTCGGTCAGCTTGGCAGCGTGTTCGGATTCGGGTTCGGCGAGAAGAATGCGTCGATCGTGCATGGTGGCCCGCAGAGGATATCGGCAATCCTGGCGCTGATCTTTACCCCGCAGATGGAAATAGACGACCTGCGGAATGCTCCCTCCAATTCGCACTCAGAGAATGGCGGCCCATGCCCGCGTCCACTCAGGGGTTGAATCCCAGGGTGTGGCGAGGCCCACGATTGCCAACTCACCCACTCAGCGGATGTCTGCCATGCGAGATTGAACCTCCTGCTGCTCTTCTGCGGTGAGTGGCAGCAGCGGTAGGCGAGGACGCCCACCGAAATACCCGTTCAGGTCGCAAGCATACTTGATTCCAGAAATGCCCATCTGCCCACCCACCCGAAGCGATGCCGGGGAAAGCTGCTGCTGTTTTTCCATCGCCAGCGACGCATCCCCTTCCTTCCATGCCGCGTAGATTTCATAGCAGCACTGCGGAGCGCAGGCGGCAAAGGCCAGCACCCCCCCACTGGCTCCCGCCTCCAGCGACGCTTGAAGCGTGTGTGCCGCGCCACCAAGCACAGCAAAGCCAACCTCCTTCTGCCGCGTCTTCATCACCGTCGTTGAGGGAACAATAGCCAGTGCCGCTCCCGTTTTTCCCAGGGAATCTGCTGCCACAAAATTCTGACCTTCTCCCTCGGATGCTCCATCCTGCATTCGCAGGGTAACGGGCGCGAAGACCGGCGTGACTGTGACGGTTCGCTTGCGAAATTGCGTGGCGTTGGCCAGCGCGGCGATGCGCTCCGGCCTACCAGAGGAGTCTTTGATGCCGATGATGTTGGGATGTTGCGCCAATTCTGTGACCACTTCCACGGGAAAGTCGTAGAGCGTCAGATCGGGCGCGCTGGAGAGAATGACTGGCAGCGGCGATTGATCGGCAACGACGCGATAATAGGTCAACATCTCACGCTGCGTGCCGTGGGCGCGATGGAGTTGTCCCCGATAAAAATGCGGCGCGCGAACCAGAACAGCATCGTAGCATAACGTGGCTGCGTACTCTGCCAAACGCAATGTCTGGAGAACGCTCTCCTGCCCGATGCCGGCGAGCATCCCTTTTTTCGGCGATGCGGCTTCGATGGCAGTCTTGAAAACTTCGCGCTGCTCCTCCAGATCAAGCATGACCGACTCGCCGTCCGAGCCAAGCACCAGCATTCCCGCGAGCTGCGTGCGGGAATAGCGATCAACATTGTGCTCCAGCTTGCGCAGATACAGCCTGCCGTCTGGATGGAACGGAGTGGGGATGGCGGAAAAAATACCTTCAAGCAGCATATTGCCATTCTAGGCGAAAAAAATTGTAACTCGCGACGTCCCGTGGTGTTAGTGTCAAAATCTCGCTGAAGTCTAAGTTCAGTTTTCCAATCGTCGAGCGTGGCTCGAACTTTATCGCGCCGGGTATCCACTCCTTTGCGCCTTTGTTTTTGCGAAGGATGGGAGTGGCTGTTCCTGCTGCGGAACATAGAAACCTTGCTTCAAGCTCCAGAGGCCGCCGCGTGCGGATGTGCAGTAAAGAATAGGATCGTTGTATATAATACGGCGGAGCAGATGGATGCAGTTATTTTCTTTCGATAAAACGTCCTGATCTGAAAACGAATGGAGACCCCCCTAAAATGAAAGCTTGTATCTTTGCCTTGGTCTGCTGCATGGCACTCCCGCTGGCTGCTCAGACCCCGCCGCCCAGAGATCAGACCCCACCACCCAGCGCGACGGTAACGGTGAACTTGAATAACAGGATGGGGCCAATGAACATTCGCCGCTTCTCTGTTGGGCAGGGAGGATTTTCTTCGGAACCACTGTTCGCCGAGGATACAACCCAAATTCGCGCACTGCGGCCCAGCGTGATCCGTTTGTTTGTGCAGGACTACTACGATCTACTTCCCGCGCCTGGGAAGTACCACTTCTCGACCTTGGATACCTCCGTCGATTTGATCCTAAAAACAGGAGCCACCCCGCTCCTCTGCCTCGTCTTCAAGCCAAAAGTATTGTTTCCAAAGATCGACCAAAATCTAACGGAGCCAACAAGCTGGAAAGCCTGGGACAAGCTCGTCTACAACCTTGTTCGTCATTACAAAAAACGCAACGGCGGCGGATGGTATTGGGAGGTTGGAAACGAGTTTGATCTTCAGGACGGCGGGGGCACCCCGTATCACATGACCCCCGCGCAATACACGCGATTCTATGCGCATACCGTTGCGGCAATTCGACGCGCTGATCCGCAGGCTCGCGTAGGCGGCCCCGCGCTGGCAAACTACAAAGAGACAATCATTCCGGCGCTTCTTGCATTCTGCGACAAGAACAAGGTTCCGTTGGATTTCTTGTCCTGGCATGGCTATCACAGCAACCCGCAATGGTTTCGGAAATCGATTGATGATATCCACGACCAGTTAAAAAAATACCCCAGCCTGCATCCTGAGACAGTCATAGATGAGTGGAACATGAACCTGGGTCAATGGAACATTGATCCCCGCTTTCAGCCAGCCTTTATCGCAGAAACAACGTTTCAGATGGTACAAGGCGGACTTGATCTTGCCTGTTACTACCAGATACGCGACTATCCATTTGCGGACGACCAAATTGCAAAGTTTTACCCGAAGAGAGATGTTCAGGGCGAGGAGATATTCTGGGATCGCCGTCCGGTCTATCTTGGACTCTTCGATTATGAGAACCAGGTTCGACCGTCATACTTCGTCTTCCGAATGCTGGAGCGCCTGACCGGGGAGCGCGTCGGAGTTGAATCCAATTCGCCGACCGTGCATGGCTTGGCGACGATTGACAAATCGCTCGGCGTTGCGACCATCATGCTTTGGAATTATTCAGATAAGGCAACGACGGTCGATCTGGATGTGGACAACATGCCGACGAGTGGCCACGCATGGCGCTATTTGCTGGATGCAACTGGCCCCAGCAATGATGACATCGCGCGCCTCCAGCCCCAGCCCGTTCAAAAGCTCCAGCAAGGGAACGGGCACCTGTCATTCCCATTGAAACCCTGGGGCATTACCCTGGTTTCCCTCGAAGAGAAACGGGAATTCGCTCTCTGGCATTGAGACATGCCCGTTATAGCCATCGACAAACTGACTTTCTAAAACTTCTCGAAGCGGAGGGAATGCCAACAACAACGGCGACCCTCTTAGGGTCGCCGTTGTTGTTGACGTTGCCATGCGGTTGGCCGCTTCGAGTCAATCTTTACCCTCTACGAGATGGTGAGGGCAATGGTCGCGGTTTGGGCGGCTCCCGATGCTGGAGTCGCCGTGACGGTCACGGTCGAAGTC
>JAJZIJ010000061.1 GCA_021810625.1 Acidobacteriota bacterium
ACTGCGTCGAATATTGCTTCTCCATCCCTCCATACTGCGCGAATGCTCGCCCGCTGCAATATGAAAATTACCCGCAGGTATAAAGTTCATAACAGCCTCTAGATAAAGAGTGCGGCGATTTTTCTCCGCCATGTTTCTTTTTCTCTGCTACATTGGTGGCAACTTCATTTATGCCCATCTCTGCCTCCTCGCGCCTGCGCCTGAATTTCTTTGCACGTAGCATGGGTGCGCTGGATCGCCTGTCTGCGCGGTTCCATCGCGGCGCAAACATCGCTCCCCATCTGGCGACGGGAATGCGCGGCGAGGAGGCAGCCTATTTTCATCTGCGGCGCTTGGGATACATCCTCGTGGCGCGACGCTGGCACAGCCCAAAGCAACCCGGCGACATTGACCTGATTGGATGGGATGGCGAATGGCTCTGCTTTATCGAGGTAAAAACGCGCTCCTCGCGTGCTGTCGAACCCGCCGAAGCTGCCGTCGATGCCGACAAACGCGCCACGCTGCGCAGAATGGCGCGGGAATATCTTCGCCTGTTGGAAGATGCAGCGACAACTCCATCGCGATTCGATGTGGTCTCGGTTTATTTTGAACCGAACCAACAGCCGGAGATTGAGGTCTTTCGCGGAGCCTTCGACTGGAAATAAACGCGCTCAGGATTTCGCGCCGGTAAAAGATGCTTGCGTAAGCGGAATAAATGCCTCTGATTGCACATCGTAGGTCATCACTCTGCCGGTTGCAATGTCGAAGACCCATCCATGCAGGCGAACTTCTTTGGCTTTTACAGCAGCCGCAACGGCTGGATGGGTCAACAGGTGATCCAGTTGCGTCAGCACATTCTCGCAGATCAGCGCGCTCAGTTTTACTTCGTCGTCGTCGCCCTTGTTTTGTTTGGCGACAATCTGCTTGGCCGCATCAGAGAAATGCAGCCACTTGGCCACAGCGGGCAACGATTCCAATTGCTCCCCACCGCGCAGGATCGCCGTCATCGCGCCGCAGCCGGAGTGACCGCAGACAATAATGTCTGGCACGCCCAGAACGGCCACCGCATATTCAATGCTGGCTGAAACACCGCCCGGCGCAACTGCAAAAGGAGGAACAATGTTGCCCGCATTGCGCACCACAAAAAGATCGCCCGGCCCCTGCTGCATAAATAATTCCGGCACAACACGCGAATCCGAGCAGCCAATGAACAGGGCCTGCGGGCGCTGCATGTTGGACAACTGTTGGAACAGCGCCTTCTGACTGGGATACACGTCGCGCTGAAACTTTAGGACTCCGTCGATGATTCGTTCCACGCTATTGTGATTCCTTCCACTCTTCATGCCAGGCCATTTGGATGGCCTCCAGCCGGGCTTCATTCGATTTTTGCACATCGTCGGCAAAACCGGGCAATTCCGTGACCATGCGATGCAGATCGGTAAAGCGCACTGTCAGTGGGTCTGTCGCCGGATATTTTTCCTGCAACTGAATGCCAATCTCCTCAGCATCCGTCCATAGAATTTCCTTCGGCATGGCTAGACTCCCTGCTTTTCTTCGCTCAAATCAAGCGGCTTGCCTTCGCTGACGTAGTTGCGGTTCCACCTGGGAATCTCCACCACGTAGCTTCCCGGCTTTGTGATGACAGCCTGACAGCCAAGCCGCGAGTTCAGTTGCACGTCGGCAGCAGTCTCCATGCGATCCAGCTCCTCGTCGTCCGCCTCGCTCAAACCTTTCGCGCCCTCTTTGATCCAAAGATGGCAGGTGGTGCAGGCGCAGGCGCCTCCGCAGGCATGATCCAGGAAGATGCCGTAGTTTTCAGCCACATCCAAAAACGACATGGGCTTGCCGTGATGATCGTAGGGCATCGTACCGAATTCAAATTCAACCGTGCGGCCTTCAGGAAGAAAGGTGACGCGCACGATGCCTTCGGCAGGCGGTTTGCTTAGGTCGATCAGGGTCTGCGTGTTGTTTTGTGTCTCGGCAATTGTCATATTTTTTCCATCGCTCGTGCCTCTGTTGGCGCTGCCATCGTTTTTACGTTTCAATCTCTGCGGGGGCAATGGAATGCGGCGCGGTCGGCCCTTTGCCCATGTTCTCATCTGCCGCGCGCATGGTCTTTCCTTTGATGGCAAAAGAGACAGCGGTCTCCATTTGCAACTCGGCAAAGTGCCGCGTAGCCTTGTCCAGCGCTTCAATGGCATTGCGAATGGCGCGGTAATCTTCTTGCTTATACACCTGCTCCAAGTCTGACTTTGCGCGCGCGATCCGCAGGTGTTCTTCCGCTGCGAGCAACTTCCACGCCGGGTTGGAGGGCGCTCGCTCCACCAGCGTCAGAATCGTCTCCGCCTCATTGCGCGCTTCCACCAGTTGGCGCTGACGAAAATCCTCTTCGGCATTATCAAAGGAATCGAGAATCATGGTCTCGACCTGCTCGTCGGTCAGGCCGTAGGCTGGCTTCACTTCAATCTCCGCCTGCTTGCCGCTGCGCTGCTCCCGCGCCGAGACATGCAGAATGCCGTTGGCATCAATGAGAAACTTCACCTCAATACGCGGGATGCCCGCCGTCATCGGTGGAATGCCTTTCAGATCGAAGCGCGCCAGCGAGCGGCAATCTTTCGCCATTTCGCGCTCGCCCTGCACCACATGAATCGCCACATTGGTCTGCCCATCGACGCCCGTGGTGAAGTGCTCCGTAGCCGAGGCCGGGATGGTCGAGTTGCGCTGAATCACGCGGGCAACCACGCCACCGAGCGCCTCAATGCCCAATGAGAGCGGCGTAATGTCGAGCAGCAACATATCTTCCGTTGCCGCAGAGCCACCCGCAAGAATCTTTGCCTGCACCGCTGCGCCCAACGCCACCACTTCATCGGGATTCAAATCGGTATGCGGCGTTTTGCCACGCGAGGGCAACTCGAAAATCTCCTCCACCAGAGCGCGCACGCGCGGAATCCGCGTGGAACCGCCGACCAGAACCACCTCGTCAATCTGCGCCGGCGTAATGCCCGCATCCTGAATCGCCTGGCGGCAGGGCGCCGCCGTCCGCGCAATCACGGGCGCAATGAGTTGCTCGAATTGCTCGCGTGTCAATGTGCGCCGATACTGTTGTCCGCCGGGAAGGTGGATATCGAGCGTGGCCTGCGGCTGCGAAGACAGCGCAATTTTTGCCTCGATGACCGCCTTGCGAATGGCCTGCACCGCTTCTCCGTTGTGGCGCAGATCGAGTTTCAAGTCGCCCGCAATATCGTCGAGCGCAATCGTCATCAGAAGATTGTCAATGTCATCGCCGCCGAGGTGCGTGTCGCCATTGGTGGCAATCACCTCGAAGATGCCGTCCTGCAATTTCAAAATGGAGATGTCAAAGGTGCCGCCGCCAAAATCGTACACCGCGACGATGCCTTCCTTTTTCTTGTCGAGACCGTAGGCCAGCGCCGCAGCCGTTGGCTCATTTACCAATCGCAGCACGTCAAGTCCGGCCATGCGCCCTGCATCCTTGGTGGCCTGACGCTGCGCGTCGTTGAAGTAGGCTGGCACGGTAACAACCGCTTTGGTCACGCTTGATCCAGGGCCAAAATATCGTTCCGCATTTTGTTTTAACTGGCGCAAAACGTAAGCGGAGATTTCCGGCGGCGTATATTCTCGATCCCCCAGGCGAATACGCAACACTTCCCCCGGCGCGATATCTTCCGCAAGGTGAAACGGAAAAAATCGCAGCTCTTCCTGCACATCTTCCACGCCGCGACCCATCAATCGCTTGACGGAGTAGACGGCGCGCTCCGGCGTCTCAATCAGATGCGCGCGCGCGGCATTGCCCACAATCATCCGGCCATCCGCAGCCAGCGCCACCACCGAGGGAACCAGATTCGATCCATCCTCGCCGGGAATCACCACAGGATGATCCTCCTGCATAAAAGCGACCAGTGAGTTGGTGGTGCCGAGGTCGATGCCGACCACTCTTTCCTGTGTCATGTCCCCAAGCATTCCTTTATCTTTTTTCACGTATCTTTATTCACGATTTGTTTCACGATTTGCCCAGCGCCTGTCGCACATCGCGCACCAGATTGCGAATGTAACTGCGCCGATTGAGCAGCGCGACCATCGCCTGCTTCGCTGCATCTTTGGTGGCTGCGTCGTTGTCTGCCAGCGCCCGATCCCAAGCCGCCCATAATGATTCCAACTGCTGCTGCAAAGCTTCCATCTGCGCGGTAAAATTCTTCTCGGCAACTTCCAGATTTGCCATCAACTCCGGGTCTTGACTGTTGCTGGCAGCGGCCATCCGCACCTCTTCCAACTGCATGTTCAGCTCGAAGACCTCCTCCAGCATGTCCGGCGGAATCACCTGCTGCTTGTCCGTGCCCGTTGCGCGCGCCGCGTCGGTCGCATCCCGCGACTGCTCTTCCAGACGAATGCCTTCCGTCTCCAGCAAATACTCCGTGCGCGCAATGGGATCGCGCAGCGCGCGATACGCATCGTTGAGCAGCGCGCTTTTCTCCAGGCTCCACTGCCGTTTTTCTTTGCTGGCCCGCGTGTAAAGATCGGGATGAAGTTTGCGGCTCAGTCGGTAAAACTGCTTCTCCAGCGCAGCCACGTCCAGCGTAAGCCGATGCGTCAATCCGAAGAGCGCAAAGTAATCGGTGGAATCCGACGGCAAGAGCTTGCCGCAGGCAGCGCAGAGGTAAGCCGCTGGATCGTTCTGCGTATCGCAGGCCCAGCATTCAGCCATCGCGGATTGTGCCAAAATTTGTGTCATGCGCCCTGTTCCATGCGTGCGGATGTGCTGTTTCTGGTCATCCTGCCGAATCCTTTGGGAGCGGCGGACTATGCGGAAAAAGACGACCCACAACCACACGATTTGGTTGAGTTCGGATTGACGAAGTGGAAGCCTTGGCGCATCAGCGACTCTTCATAATCCAGAATCATGCCGTGCAGGTAGATGAACGATTTTGGATCGACAAAAACGCGAACGCCATCGAAATCGTATACACGGTCGCGCTCCCGCGGCTGCGTGTCAAAGCGAATGTTGTACGACAATCCGGAACAGCCTCCGCCCTGCACGCCCAGGCGCAGGCCGCCCTGCACCGGAGAAACAGCTTCCTTCTCCATCGCGGAACGAATGCGACCGAGCGCCCGCGCAGTAACCTGAATGCCATTCTGCGCGGGCATCTGGTTGGTCGGATTCACGATTCCCTGATCGACCGTACTCATACTCACTGCCCCTTCAATGAGCGGTTGCAACCATCGGCGCGGCAGAGGATTCCTGCACGCCATTCTTCTTTTTCCAATCGCCAATCGCGGCCCGGATGGCATCTTCCGCCAGCACGGAACAGTGAATTTTTACCGGCGGCAGGGAAAGCTCCTTCACAATGTCGGTGTTCTTGATCTGCATCGCTTCTTCGACGGTCTTGCCCTTCACCCACTCGGTGGCAAGCGAAGAGGAGGCAATGGCCGAACCACAGCCGAAGGTCTTGAACTTCGCATCTTCAATCACCTGCGTCTCCGGGTTCACCTTAATCTGCAAGCGCATCACGTCGCCGCACTCCGGCGCGCCCACCAGACCTGTGCCCACCTCGGCGCTGCCCTTGTCCATCTGACCCACGTTGCGCGGATGCGTGTAGTGATCCAATACTTTGTCGCTATATGCCATGTTGTTCCTCCTAAAGTTGACTGAAAACTTAAAACCATCTGTTGCAAGCGAATTTTAATGCGCTTCCCACTGAATCTTGGTCAGGTCAATGCCTTCCTTCACCATCTCGTACAGCGGAGAAAGTTCGCGCAGCTTCTGCACCACGTCGATCACCTTGTCCGCAACGTAATCCACCTCGGCCTCAGTGTTGAAGCGGCCCAGACCGAAGCGAATCGAACTGTGCGCCACATCGTCGCCGAGTCCCAGCGCCTTCAAAACATACGATGGTTCCAGCGTGGCCGAGGTGCAGGCCGAGCCACTGGAAACCGCAATATCGTTGATGCCCATCAGCAGCGATTCGCCTTCCACGTAGACGAAGCTCATGTTCAAATTTCCTGGAAGATGATGCTCCATCGTGCCATTCACATGGATGTGATCCAGCTTGGATTCCAGACGAGCCTTCAGGCGGTCGCGCATCTTGCGCAGGCGCTCGGCCTCCATCGGCAATTCTTCGCGGCAAAGTTCGCAGGCTTTGCCCAGCCCCACGATGCCCGCAACATTCAGCGTGCCGGAGCGCATTCCGCGCTCGTGCCCGCCGCCGTCAATCTGCGCGGAGATTTGCACGCGGGGATTGCGACGACGCACATACAGCGCGCCCACGCCCTTCGGCCCGTAAATCTTGTGACCAGAGAGCGAAAGCACGTCGATGTTCAACGCATTCACGTCCACCGGAACCTTGCCCACGGCCTGCACCGCATCGGTGTGAAAAAGAACCCCACGCTCGCGGCAAAGTTTGCCAATCTCCTCCATCGGCTGAATCACGCCGATTTCGTTATTGGCAAACATGATGCTCACCAGAATGGTCTTCTCCTCCATCGCCCGCTTCAGGTCTTCCATGTCAATGCGACCTTCGGCATCGACCGGCAGATAGGTGACGCGGCAGCCGGATTTTTCCAGTCGCTTGCAGGTGTCGAGCACGGCCTTATGCTCCGTAACCTGGGTGATGATGTGATTGCCACGCTCCTTGTACATCTCGGCAATGCCTTTGATGGCAAGATTGTTGCTCTCCGTCGCGCCGGAGGTGAAGATGATCTCCTTTGCCGTCGCGCCAATCAGCTTCGCAATCTGCTCACGCGCCTGCTCGACCGCCTGCTCCGCCTCCCAGCCAAACGAGTGATTCCGGCTGGCGGCATTGCCAAAGATTTTTGTAAAGTACGGCATCATGGCATCCAGCACGCGAGGATCCATCGGCGTGGTCGCGTGGTTGTCCATGTAGATGGGCAGGTGAACGCCGTGGCTCGTGCCGTTGCGCGGTGTGGTCGGACTCTCGACAGCAGACATCGTTGGATTCTCCCTTGCTTAGTAATTCAGCGTGACTAGATTTTCTTTCGCATGACGGCCATGTCCAGCGTGTGTCCTGGCCGCAGAATCTTCGCATATATCCGAGATGCGCATTCCCATCAGCAAATCTCGAATAGTGTCGTTCAACTTCTGCAACGGCTCTTTGATGGTGCAGCACTCCGTCAGGTCGCACGCCCCGTGAACCGTTACGCAGGAGGTAATGAAAAGAGGCCCCTCAATGGCTCGAACCACCTCAAAGGCCGTGATTGCATCCGCGTTCCGCGCCAGCGAGTAGCCGCCGTTGATCCCGGAATGCGACACCAGAATCCCGGCGCGCGTTAGCTGCTGCAAAATCTTGGCCAGCAACGGCACGGGAATGTGATAGGCATCCCCAATATCTTTGGCGCTCTGCGCCTGGGTTCCCACGCGCTCGGCCAGATACTTCACTGCCATCAGCCCGTAATCCGCTTTTTTGGTCAGTCTGAGCATGGCGCGCCTTTGCTTTTCCGCCCAACCCCGGGGCGTGACGCCAGTATACGACTATTTCAGTCCGATATGCAACTCCAACGGCATCCAAGCGGCGTCCGGGAATGGCGCTCGGTTCATGTCTAAAAATTTATGATGATTTCCTTTGACAACTCTCCGCAAAAACGGCAAACTGACGCCATCAGGAGCATTCCGAACCGTTTACGAACATGCCCACTCTGTCAGCTTGCAAACATCCCCAAGTGCGCGTGATCGCGCGTGAAGAAGAGATCGAATACGTTGAGTGCCTGCAATGCGGCGAGGTCTTCGATTCTCAGGAATTCAAAGATATTGCAGTGGAGGAATCCCCTGCTCCCGACGCAGATGCAGATGCCTGAGCGCGGCGCTCATCCTATGGAATCTGCGCCTGCGTTTCCGCCGGATGCCCCAGGCGACGACCGCTGAGCCATAGATAATGAAAGCCTGAAATCACCGTAAGCCAAAGCGTAGCCTCCAGCGCTGCGTGCCGCAGCCAAAGCAGCCATGTCGGCGCGTAGGACTGCGCCAGCACCACGGAGGCGACGGCCACAATCTGCGCGAGCGTGTTGGCCTTGCCAAAGATGCTGGGACTGAAATCCCTCATGCCCGCCGTGTTGTACAACAGCGCCGCCATGAGGAGGATTCCCAGATCGCGGCTGAACACAAACAACGTGACGCGCATCGAAACCAGCCCCACATGCATCAGCACCAGAAACAGCGTGCTGAGCAACAGCTTGTCCGCAATTGGATCGAGGTATGCGCCAAGCTGCGTGCGCTGGCGAAAGCGTCGGGCCAGAAATCCATCCAGACCATCGCTCAGCCCCGCAATCACCATCAGGATCAGGGCGCGGTGATAGTGCGCATCCAAAATGGCCAGAGCCAGAAATGGGATGATGGACAGCCGCAGCAGCGTCAATTGGTTGGGCAAGGCTCGAAGTTGTTGGATCACGCGGAATGCTCTCGTCTTCCCCTATCGTAGCGCAGAGAGAACTGTAGCTCCGAATTGCCCCCCAAAGACCCTCGCCCAAACCGCCGTAAACGCCCTGCGAAGCCACTCCTACGAGATGGTGAGGGTGATGGTCGTGGCTTGAACCGTTCCTGATTCCGGAGCCGCCGTGACAATCACATTTGACGTTCCCGCTGGCGTAACGCTGGCCGCCGCCGGGGTACTCGCTGCCGAGCCGCCGCAGCCAGAGATTCCTGCTGCCAGCGCGCCCGTCATCAACACCAGCAGGCAGAGTTGCACCATCCGCTGCCGCGTCTTTGAGAGATTCTTCTTGCGTCCGAAGGCCGCCAGTCCGGCCATGCTCCCCGGCCACCAGAAGGCCAGCGCCGGAAGAATCGGACTCAGTGGGCTTTGCTGCCCGAACGGGCTGGAGGGAGTTGGCCGGATGGCTGGCAGCGCGTCGAGCCGCGCCGTCGCCACATTGGTCTGAATGTTCAGCGTGACGTTGACCGCCGTATTGTTGCCGCTCAGCGTCACGATGTTGTTCGTCGTGCCGCTCTGCGTGAACGTGCAACTCGCATTGGCGGGCAGGCCCGCGCAGACCAGCGTCAGCTTGCCGCTGTAGCCGCCCGACGGCGTGATCGTCAGCGAACTGCTTCCTGTCTGCCCCGGCGTGATGCTCAGCGAAGCCGGAGTTGCCGTCAGCGTGTAGCTGGGCGTGGGCGGCGTTGTCAGCGCGCTCACCGTCACCGTTACT
>JAJZIJ010000022.1 GCA_021810625.1 Acidobacteriota bacterium
CATCCAGATTCTCCTTTTCGTGTGCTTGGCGGCTCACGTTCTGGAGTTTCTTGGATGGACTCCCGCAAATGTCAAACTGCTACTGCCTCCCCGGCAGAGCCGGGGGAACTCCCGATTGGATTAGGGATGCAGGTGAACATGTACTCGGCACTGTGTTGCTCCCGCCCATCCATGTCCATTTTCCTTGGGCTGCACCACCGAAAAATCCCCCGCCACAGGCGGTGAGGAGCAGCGGAACCGAGAAAGCGAAGATCGCAGACAGGCCCAACAGCACGGCAGGAACTTTCCTGACAGAAAGATGGGACGCGAACATGGAATTACCTCTTGCAATTCGGGGGAACAGACTCATTGTCAAGGTGTGTTGTTCGAGAAGTCAAGAACAATGCGATCCGTCGGACGTATACGCATTGGCTGCGCGACTCGCTGATTTAGCGGATGCTACATGGTAGCGCTAACGGGAATCGAACCCGTGTTTTAAGATTGAGAATCTCACGTCCTAACCCCTAGACGATAGCGCCACGGCGACTCTTTCCAATATACGGAACCTTGCGCCTTTGGACAATACTCCCGCTGCGGAAATCGCGCTCGCTGTCTCTCCCTACCACGACAGCCGAGCGTTGCTCCGTTTAGTATTTGAGTCAGCCATGCTGACCGACGAGCCGACTTCCTCCGCCCCACCTTTCCGAAGCCGTGTGCGTTGGGCGATCTGCGCCATGCTCTTCTTCGCCACGTCGAAAAACTATCTGGATCGGCAGGTGCTCGGCATTCTGGCCGACACGCTGCAACAGCAATTCCACTGGACAGAAGCCCAGTATGGCTACATTATTGGCAGCTTTCAACTGGCGTATGCCGTCGGGTTGACCTTCGCTGGGCCGCTGATTGACCGCATCGGAACGCGCATTGGGTACGCCGTGATGGTTGCGGTTTGGAGTCTGGCCTCCGCAGCCCACGCGCTGGCGCATTCGATCCTGGGCTTTGGTATTGCGCGGTTCTTTCTCGGTCTGGGCGAGGCGGGAAACTTTCCTGCGGCCATCAAAACCACAGCGGAATGGTTTCCACAATCGGAGCGCTCCTTTGCCACGGGAATCTTCAATGCTGGCGCGAACGTAGGAGCGATTCTGGCTCCGCTATGCGTGCCCTGGATCGCGCTGCGTTACGGCTGGCGCGCGGCGTTTCTGTTTGTTGGCGGATTGGGGATGATCTGGCTGGTCTGGTGGCTGGCCTACTATCAGCCGCCAGAGAAGCATCCCGACGTGTCTCCAGCGGAGTTTGCCTATATTCGCGCCGGACAGTCGGAGGCCGTGGAGTCCGAGCGGCTGGACTGGCGCGCGCTGCTGCGCCACCGCCAAAGCTGGGCTTTTATGCTGGCCAAAACACTCACCGATCCCATCTGGTGGTTCTATCTGTACTGGCTGCCCAAGTTTCTGGATCAAACCTACCATTTGGGTCTCCGCCACTTGGGATTGCCCTTGATCGTGATTTATGTCCTCTCCGACATAGGCAGCGTGGGCGGCGGCTGGCTGCCCAAGTGGTTTCTGCGGCGCGGCGCAAGCATGGTGCAGGCGCGCAAGGCCACGTTGTTGCTCTGCGCTCTGGGCGCGCTCCCGGTGCTGCTCATCAGCCACACGCATCATCTATGGATGGCGGTTGGCATTTTGGGCGTGGTCACGGCGGCGCATCAGGGATGGTCGGCAAATTTATTTACGACAGCTTCAGATATGTTTCCGCGTGGTACGGTGGGCACCATCGTCAGCATGGGAACGTTATGCGCCTCGTTGAGCGCCATCTTCTTCTCCATTCTGGTCGGATGGGTGCTCCAATGGACGCATCAATATACGCCGTTGTTTATGATCGCGGCCTTTGCCTATTTGTCAGCTATGCTGGTAATGCAGTGGCTTGCGCCGCAGCAACTGCATGTTGTCAAAACATCCTGACGCAATAAAACTATGAATAGAGAAAGAGGGAACGAAGCAATGATCCAACAGAAGGAATTGGCGCTCCGCCCCAAAGAGGAGTGCCGTTGGGATTTGGTCAGCCTGGGCGAGGTGATGTTGCGTCTGGATCCCGGCGAGGAGCGCGTTGCCACAGCGCGCAACTTCCGCGTCTGGGAAGGTGGCGGCGAATATAACGTTGCGCGTGGTCTGCGGCGCTGCTTCGGCATGAAGACCGCCGTTGTGACGGCTCTGGCGGACAATCCCGTAGGCCGTTTGGTGGAAGACCTGATGCTTCAAGGCGGCGTCGATCTTTCCCATCTGATCTGGGTTCCCTATGACGGCGTGGGTCGCGCGTCGCGAAATGGATTGAACTTTACCGAGCGCGGATTTGGCGCGCGCGCGGCGCTGGGCTGCTCCGACCGTGGCCATACCGCTATCGCGCAGATGAAGCCGGGCCAGATCGATTGGGACAACATTTTCGGCAAGGAAGGCGCGCGCTGGTTGCATACCGGCGGCATCTTCTGCGCACTCTCCGAGACCACACCGGAGGTGGCGCGTGAGGCCATGCAATCGGCCCGCAAGCATGGCGTCATTATTTCTTATGACCTGAACTATCGTGACTCCCTGTGGAAGGCGATTGGCGGACAGAAACGCGCCACAGAGGTAAATCGCGAACTGGCGCAGTATGTTGATGTAATGCTCGGCAATGAAGAGGATTTTACCGCCGCGCTTGGATTCAAAGTGGAGGGCGTGGATGAAAATCTCTCGCATCTCAGCACGGATAGCTTTCGCAAAATGATTGAGCAGGCCGTCGCCGCCTATCCAAACTTCAAAGTAGTTGCGACTACGCTGCGCAATGCAAAATCGGCCACTATCAATGACTGGGGCGCAATCTGTTACTCCAGCGGCGAATTTTACGAGGCGCGCCCCATGCCTGATCTGGAAATCTTTGATCGCGTCGGCGGTGGCGATTCTTTTGCATCGGGGCTGATCTATGGCTTTCTTACGGGTCGCGGGCCACAGTACGCCGTCGATTGCGGCTGCGCCCACGGAGCGCTGGCCATGACCACTCCTGGAGATACCACGATGGCCACGCTGAGTGAAGTTGAGCGCCTGATGAAAGGCTCCTCCGCGCGCGTGGTGCGGTAAAAATGATTCAATAGAAAAAGGAATATCCAACGATGAAAAAAGCTGAAGTTCTCTCGCGTATCCATCAGATTGGTATTGTGCCGGTGTTGCGGGCCTCCTCCACCAAGGAAGCGCTGGCGATTGCCAAGGCCATTGAAGCCGGGGGCGTGCCGATTCTCGAAGTCACGATGACCGTGCCGGGCGCGATTCGTGTTATCGAGCAACTGGTGGAGCATGGCGGCGACCGCCTGTTGGTGGGCGCTGGCACGGTGCTGGATGCCGAGACGGCTCGCGCCTGCATTCTGGCCGGAGCGCAGTTTGTGGTCAGTCCCGCGCTTGACCTTCGCACCATTGAGCTATGCCGCAAATATGGTGTTCCCATCCTGCCCGGCGCGTTGACGCCAACAGAAATTGTGACTGCATGGCAGGCGGGCGCGGATGCCGTGAAGGTTTTTCCATGCAGCGCTGTGGGCGGAGCCAAGTACTTGAAGGCCGTGAAAGCTCCTTTGCCGCAGATTGATCTGATTCCCACGGGCGGAGTTTCGCTGGCTACGGCAGAGGAGTTCCTCGAATCCGGAGCCTTTGCTTTGGGCGTTGGCGGAGATTTGGTGGATAACAAGGCCATCGCCAACGGCCATCCAGAGATCATCACGGAGAACGCGCGCAAATATCTCGCCATTACGCAGAAGGCGCGGGCGCGATAACCAAAAGCCTAGGGTGTCTCTGATTCGAGATGCCCTGGGTCTTCATACTATGCGGACGAACAATATCACGAAAAATTTATACTCTGAGACGCAAAGAAGGGGAAGTTACATGGGAAGCAGCAGAATAAGTGGAGTGCGTACTAACACCTATGCGCGTATGGTTCTTGGGGTTCTTGCAAGCATTTTCTGTCATCTCACCATTCTGGCTGCGCAAAACAAAGGGAATGCGCTACAAGTGACGGTTGATCCCACGAATGGGAGTTACACAGTCGGAGTGTCTGGCTCCGCGTCTCCCGTACTGAAATCTGGCGTTGCCGTGCAGTTGGAAAATCGCTGGTTGAAATCTGCGGATTACCCGAAACATGAGGTAGTCCATGCAAAGGTATCGGATGATTTGGGAACAGCAGCGCAATGGACGGTGACCTTTTCCGGCCTGTCTGGCGAGCCAGACCTTATCTACATCTTGCGCGCATACCCAGATCAACCCTTCGCGGACATACAGGTGTTTGTTAAGAATTCAACGACGAAACCCATACAGGTTGAAGATATTCGTTCTGTTGATGAATCGGGTAACTCTGTTCTCGATTTAGGTGGGCCAGCCCTTGAAGATCGCGTCCTTTCCGATAGTTTCAGTGAGGATCAGCCCCCTCTAAAGATTCACGATCTGGCAGAAGCGGAAAACCAAATGCAGCGCGGGTTTGGCAGCCAGCTTATCTACAATCGACAGAGTCACCGGAGTATCTTTCTTGGAGCGCTAACATCTGATCGTTTTCTGACGATTCTGCGGATTCATCTTGCCGGGGATGCCAAGCAACCCCATATCGCCTCGTATGAGGTGGATGCCACGGGCACCACGGAGATCACAAAAGAAGGATCGCTTCTGGATTCTCCCCCCGAAGACAAAATGCCGTTGAAGCTGCAAGTTGATCCTGGGGCAGAGTTGCCATCGGAGAGATTGCTCCTTGGCGTGAATACGGAGTACCACCGACAGCTAGAGACCTATGGCTCGATTATCCGAAAACTCCATCATGCGCGGGTAACGACGCCCACGCCTATGGGTTGGTGGAGCTGGGCTGCTTATTACAATGGATTGAATGAAGGAACAGCCATGACGAATGCCCAATGGCTCACGCAGCATTTGAAGCCGCTTGGCTATAACTTCTTTTTCATCGACGATGGATACATGTATGCCAGAGGAGAATATGCCACGCCGGATGCCACGCTCTTTCCGCATGGCATGGATAGTTTGGAAAGAAAGGCAAGTGGCCTGGGACTTATCACCGGGGTATGGACGGCACCGTTTGAAGTTTCCGAGCGTTCCTGGGTATATCAAAATCACCGCGACTGGCTGGTTCACAACGCCAAAGGCGATCCCATCCACCTGGGCTGGGTGAGTGATGACAAGGATGACCGTCTGTTCGCTCTGGATACTACAAATCCAGGCGCCCAGGACTACCTGAGAAAGACCTACTCCGAGATGGTAAACGTCTGGGGACTTCGCTATATCAAGATGGATTTTATGGATGATAGCTCGGTCGAAGGCAAGTTTTATCGACCGAATACAACCGCGATGGAAGCGCAGCGGATCGGATTTAGCATCATCCGCCAGACCGTTGGGAATGATGTTCTGCTGGACAAGGATGGGGGCATGATGCTGAACCCCGTTGGCTATTTTGATCTAGGACGTATCTCGCAGGATACGGGACACGCATTTGAATCCAGCACCAAGGTCGCAGCGCCGGGAATTGCCGCGCGATATTACATGAATCGCAATTTCTATGTGTCAGACCCAGATGCTTTCTCCGTATCTACCCAGACACTAAAAGATCAATTGGCCTGGCATGGCGGCCATCGCCCACTTACATTGGATGAGGCCAAGGTTTCCCTGGCGCTTGCTGCCGTCGCAGGCGGCATGTATGAGATCGGCGACGATTTGCCCACTTTGGGGTCGGAGCCGGAACGGCTGGCGTTGATCCAGAACAAAGATATGATCAACATGGTGCGCCTGGGTCGGGCGGCCACTCCCGTGGATTTGATGACATACCTTCCCGAAGATGAGCAGCCAAGCATTTTCTTTCTTAAGGAAGATGGAAGGCAGAGTGTTCTTACCATTTTCAATTGGACGGAGCATGCAAGAACCCATGCGATCAAACTTGCCGATTTTGGACTCACGGGAAAAGGGCCATACACGGTCTTTGACATTTTGGATAAGAAGAAAATCCACATTTCGGCATCAAATTCTATGGTTATAAGTCAACCGCTCCACTCGGTTCGCGTGCTGAAGATTGTCAATACCGGAATCGCAGCAAAAGCCCCAGTTATTCAAGCGCAACATCCATCCACCGCAAAGACGGGAGAGACCGTGGAGTTCTCTGCCAACCTTGCCACCTCGGAAACAGCGGTTGTTTCGTATCGCTGGGATTTTGGGGATGGTGTAATTCTGGAGGGCGCGAAAGTCAGCCACGCATATACATACGCGAACACCTACCATGTAAAACTCACTGCGCTTGGCCTGGACGGACTGACGGGGAAGGATGATTTCCGCATTCCTGTAACGGGAACGATTCGCACGAAGTTCCTCCCTGTAGCAGAGCAGCGGCGATACACAGGAAGCGAATAGAACAAGGATGACGGTGTAAAGATCGTGCTTTGCCCAACAAAAATTTCAGGCCCAGCAGCTATTGCCGGGCCTGAATTGTAAGTAGGTCTTTTGTTAGAAGTGGACGTTGACGCTGCCGTAGGCCGTGACCGGAGCGCCGGGGTAAGCCGTCACGTAGTTGTAGGCGTATTGCGATCCAGCCGGAGCTGTTGATGAGGTGTTAAAGTAGCTGCCAGCGGATATATATTCAAACTCATTGTACCCAGTATTGAATACATTCAGCGCCATAAATTTAAAATCCAAGAGTTTGTAGGGAACCTCCGCGCCAAGGTTGAACGTAGCGTAGGCTGGCATGGTTACAGTTTTGCTGGGTGCTGGACTCGTACAAGCCCCCGACACTTCGGCGCAGTTATCGAAGAGATGCTGGCTTCCAATGAACTGGAACGAAGCAGTAGGCTCGAGGGTAAAACGCTTTGCAATATGCGTAGTATAAATGGCACCGACATTTAACGTGGAAGTCGGCACATAGGATACTGGGTAGCCGTTATAGTTCAAGCAACCAGCAACAGGTGTTCCATTGGGATTTGTACAGGTTGCCGCGCCATTTACGAAAAGTCCGCCCGTAACATAACTGCTATAGCTGGCAGCCTCGATGTTTGCATTGGCGAAGAGGTGTAGGTTCAGGATTGGGTCATCATCGGCAAAGATGTTGACGCCGTTATAGTTGGAAGTTCCATTGGCATCATAGGTGTCGCCGTTGGCCAGAGTGGTGTCAATCTCCTGGTTGGCAAACTGCTGATGGTAGTAAGCCGCGCCGAAGATGAAATTGTTGCGGAAACCGCTTCCTTCGGTGTGTATCTTGAATCCACCTTGATAATAGGTTCCGCGCTCCAAGTGATAACTGACGGGATCGACGGCCTGAAACATTCCGCCGCCTCCGCCCAGCTCCGGCGTGCGCAACGCCTCGTAGAATCCGCCGTAAAGGTTCAGCCACGGGCGCACATTCACTGTAGCGTCCACGGATGGCTCAACCCCACTGCGATTTTCGTTGGCGGCGGGACAGGCATCTTGCACGCCAACGTAGGCGGATGCTGAAGTTCCGGGGGCGGGATTAGACCCTGAAAATCCAGAGTTGGGGATGTACCGACAGTGCGTGCTCAGGGTTGTGGTGTAGTTTAGACCTGAGGTTTGCGGGGTTGGGTTGGGTGCAAGGTTAAAGTCCTGCTGCACGGCGCTGTAGAAGCCTGTGGCAAATCCAACGTAACGAATGCCAGGCGTGATGTGCAGCGATGAGATGGGGTGAATGTCATCCTGCAGAAAGAGGGAAAAGTCGTTGGTGTTGAAGTAGCTGGAACGGATATTGCCGCCCACGTTCGCGATCGTTTTGGAGCCACCCCACGCGGGTCCCCAGAAGTTATTTCGGCTGTTGTATAGATCGTGAATAAAGTAGCCGCCACCACTGACCGTGTTCCAAGGAAGTCTTTTCGTGATAAGGAGCTTGTCTCCAATGGTGTCGGAGTATGGATTGTTGTATTCGTTCTGCTGCTGGTTGCCAGTCGATCCCGAAAGATCCTGATAGGCATCGTTGAGGCGATTGTGTAAGCGTGCGATGTGCATGTACCATGACGTGTTTTGCACGGTGGTGGTGGTGTCCAGCTTCACATTCTCCCGCCCGTAGATCAGCCCCATTTGGTTGACATCGTATTTGTTGTAGATGTTGTACGCCAAGGTACTGTACTCGCCCGATGTTGGCTGGCTGTACTGCTGGCTGCCCAGGGTACCATCCACCGTGATGTACGGGTTGGCTGCAATCGGGATCACCTGCGACCGATAGCCGCCAGCATAGGAGTAATAGCCTCCCAATTCCAAGCTGCTCCCCTGAAAGGTTTTCAGCGCCTTGGCCTGAACGGCCCAATCTTTACTGGGATTGGCAAATCCATCCGGGGCCACGCGGAAGTCGTTGCCGCTTCCCGTGCCGCCGGAAACTACTGCCGACCAGCCGTGATATAGGCCAGTGCTGCCGCTGGCAACAACATCTTTTTGCTGATAGCTACCGTATGTGGTGGTTACCGTTCCATGTAGCGTTGCGGTTGGTTGCAGCGGAGTGAACTCAATCGAGCCGCCGACATTGGTGTACCAGCGATCCGTAGGATTGCCGGGGCCATAAGTAACGTTGGTATTTTGGATGAGGCCATTTTCCGGGAGGGTAGCTGACGGCCACAGATCTGTTCCAGGATCGACGATGGGCACGCCATCAAACGTAACGCCCAGAGCGCCGCCGCCGGTGTACCCACCGTAGCCGCCCCAGCCTTGGTTCAATCCGTTGAGGGTAATGGTGTATTTGGTGGCACCTGTGTCGCCGTAGCCCGTGACGATGGCACCCGGAGCGGTGGAGATGACCTGCGCGCCACCGGCGACCGGGCCGACCATGTTCATCTGTTGACGGTCAATTACGCGAACGGACTGGGCGGATTCAAAGACTTTTTCCTGTGAAGGCTGCGTGGTGACTCCATCCAGACCCCCATGCACCGTCACCGTCTGCTGCGCAACCTGAACCAGCAGCTTGGCATCAGCGTCAACCATCTGACCGGAATGTAATTCCAGAGATTCGGAGAAGGCTTGAAATCCATCCTTGGTGATAATCAGCGTGTAGCCATCCGGGTTCGGGATGGAAATGCTGTAGCTTCCATTCTCTCCCGTCGTTGCTGTTATCATCTTTTGCGACATGGAGTTGGTCAGCGTTACCAGCGCGCCCGACACCACGTTTCCCTGTTCATTGGTGACGGTGCCCCGAACAATAGCCGGGCTGGCTGCGAACACAGATGCTCCACTGACCAGGAAGAGGATGAAAGCGCCTGCAAGTTTCCAAAATTTGGACATGTAAGACCTCGCCGAAAGATTATGTTGCGTGGGCATGCGCGGGTCTGCTTTGATCATTGCCTCGGAATCATAGAGCGCAATGCGCAGCCGTGGCTTATCCCACGCATCATGGGAACAGGTGTATGTGTAAGCGCGTTAAATGCGGCGTGAATTTAGGGTGAGAGGAAGATGAAAGGAATGTTACCGGGGCAGGAGAATCCGCCAATCCCGATTCTTTGAGTTGGCGGATAGCCCGGTTCTACACATTTGCGCAGAGACTACTCTGGTGCTTGTAAGGGATGCAGTATTCCTGATGTCCAAGAATCTCCGCAGCGGTGCGCTTTCCGGCGGCTACGTCCAGGATCGTGTCGTATATTTCCCGTCCCACCTCGGCCAGCGTCGCCTCGCCAGTAATGATGCGCCCCGCATTCACATCCATGTCGCCGCTCATTCGCGCATAGGTCTTGGGATTGCCGCACACTTTTAGAACCGGCGCGATCACGCTTCCAATCACGCTTCCGCGCCCGGTCGCAAAGACGACAAGATGCGCGCCACTGGAGATCAGGTCGAGAATTCCTTCCGAGTCATTGGGATTGCTGTATCCGAACAGAAACGGGGATGGGTCTGGCACAGAATCAAGCACGAACAGTCCCTTCCCTGAAGGTTTCTCCGCCACCTTGATGACACCCGATATGTCCCGGCTCCCGCACTTCATAAAAGCGCCCATAGACTTTTCTTCGATGGTGCTCAGCCCGCCACTCTCATTTCCAGGAGCAATCGAGAACTGGCCAACCTGTTGTGAAAAATGCTCTGCCTTTTCAATTGCCCTGGAAAGCTGCGCCGCAACGTCAGGGTTCTTCGCCCGTCGCGCAATGATGTCCCTGCACCCCACCATCTCCAGTGTCTCTTCGATGATGGCCGTCGCCCCGGCATCGACAAGCAGGTCGAAGGCGTGGCCAATTGCGGGATTGGCCGCGATGCCCGATGTTCCGTCTGAGCCTCCGCATTCAGTGCCCACGATCAAATCCGACACACGAAGTTGCACGCGGGGCGCAGTCTCGATCTCCGCCAACATGCGCGCCACGATCTGGCGTCCCTGGGCAATGCTCGCTTCCGTTCCGCCCGCCTCCTGAATGCGAAGCACCTCCACCGGCCTGCCTGTGGCGCGGATGGCATCAGCAAGCGCGCTTGCGTCTGTCCCCTCGCATCCCAGGCTCACCAGTAGAGCCGCGCTGACGTTGGCATGTGTGGCCAGCGCAACCATGAGCCGCGAGGCGTATTCGTTCTTATAGCAGCCTGGAAATCCCACAGACTGGACGCGAGGATCAATCTCCGCAATTCTCTGGGAGACGAAGGAGGAACACTCGACCGTGTGAATGCAAATCACATAGTTGCGAATGCCGGGGACTCCCGTCGGACGAGCGTATCCCAAAATATGATCCATTACTTCGCCTCCTTTTTCTCTGCGTAATACGAGCCAACATTATGGGTGTGTACCCACTCGCCCGCAGCCACCGGGGCTGTCGCAAAGCCAACGGGGATGCCATACTTCAGAATGGCCTCCCCGGCGGCAATGGGTCGCATAGCCAGCTTGTGGGCAAACTGTATCCCCTGCTGGGCGGTCAAACGCAACGGTGTCTCCGCGCCAAGGACGGCAACGACAGACTTCGTTGCAATGTCATCCAGCGCCACAGCAACGTTGTCTTTTGGATGCAATAGCAAAACCCGCGCCACGTTTTCCTCCATCTGATCGAATCCTAATTCCCTGCCGCCCGCCTCAGCCACAAATTAGAGAACTCCGGCACAAGTCCTTCTTGAGAAGTCGCATTCCCTCAGGGGCTGAAGCCCGCGTTGACTTGACTGCGTTTACGGCGCGGCTGAAGCCGCGCCCCTTCAAAACGCAAACCTGCTCAGAGATTCTTTACATGCTATGCTTCCGTTCCATTTCCTTCAGAAACACCAAGGACTCCCGATACTGCTCTTCCAGATCAGGAACCATGAGGACATCGACAGCAAAGTACCCGGAGTATCCATGCTTCTTCAACGCCTGAAAGAGTCCATCCCAGTCCACGGTTCCACGACCCGGTGCCAGGTGTTCATTGGTCTTTCCGTCATTGTCCGCCACATGGACGGAGAAGATGCGCTTGCCCAGCTTTTCCACGCTGAGGGGAAGAATTTCCTTCTGAGCATACAGATGCGCCGCGTCGAGCACCGCGCCAAAGCTCTTATGCGGCACCGCGTCGATCATGCGCAGAAGGGAATCCGTGTTGCTCAACATTTCTCCAACCCGCGGCTCAATGCAAAAGAGCAGGCCCGCTTTCCCCGCCTCTTCCGCGCAGAAGCTGCAACTTTCAACCAGCACATCCCACTGGCGATCCCAACGAAAGGCAGGATCCACTTCCACCGCGAAATGGCCGCCGTAATTCATGGCTTTTTTGTAGGGAACGTCTCCGCGAAACTTGAGCGGCGGAGGGAAGCTGTCTCCCAGGAGGGTCGAGCATCCAAAGAAAGATGCGATCTCAATGGCGCGTTTGTACAGATCGCGGGCCTCGGCGCGCAGCGCGGAATCCATGCTGGCTAAATTCGGCAGAATGGGGGAGAAGTTGTTGATGTACAGTCCTTCCTGATCGCAAACAGCCTTCAGTTCCTTGCGGACGGCGTAGACCGCGAGAAGGTTGTCTTTGCCCAGGCCTTCAATCTCCATGCTGTCAAAACCCAAGGCTTTTGTTTCCCGCAAACCTTTGATGATGTCCGGTACCGATGGCGGATAGCCATATTTGGTAATGACGTAGCCCCACGTACTTCCAATCTTCACGACGACGACCTCCATTGGCGGTTGAGAGTTGAGAAATACCAACAAAGAAAGCTAATAAAAGCTTTTAGTGGTTCTTTTAGTACATCATTGTCCGCCGTGTTTACGCAAATAAAAAGAAAGCCGCCCAAGGTTGAGACGCATAGCCTCAGGAATTCCTGGGGCGAAATCCACGCTATTGGAAGAGCTTCAGATCAATGGCATCGCTCATGGCCTGGTATCCGGCATCACTCGGATGCAGGTGGTCTCCGTGGTCATACCGGGGCAGGAATTGTTTTGGATTGTGAGGATCGCGCACGGCTGCATCGAAGTCGATCACGCCGTCAAAAACTCCGCTGGTACGAATCCACTGATTGACCTCTTCGCGGATGGCTTCTCCTTTTTCGGAGTAATAATCCGCTCCTTCATAAGGCGTTATCGTCGCGCCATACACTTTGATTCCAGCGTTGCGCGCGCGACCTGCCATTTGAGCAAGGGCCAATTCCAGTTGCTGCGCGGTGATCTTGAAAACGGGCCTTCCGACAAGATGCCCAATGTCGTTGATCCCTTCCAGAACGATCAGATATTTGATGCCGCTCTGCGACAGCACGTCCCGATCAAAACGAGAGAGCGCGTTTGGCCCATACCCCTGGCTCAAGACGCGATTGGCTCCAATCCCTTCGTTCAGAACCGACACCTGGGCCGTTTCCTTTTGTCCTTGTAGTCGTTTGGCAAGAAAATCCGTCCATCGATGATTTTCATTCAGCGCGGAATAGGCTCCATCCGTGATGGAATCTCCTATCGCAACGATGGCCCCAGCGTGGGGGGCGCTGGCAACAACATCCACGCCATCGAAGAAATACCAGGATTCAAGCTTTGTCGCTCCCGCCAGAGTTGGCGAGGCTACAGCATTGCCCTGAACAAGATAATTTTCTTGGAAGGCGGCGTCGTGAAAGGTTCCGTTGCGGATGTATTGCGTAGGAAGATAGAAGCTAACAGCAACGTTGGAAAGGGCCGGAACATTCAGTTCCACCGGATCGCTGAGCAGAATGGCCCCAGCAGGAATTTGGACGCTCGTCGCGCCACCAAAGGTGAGTGGCCTGTCTGTTCCCGGTTGAATCGCGCCTCCTCCGGCGCTGAGGGCAATATGCGCCGCAGAAATTGTGAGCGAGGACACGCCAAATTCATTCGTCAGCCGAACACGTACCTGATCTCCGCCTACGGAGACGTGCGCGATTTCGCGCAGCGTGACATCACAAAACGCGCGCTGATCGTCCACGTTTGGAGTCATGGGTGCAGTTGCCCACGTTCCAATCCAGTGAGGCTGCTGCGGCTGCGTGGTTTGCTGCGCTCCGGCTGCGTTGTGGAAAGCGGATGCGGCCAAGATCAGTAGCAGTGCCGCCATCGTCCGGCATGGATTGTTCTGTGGTGTTTTCATGGTTCTTCAATCATCCTTTTAATCTTCAGCGGGAATATCGAAATTGACCAGCCTGGCTTGAAATCCGCGTGTCTTAATTGCCCCGTAGAGAATACCGGCGGTCATCCAAACCGAACCAAGCAGCAATGCCGTATGACTGAGATTCAGCCATATAAATCCGCAGATAGAAAATCCCAGAAATGGAATGAGAAAATTTCCAAGCGTCCTCTTCTCCGCGCGCAGCCAATAGCGAACGAAGGCCGCAGCATTCACGCCCATGAAGGCAATGAATGCTCCGAAATTGACTGCCTGCGCGCCGATTTCATAAGCGCCGCCGCCCAACTGTTTCGCAAAAAACTCCAGGATTCCCGCGCCCAGCAGCGCAAAAACACCCACGGCAATGATGTTGTTTCGTGGAATCCTGCTTTTCGGCTCGATCACGCCAAAGAAGGATTTTGGTAGCGCATCGCTGCGCCCCATTCCATAGAGCAGGCGGCCTGCCGCCAACTGCGCGCCCATGCCAGAGCCAGCATTGGCAACGAGGAGCGTAAAGTTAACCAACTGGAACAGAATCACCCCGCCCGCCTTTTGGGAAACCATAGCAAAGGCCGACTCCACCTGGCTGCTGAGAAACGGCTTGGCTCCCCAAACCAATTGCGCCGCGTACACTTCCAACCCAGAAAGCAGGCCGGTAATCAGGCAGACGAGCACGGTGGCCAGAAGAATGTTGCGTCGTGGATTCTCCGCCTCTTCTGACAGGGTTGAAATTCCATCAAAGCCGATGTACGTAAGAACCGCGACCGAAGTTCCGGCAAACAGGCGCGAGGTCTTAAAGGTTTGTGGATTGTAAAACGGATCCGTGTAGAAGGCGGCCCCATAATGGTGCATACCCCACACAAACCTGACGACTGCGCCAAGAAAGATGAGCACCACGACCACCATTGCCGCGCACATGGTTTCGTTGATGCGAGCCGATGCTTTGATGCCCCGCAGATTCCCCCAGGTAAAGAGCGCGGCAAAGATCAAAATCCATGCGTAATAGGGCAATACGGGAAGAATGTTCATGGCCGCTTTTGCGGCGAAGGCCGTACAGATCAGCGGATTCAGGATGTAATCCATCACCATGCTCCAACCGGTGATGTATCCCAGGGCCGGATGGATTTCCTGTCCAACGTAGGTATAGGCCGATCCCGCGCTGGGATAGATGCGCGCCATTTTCCCATAGCTGACGGCGGTAAAGAGCATCGCGACCATCGCGATCATAATGGTCGTGACAACGTGGCCATGCGCCTTGTTACTGATGACGCCATAAATTCCCATCGGGGCCGTTGGCTGGATGATGACCATCCCGATAATAATCAGGTTCCACAGGCTGAGCGTGCGGTTTAGCCGTGGAGCTGCCCCACTGGTTGTTGATGCCATCGAATACTCCGGGGAAAGTGAATGCTTTCGATTCGCTTCCGATTTTCTTCTAGTATTCTAGGTATTCTAATATACTGGCGCGCCAGGCACGTATCCGACGTGGAGCACACGTCCCGTCGCCGTGGTTTGTGTGGCTGTGTATCAGGCGAATGTAGAGGAACAGGGATCGTTCATGCTTACTCAAATTGGCGGCAAAATCGAAAGCGACTTTACTCAACCGCTTGGAATGCTCAGCGATTGCCACAAACGCATTCGGTATTTCCTGAACGCGCTTCTCGCAACGGTAGACCACGCGAATCGGGGATCGCTTACGCCACACCAGCGTACTTCCCTGGAGGCGGCTCTTCGTTATTTCCGCGAGGCCGCCCCCAAACATACGGCGGATGAGGAGCAGTCGCTGTTTCCACGATTACGCCGCACGGACACTCCTGAGATGCGGGTAACCCTGGAAAAAATTGAGCGTCTTGAGGCAGAGCACAGAAAAGCCGAATTGCAACATCAAGAGGCGGACGCGATCGTTCATCTGTGGATGACGGAGGGTGGCATATCGCCAGAAGCCCATGCAAGATTGACAGATATTTTGACTGAGTTATCGGAACTCTATGAGCGCCACATAGCTCTGGAAGAGGCCGAAGTATTTCCTTTGGCAGCGGTTTTGTTGTCGGATGTTGAAAAGAATATTGTGGGGCGGGAGATGGCGGCGCGTCGTGGAATTGAAAGTAATAATTCCAACTTTGGATCGCGATAAATCTTTGGCGTATGCAAACAGTGGAGAATACATACAAAGGCCATGAAGCATATCGTGGATATTTGCTGGCATCACGGCGATAGATTTGACCGTATGAGGTGATTTTCTTGAATCAACAGGTGGAGCAGGTGGCACCAGAAGTGGCGCCGTCGAAAAAAGTAGGACACATTGGGCGGACGCGGTGGTGGATTGTCTGGACGCTTTTTCTTTCCACGACGATCAATTACATCAGCCGCCAAACCTTCTCGGTGCTGTCGCCGATGATTACGGCCCAATACCACTTCAGCCATACGGACCTGGCCAGGATTTTTGGCGCATTCCAGATTTCCTATGCAATCGCATGGCTCCTTGGAGGCATCTTTCTGGATGCCGTGGGCACTCGAATCGGCTTGTCGTTGGCGGTCGTCTTCTGGTCTGTGGTGAACATCCTCACGGGCTTCGCCAGCTCCGTTTTTAGTTTCGCGGCCTTTCGATTCATGCTGGGCCTTGGAGAAGGTTTCAACTGGCCGGGAGCAAGCAAGGCGGTCGCCGAGTGGTTCCCCGGCGAGGAACGCAGTCTGGCTGTGGCGATCTTCGACAGTGGCTCCAGCGTAGGGGGAGCCTTGGCCGCCCTGATGATTCCCTGGATCGCGCTGCGGTTCGGCTGGCGATGGGCGTTTACTTTTTCAGGAATGCTCGGTTTTCTTTGGCTGCTTACATGGTTGCGCGCCTACCATACGCTGGATCGTCATCCGCGAGTGACGCCGGAGGAGGTTGCCTTTATCCGTGCAGGTCAGGACGTAACTCCAAAATCGGAGAAGCCCGTACTGCAACGGTGGCTGAGCCTGATGAAGGATCGAAATGTTTGGGGCATTGTGCTGGGCCGCGCGCTCACCGATCCTATCGGATGGTTTTACGTTTTCTGGCTGCCACAGTACCTGAGCGATGCTCGCGGATTCAGCCTGAAACGGATCGCCCTGGTTGCCTGGATACCCTTTGTTGCCGCTGATCTTGGGAACTTTACTGGCGGCTGGCTCTCCGGCTATTGCATCCGGCGAGGCTTTTCGGTCATTCGCGCCCGCCTGTGGATATGTACTCTCAGTTGCCTGCCGATTCTGGCCAGCATGTATGCTGCGCGCGTCCACAATGTTTATGCGGCATTGGCTCTGGTTTGCGTGGCGATGTGGGGCTTCGCGAGCTGGTCAACGATGGGCCTGACTTTGCCTGCGGATCTTTTTCCGCAAGACGTGGTGGCCACGGTTACAGGATTCGGCGGGCTGGCCGCAGGTCTTGCGGGCGCAGCCTTCACGCTGGGGGTGGGAAGCTCGATTCATCACTTCCATTCCTACGGCCCCGCATTCATGGCTGCCGGATTGCTGCCGCTCTTTGCAACCGCCTTCCTGTTTTTGTTGATCCGTCCATCAAACACGCAGCAAACAACAATTCTGGGCGAGGGCTTGCACGGGCTATAACTGCGAGGGTCGCCGTCTCAGGGATGCAAACACAACAGGGATAAAACTATGAGTGATTTTCCATTTCTACAGAAGAAAGTTCTGAAACTTGACCCGGCGGACAATATCGCCGTCGCGATTGTTGCCTTGTCCGCCGGGGACAAGGTCGCCATTGCGAACAAAACCTACACGCTCGTCTCCGATATTCCAGCCAAGCATAAGTTCGCGCTGCGCGACTTTGCCGTGGGCGATTCCGTCCTGATGTATGGAGTTCTCGTGGGAGAAGCCTGCAAGCCGATCCGCGCCGGAGAGCGAATCGACACGGCCAACGTGCATCACCAAACAACGGATTTTCATGCGAAAACGCAAAGTTATTCGTGGACTCCTCCCGATGTTTCCCGCTGGAAGGAAAGGACGTTTTTGGGATACCATCGGCCCGATGGACAGGTGGGCACGCGCAATTACTGGCTCGTGATTCCCTTGGTGTTTTGCGAAAACCGCAATGTCCGCGCACTGCAAGAGGCATTCGAGCATGGAATGGGGGTTGCGTCCGGGGGAGCCTATCATCTCCAGGTTGCAGCGCTTTCCACGCTCTACGCGCAGGGGAAGATTGAGCAAATTCGCAACTACAAGCCAGATCCAAGCAATGTTGCGTCCCACCATCGCCAACTCTTCTCCAATGTTGACGGCATTAAATTTCTCCAGCATGAAGGCGGCTGTGGCGGAACCCGCGAAGACGCACAGCTACTCTGCGCGCTGCTTGCCGGATATATTCACCATCCAAACGTGGCAGGAGCCACCATTTTGAGTCTGGGCTGTCAAAATGCACAAATTTCCATGTTGCGACAGGAGCTTGCCAAGCGATCGCCAGACCTCCGCAAGCCACTTCTGATCTTCGATCAACAGGAGAGTGGTCTGGAATCTGCGATGCTCTCTCGCGCCATTCGAGAGACATTTCTTGGCTTGATTGACGCAAATAAAATGAGTCGCGCTCCTGCTCCTATTTCCAAACTTTCCGTGGGATTAAAGTGCGGAGGGTCAGATGGATTTTCCGGGATCACGGCGAATCCGGCTATCGGGCATGTCTCCGACTTGGTGACAGCGCTGGGCGGACGCGGCATTCTGGCGGAGTTTCCAGAGCTTTGCGGTGTCGAGCAGAGCCTGATTGATCGTTGCGTGACGAGTGATCTGGGAGAGCGCTTTGGCCGGATGATGAAGGAGTATGCAGCGCGGGCAAAAGCAATCGGCAGCGGATTCGATATGAATCCATCGCCGGGAAATATCAAGGACGGGATCATTACGGATGCTATGAAGTCGGCTGGCGCTGTAAAAAAGGGAGGGACTTCGCCCGTGGTCGATGTTCTCGACTATCCAGAGTATGCGACCCGACCCGGCCTGAATCTTCTATGCACTCCGGGCAACGATGTGGAGGCCGTAACCGGACAGGTGGGCGCTGGCGCGAATATCGTTCTCTTTACCACCGGACTGGGAACTCCAACCGGGAACCCCATTGCTCCGGTCGTCAAGCTGTCTACAAACTCCGTCCTGGCGAAGCACATGTCGGATATTATTGACTTCGACTGCGGAACAATCCTGACGGGGGAGCAGACCATTCAGGAATCTGCCGAGGCCATTCTGGAATACATTCTTCAAGTGGCGAGCGGCGACAAACAGACGAAGGCGGAAACATTGCGTCAGGATGATTTTATTCCCTGGAAACGCGGGATATCCCTCTGATCGACAATATATTCAATTGGAGTTTTACTGAAAACACTATGCACCGATAAGGAGTTCCTTATGAATCTCATGCACTCTCGGTTGATTCAGCGGGCGCGATGCTTGTCGCTTGCTGCGCTCCTGTTTTCTATTCCATGTCAGGCGAGTCAATCTCCGCAGGCGGCGGCAACCGATGCCCCACTGCAAGTGACCGTCGGCGCGACCGATGGCTCGTATGCGATTGGCACGGCAGGTCTGACGGGGCCAGCGCTACAGGCGCAGTTCGCCGTCAAGGTGGATCATCGCTGGATTTCTTCGCGGGATTATCCCAAACATCAGGTAAGTCAATCCACCGTCGCCGACGATCTGGGCGCGGCGCGGCAGTGGATCGTGCAGTACTCCGGCCTGCGCGGAGAGCCGAATCTTACACTCATCCTTCGCGCCTATTCTTCCATCCCATTCGGGGATGTTCAGGTCATCGCGAGTAACTCAACCTCCCGTATCTTTCATGTTCAGGCCATTCGCCCCGTAATGGCAGAAGGAAATAACATTCTGAATCTAGGTGGAGCTGCTTCCCTGGATCGGGTGCTCTCCGACAGCTTCAGCGAGGATCGTCCAGAGATGCAAATTCTCGATCTGAAAGATGCCACCAATGGAATGCACCGTGGCGTGGGCAGCCAGTTGATCTACAACCAGCAAAGCCATCGCAGCTTGTTTCTCGGTGCGCTTACTTCTGATCGTTTTCTCAGTATTCTTCGGCTCCGAGTCTCCAACGCAAAGAGCGGCGAGCCACAGATTACTTCCTACCATGTGGATTCCACGGGAACCACAGAGATGACAAAAGAGAATTCTCTGAAGCATTCCCCCGCAGAGGATCAAATCGAATTGTCGCTTCCATTAAAACCCGGAGACAAGCTGGCCTCCGAGCGGCTTCTCTTCAGCGTGGGTACGGATTACCATCACCAGCTTGAGACCTACGGGGCGCTGATTAAACAGTTACATCATCCACGACTCTCCGCAACGACCACCACGCCGATGGGCTGGTGGAGTTGGACGGCGTACTATTTTGGCCTGAATCAAGGGGCCGCGCTCACCAACGCGGAGTGGCTCTCGCAACACCTGGAACCCCTCGGATATAACTTCTTTTTTATTGACGAGGGATATCAGTACGCGCGCGGTGAATATACCGCAACGAATGCGAAGTCATTTCCCGATGGAATGCGCCCGCTGGAACAAAAAGCGCGGGCAAAGGGGTTGATCCCAGGGGTGTGGACCGCGCCCTTTGAAGTGTCGGCGCGCTCCTGGGTCTATCAGCATCACAAAGACTGGCTGGTACACAATGCAAAGGGAGAGCCGATTTCCTGTGGTTGGGTGATGCATCATACTGATCCCCTGTTCAGCCTCGACACCACAAACCCCGGAGCGCAGGAGTACCTGCGCCAGACTTACTCGACGCTGGTGCATAAGTGGGGCATTCGCTATATCAAGATGGACTTCATGGAAGACAGCGCGATCGAAGGCTATTACTACCGTCCCAATACGACAGCGCTGGAGGCGCAGCGCATCGGCCTCGACGTGATCCGAAAGACGGTTGGCGACAAAGTTCTGTTGGATAAGGACGGCAGCGAAATGCTGAACCCCGTGGGGTATGTGGACATGGGACGCATCTCCAACGACACGGGCCACACGTTCTACGCCAGCAAGGTGTCCGCTCCGGGGATTGCAGCTCGTTACTACATGAATCACAATTTTTTCCTGAGCGACCCGGACGCGTTTACGGTATCAGATCAACTGGTGCGTGATCCGGATCCAGACCCGGAAGCCAACGATGGAGTTCGCCCTCTTACGCTGAATGAGGCTGAGGTGTCGATTGCGCTGGCAGCGGTCTCCGGCGGGATGTTCGAGATTGGCGACGATCTGACCATTCTCGGCGCCGATTCAGACCGTATGGCGCTGGTGACGAACCGCGAATTGATCCGCATGGCACAATTCCAACACGCTTCAACTCCGCTGGATTTGATGAACTACGCGCCAGAGGACAAGCAACCCAGCATCTTTCTGCTGAAAGAGGACAGCCGTACAAGCATTCTTACGGTCTTCAATTGGACGGAGGAACGTCGAACCCATGTGTTCGACCTGCCCACACTGGGACTTTCCCCTGCGCACCACTATCAGGTTATTGATGCGCTGTATCCAGATATGGGGCAGCCTTTGACCGGGGGCCATTTGACCGTTGGCCAGCTTGCGCGCTCCGTGCGCGTCCTCAAAATTGTGGACACCAGCGTCCCCGCCGTTCCAATCAATCTGGATGTGCAGGTTCCACACGATGGAAAAGCCGGGAGCACACTCAGCTTTTCCGCTCACGAGAAGGATGGCTCCGAACCTGTTCTTGCCTACTTTTGGAATTTTGGGGACGGAGTGGTGGCCAAAGGCAGCGCCGTAACGCATACCTACACGCATCCGGGAAGATTCCGGGTGATGTTGCGCGCCGAAGGGGTCACGGGAACCCCATCAGTGCAAGCGTTCCCGCTTTCGATCACTGGGCACCTGTCCACGCAATTCGTCCCCGCTCCAAGCCGCAGCGGTACGGGCGTGGCTAACTGAATGCCTAACGAGATGTACAGACCCGGCAATTGCCGGGCCTGTACATCTTCCGCCTTAAAAAATCCTGTTGATCAGATCGTCGCCCAGACCGAAGCCGAGGCCCATCTCCACAGCGCGACCAAAGCCGGAGTTCAAAAATCCGCCCAGCGCGCCGCCCAGCCCGCCTTGCGGTTGCATCGGAGTGCCCATCATGGGCTGGCCATAGCTCGGTTGCGGATAGCCGGACTGCCCATAGGCCTGATTCTGGCTGGCGACAAAGCCGTGGATGGCCTGCAATAAATTGGCCGTTTGTTGCTGTTGTTGTTGAATGGCCAGCGCGACCTCTTTCAAGTCCAGCAGCCACTCGCGCGCATTTTGGTTGCCGTTGTTCTGCTCGGCTTGCAACTTGGCAGCAAGGTCTTTGATCTCCTGTATCACCTGCTGCGAGGCTGTTTGCATCTGGTTGTACTGCTGGTCGATGGTCTGGATGTCCATATTTTTTTGCTCCCTGGGGAAGGCGGTTTCTCTTTGCTGCTGCATTCATCATAAAATGGCATTGCGAATCGCGTTTGGAAACCGCAGATCGTCCATCCGCATCCCATGAAGAGAACGTTCGCTCCAGCAACGTGAGCGAGAACACACAATCCATCTTCTGAAATGAGACAATCGCGCCGTATGAAAATTTCTTTTATGCTTCCCGCAAGCCTACAGGCGGAGACCACCGCCACCGTTGCCGATTGGCAGAGCGCCAACAAAGTAGCCCGCTTCTGGTCACGCGATGCCGCTCTCTGGACGGGCACCGACGAATCGAAATGGATGGGCTGGCTGGACATTGTTGAGCGCCAGCAGAAAGACCTGGCGCAGTTCCGCGCGCTGGCCGAGGACGCGCGGCAATCGGGCTTCAAGCACGCGCTGCTGCTTGGCATGGGCGGCTCCAGCCTGTGCCCGGAGGTACTCTCGCTCACCTTTGGCCGACAAAAGGGATTCCCCCATTTGCAGATTGTGGACTCCACCGATCCGGCGCAGATTCGCGCTGTCGAGCAGAGTGTCGATCTGAAGAAAACGGTTGTCATCGTCTCCAGCAAATCCGGCTCCACGCTGGAGCCAAACATTCTGAAGCAATACTTTTTTGCGCAAATGCAGAAGGCCGTGGGCGCGGACAAGGCGGGCAGTCACTTCATCGCCGTTACCGATCCCGGCTCCAAAATGGAGCAAGTGGCCAAGGCCGACAACTTCCGTAAAATCTTCTACGGCGATGCGTCGATTGGCGGACGCTATTCGGCGCTGTCGAATTTTGGCATCGTTCCCGCAGCGGTGATGGGCCTGGATGTCGAAAAATTTCTGGCGCAGGCCAAGCTCAGCGTGGACGCATCGAAGTCCGCCAACATTACCGACAATCCGGGCGTGCATCTGGGCCTGATGTTGGGAGTTGCGGCCAATGCGGGCCGCGACAAGATCACCTTCTTCACTTCGCCGGAGATACACGATCTGGGCGCGTGGTTTGAGCAGTTGATTGCCGAATCCACGGGCAAGCAGGGCAAGGGCATCACGCCGGTGGATCGCGAGGAGATTGCCTCGCCCGATCACTATGGTAGCGACCGCATTTTCGCGCACATTCGTTTGCAGGGAGCAGACAATGCCGCCACCGACGCGGCGGTGGAGAAGCTGGCGCAGGCGGGTCATCCTGTCATCCGCATCGACATGGCGCAGACCTACGACATGGGGCAGCAATTTTTTCTTTGGGAGATGGCAACCGCTGTCGCCGGATCTGTTATTGGCATCAATCCGTTCAACCAGCCCGATGTCGAGGCCAGCAAAATTGAAACCAAACGCCTGACCTCCGCGTATGAGGAGACGGGCAAGCTCACCGAGGACGCGCCCATTTTTGAAGAAGGCGGCATCTCGCTCTTCTCCGGGAAAAAATATGCTGCCGTATTGCAGGGCGCGCTGCCAACCGGCAAGGCTGATCTAACAGCCTATCTGCGGGCGCATCTGTCGCAGATTCATGCAGGCGATTACTTCGCCACGCTGGCCTACATTCAGATGAATGACACGCATGAGGCGATCTTGCAGCGCTTTCGTCATGCAGTGCGCGATGCCAAGCGCGTGGCAACCTGCCTCGGCTTTGGCCCGCGCTTTCAGCACTCCACCGGGCAGGATTACAAAGGTGGCCCCAACACGGGCGTCTTTCTCCAGGTCACGGCAGACCATGCGCCAGACCTGGAAATTCCAGCGCAGAAGTACACCTTTGGCGTGGTGATTGCGGCGCAGGCTGCGGGCGATCTGGCCGTGCTCGACCAGCGGGGCCGTCGCGCGCTGCGCGCGCATCTTGGCAGGGATGTCGAAGGCGGGCTAAAGAAGCTGAATGCGGCCATCCACCAGGCGCTGGGACTCACCACCTAGCATTGGGGAGTTTGCATCCCGGCCACGCGAATCAATAAATGTGGAAGTCCACTTCAACATCGATTTCCACGGGCACGGCATGGCCTTGGAATTGCGCGGGCTTGAAGCGATATTGCTTGACCGCAGCGACAGCCTTTTCATCCAGCCCCATGCCCAAGGCGCGAACCACGCGAATGTTTTGCGGCAGGCCGTTGGTATCCACAATCAAAGCGACCACGCTCGTCCCCTGATACTTCGCCTTGCGCGCTTCGTCGGAGAACTCCGGGTCAACGGAGTAGATCAACCTGGGTGGCAATACGCCGCCGCCAACGTGCATCACGCCGCCGCCGTAGCCGCCACCGGTGCCGGGGCCAAGTCCCGCGCCAGAGCCAGAACCGATGCCGCCGCTCTTGCCGGAGCCAATGCCGCCATTCGCGCCCGTGCCATTGGAGGTTGGCCCGCGCACCGTCGTCGTTGGATTGCCCAGGTCGGGCATCGGAGTATTGGGCAACTGGATATTTTGCGGCATCACAATGGTGGGAGCCACGGCCAGCTTGGGATGGTCATTGCGAATGATCTCCTCCGGCGGAACAAACTGTGTTTTGGCAATCGTCGGCAACTTCCCCTTCGTTGCCTGTAACAAATCGTGGTCGCCGCCACCACCGCCGCCACCCATCGCCTGCAACATGTCTGGCGTAAAGGGGAGGAACGGCACAACTTTGACTGGTTGCACGGGCTGCGCCACGACAGGCCGCTTGGGGTGCCAAAGCGACAGCGCAATTAAAATCGCGATGATGAGAATGTGGACGACGGCGGAGATGATACTCGACTGGCGATCACGCGGCACGGCCAGCATGTCCGGCACGGGGATTTCATGGGATTGCAATTGCAGCGGCGGCAGTTTTTCCGGAAAGAGCAGATCACGAATGTCCTTCCAAACAGCGATCCAGAGCGGCTCCTGCGCAAGGAGATCGGGCACGGGAATGGGCTTCGAGACCAGGTGCAGCGGCGGCTGTTTGACGGGGAAAAACACATCCCGCAGGTTGTCGCGCAGTGATCTCCAGAACGCGACCTCCTGGCCGAGATCGTGCCATAGCTGGGGTTCGTCGGGTTGCTGCTGCTCGTTGGTCTCCAGTTCTGGAGGCATCAAAACCTGATTCGACATTCTGCTCGCTTATGCTTCCCTTGTGCCCGCCACGCAGACACGCAAGACCGCACATCTAAATTATGAAGGATTCGCCGTGCTTTGTCGTCCCACTTCTCTTTATCGTTCCACTTATATAGACGCAATGTCTGCCCATTCTGTTTGCTCCAATTCGGGAAGGAAGACAGAAACCATTTATCATGACCACATATCGTTCATTCTGGAGCCAACATGCCCGCCGGGCACGACCTGAAGGCAACACTGCATCTTCCGCAAACCGATTTCCCCATGAAGGCCAACCTGCCGCAGAACGAGCCTGCGCGTCTGGCCGCATGGGAGTCCATGCATCTGTATCAACAGATTCGCGAAGCACGCAAAGGCGCGCCCGTCTATCTGCTGCACGATGGCCCTCCCTACGCCAATGGAGCGATTCATCTGGGCCACGCGCTCAATAAATGCCTGAAGGATTTCATCGTCAAGTCACGCACGATGGCCGGATACGACGCGCCCTACGTTCCCGGATGGGATTGCCACGGTCTGCCCATTGAGATCAAAGTAGATGAGCAGTTAGGCCGCAAAAAACTGGAGATGGCCCCCATCGCCGTTCGTCAGGCCTGCCGCGAGTACGCACAGAAATTTCTCGATCTGCAAAGCGCGCAGTTCCAACGCCTCGGAGTTCTGGGCCAGTTCGATCGACCTTATTCCACGATGTCGAAATCCTACGAGGCGCGCATCGCGGAGACATTTTTTGCCTTTTTTGAGCGCGGCTTCGTCTACAAAGGATTGAAGCCTGTCTACTGGTGCATCCATGACCGCACGGCTCTGGCCGAAGCTGAGGTCGAATATGAAATGCACACCAGCCCCAGCGTCTACGTGCGCTACGCGCTGACCAGCGATCCGACAACGCTGGATGCAAAGCTCGCGGGCAAAAAAGTTTCCGTCATCATCTGGACGACCACGCCCTGGACGCTGCCTGCATCGCTTGCTGTCGCCTTTCATCCTGAATTTGAATATGTTGCGCTGGAACAGGATGGCAAAACTTATATTGTCGCCGCATCGTTGGCCGCAGCGACGCAGGAGGCCTGCGGCTTGCAGTCGGCAGTCGAGATCGCCCGCTTCTCTGGCGCGAAGATGGAGCGCGCAACCTTCCAGCATCCCTTTCTGGATCGCAGCGTCCTCGGCGTACTCGCCGGCTACGTCACCGCCGATCAAGGCACGGGAGCCGTCCACACCGCGCCCGCGCATGGAGCCGACGATTTCTACACTGGCGCGCGCTACGGCCTCGACCCCACCTGCAACGTGGATGAAAGCGGTCGCCTGCACAATGGATTGCCGGAGTACGATGGCCTCGCCATCTTCAAGGCGAATGAGCCGATCATCGACTTGCTCAAAGCCCGTGGCGCATTGCTTGCTCGCAAAGACCTGCACCATTCCTATCCGCACTGCTGGCGCTGTCACAAGCCCGTCATCTTCCGGGCCACGGAGCAATGGTTCATCCGCATGGAAACGCCGATGCAGAATGCGGATGGCTCCGCGACAACCTTCCGCGAGCGCGCGCTGAATGAAATTAAAAAAGTAAAGTGGGATCCGGCGTGGGGCCAGGAGCGCATCTCCAACATGATCGCCACGCGCCCCGACTGGTGCATCTCGCGCCAGCGCATCTGGGGCGTGCCCATTGCGGTCTTCCTCTGCAAGCAGTGCCGCAAGCCTCTACTCTCGCCGGAGGCGCATCGCCGCGTGGTCGCGCTCTTTGAGCAGGAAGGGGCCGACGCCTGGTACACGCGCCCGGTCATCGATTTCCTCCCGGCAGATACAGCCTGCCCGCACTGCGGCGCGACCGAGTTCGACAAGGAATTCGACATTCTCGATGTCTGGTTTGAGTCAGGAGCCAGCCAGGCCGCCCTACTCGGCGAGCAGGCAGGCTTTGGCCTTCCCTGGCCCGCGGATTTATACCTCGAAGGCGGCGACCAGCATCGCGGCTGGTTCCATTCTTCGCTTTTGTGCGCGGTGGGCATTCAAAACGCCGCGCCATATCGCAGCGTGGCTACCTGCGGATGGACACTCGACGAGCAAGGCCGCGCGCTCTCGAAATCGCTGGGCAACAATGTTGATCCCGTCCAGATTGCCGAGCAACTCGGCGGCGATATCATTCGCCTCTGGGTCGCCTCAGTCGATTTCCGCGAGGATGTCGTCGCCAGCGTTCCGCTGATGAAGCGGCTGGCCGAGGAAATTTATCGCAAGCTGCGCAATACATTTCGTTTCCTGCTCGGCAATCTGCATGGCTTCGATCCCGCGCTGCACGCAGTTCCGTTTGAGCAGATGGAGCCACTCGACCAGTACATGCTGGCGCGAACGGCGGAACTTACCGCCAATGTACGCGACTGGTACGACGCAATGGAATTCCATCGCGTCTATCACGCGATCAACCAGTTCTGCGTCTCCGACCTGAGCGCGGTGTATCTCGACGTGCTGAAGGATCGCATGTACACCTTCGCGCCGTCGAACCCGCAGCGGCGCTCCGCGCAGACCGCCATCTGGAAGATTACCGAAGCGCTGGTGCGACTGATCGCGCCGATTCTCAGCTTCACTGCCGAGGAAATCTGGCAGTATCTTCCAAAGGTCGAAGGCCGCGAAAGCAGCGTGCATATCGCACACTTTCCCAAGCCGGAGGAACTGGCGCAGAACACCGCCGCGCTCCTCGCCGATTGGACGCAGATTTTTGCCGCGCGCAATGAAGTTCTCAAGAGCCTCGAAGAAGCCCGCAAGGAGAAGCACATCGGCAAGGCGCTCGAAGCTAAGGTCGTCTTGCAGGTTCCATCTACTCTGGAAGCGGTGCTTGTTCAATATAGCGCCAGCTTGAAAGAACTTTTCAATGTCTCGCAGGTCGAGATGAACATCGTCCCTGTTACCACTGGAGTCAGTCTCGCCGTCATCGCCACCACGCTGCCCGCTGATGGAAGCAAGTGCGAGCGCTGCTGGAATTACTCCACCCGCGTGGGCGAAAGCAAGGAATGGCCCACGCTCTGCGAACGCTGCCTTGTAGCCCTGGCGGAAATGAACCTTACCGGAGAAATTAAATGAACGACAACCTCAAACCAACCCGCGACTGGCGACTACCGCTGTTGCTCATTTCTGTTGCCGTTTTTGTCGCCGACCGGATCACCAAAACGCTGATCCTGCTCCATCTGAAACCCAGCGACGTGATCGCAGTCATTCCCGGATGGTTCCACCTGACGCACGTCTACAACAATGGCGCGGCGTGGAGCCTTTTTGAGGACACCCGATCGCCAGAAAAAGTGCGCTGGCTGCTGATTGCTTTTTCTGTCTTTGCCATCAGCGTTGTCTTCGCGCTTTTCTGGAACGTGGGCAAACGCCTCAGCATGACCAGCGTGGCGCTGGCCATGATTCTCGGCGGAGCAATGGGAAATCTCTACGACCGGCTGGCTTATCACTTCGTCATCGACTTTCTGGCCTTCAGCCACTGGGGCTACCACTATCCCGACTTCAACGTCGCCGACTCCTGCATCGTCATCGGCGCGTGTCTGCTGCTGCTGGAGGCCATTCTCGGCCCGAACCAGCTCTTTGCCGATCCGCAGCCGCCACAGCCACAGCCGCCACAATCTCCACAACCCTAACCTGCACCGCTGCCTATAATGAGGGGGATGAGGTCGCGTGGCGCGCGCCTCTCTATCTCCTTATGAGGGGTTCTGTATTGACGGATCGCATCGTAATTCGCGGTGCCCGCGTCCATAACCTGAAGAACATCGACCTGGAAATTCCCCACGACACCTTCACCGTCGTCACCGGGGTCTCCGGCTCTGGAAAATCCTCGCTCGCCTTTGACACCATCTATGCCGAAGGCCAGCGCCGCTACGTCGAGTCTCTCTCGGCCTATGCGCGGCAGTTTTTAGAGCGCATGGAAAAGCCCGATGTCGATCACATCGACGGTCTGGCTCCGGCCATCGCCATCAAACAGAAAAATTCCACGCGCAATCCGCGCTCCACCGTCGCCACAGCCACGGAAATCTACGACTATCTGCGGCTGCTCTTTGCCCGCTGCGGAACGATGCTTTGCCTGACTTGCGGCGGCATCGTCAAACGCGACAGCATGGATGAGATTGCCGCTGCTGTGCTGGCATTGCCAGAAAACACGCGCCTACAAGTATTGTTTCCGATTATTTTTCCCGCGCTGCCAGAAGAAAAAACCGCAGCCTCCGTCAAGCAGGCAAAAAAGATGGCTGCAAAGCACGCGACAAAGGCCACCACAAAAAAGAGCGTAATAAAAAAAGCACTCCAGAAAAAAGAAATCTTCTCCGCCGTTGCCAGCGCCGCGCCCACAGAGGAAAGCCTTCGCCGCCAACGGCTGCTCGAACTCCGCCAGCGCGGATTCAATCGACTCTATCAACAGGGCCGCATCTTTGAATTTTCCACGCCGGAGTCGCTGCTTGATCTCGACTTCACGCAGCCTATCTTCGTTCTGGTGGATCGCATCGTTGTTTCCGCAGACGCGCGCGCGCGCATCGTCGATGCTGCGGAAATCTGCTATCGCGAAGCAGGCGAGGTCATTTTTGAAGTCGTTCCTCGCGCAGAAGAAAAAGACGCGATCGAACACGCAACGCTGCGTTTCTCCAGCGCATACGCCTGCAAAGCCTGCCAGCGCGTGTATCGCGAACCGGAACCGCCAATGTTCTCTTTCAACAATCCAACCGGCGCGTGCCCGCGCTGCGAGGGCTTTGGCAACACCATTGATTTCGACATTGACCGCATCATCCCGGACAAAACGCGCACCATCGACCAGAACGCCATTGATCCCTGGGCGCGGCCAAAATATCGATCCTTTCTCGGCGAGCTGCGCCGCGTGGCACGCGACCACGATCTTCCCCTGTACGTTCCCTGGCGGGAATTAACGCCGCAACAGCAGGCGTTTGTATTGGGTGGCGATGCCCTCTTCCCTGGCATTCGCGGCTTCTTTGCTTTTCTGGAGCGCAAAAAATATAAGCTGCATGTGCGCGTCTTCCTCAACAAATATCGCGGCTACACGCGCTGCCCGGAGTGTCACGGCCAGCGCCTGCGCGCCGAGGCCAGCGCCGTTCGCATCAACAAAAAAAACATCTGCGACGTTGCCGCTATGACCATTGCCGAAGCGCGCGCATTCTTTGTCGCGCTTGCGCTTTCGCCCATGCAGATGGAAATTGCGGGGAGAATTCTCGAAGAGATTCGCCAGCGCCTGCGCTTTCTCGACGAAGTCGGGCTGGACTATCTGACGCTGGATCGTCTCTCCTCCACGCTCTCTGGCGGCGAGGCGCAGCGCGTGCAACTGGCTACCTCGCTTGGCTCCCAGCTTGTGGGCGCGATGTACGTGCTGGATGAGCCATCCATCGGACTGCATCCGCGTGACACTTCGCGCCTGATTCACATTTTGAAAAATCTACGCGATCTTGGCAACACCATCCTTGTGGTCGAGCACGATCCTGATGTCATCCGTGCTGCCGACTATCTGCTCGATCTTGGCCCCGGCGCAGGAGAACTGGGCGGCAGGCTGCTCGCCGCAGGGACTGTTGAGCAGGTGATCGCCGCCCCGCAATCGCTGACGGGAAAATATCTCAGCGACCAGATTGCAATTCCCGTGCCCATGCTGCGCCGCGAACCGGGCCGCGAATGGCTGCGCCTGACCGGAGCGCGCGCGCATAATCTGCAATCCGTACATTGCGAGATTCCGTTGGGCATGTTGGTGTGCGTCACGGGAGTTTCCGGGTCGGGGAAATCCACGCTCATCCACGATGTTCTTTTTCGCGCGCTGCTGCATCACTTTGGCGATGCGTCCGGCGCTGTGGTTTCCGAGAATGCGGAAGCGGGCGATCCAACACGACTCTACGACGACCTGACAGGGACTCAATTTCTCAGCGGAGTGGTGCTGGTGGATCAATCCCCTATTGGACGCACGCCGCGCTCCAATCCCGTCACCTATATGAAGGCATTCGATGCCATCCGCGAGTTGTTTGCTTCGCTGCCGGATGCCAGGCGTCGTGGCTACACGCCAGGATTTTTTTCCTTCAACGTTCCCGGTGGCCGCTGCGATGTCTGCGAAGGCGATGGCACGGTTACGGTCGAGATGCAGTTTCTCGCCGATGTGGAACTTCCCTGCGAAGAGTGTAACGCCACGCGCTACAAGGCCGGCATTCTCGAAGTTCAATATGAAGGTAAAAATATCTACGATGTGTTGAACATGACGGTGAAGGAGGCGCTGCAATTTTTCTCTGGCCTTCCAAAAATTCAGGATCGCCTGCGCGTTCTGGACGATGTGGGACTGGGCTACGTGCGGCTCGGCCAGTCCGCGACGACACTCTCCGGCGGCGAAGCGCAGCGCGTCAAGCTGGCCGCGCATCTGGCCAACGCCAAACCTGCCAGCAGCCGTATCGGAAACAAGCCGCTGCAAAATCGCCTGCTCTATATTTTGGACGAGCCAACCACTGGCTTGCATTTTGACGATGTCAGTAAATTGCTCTCGGCCTGTCGTCAACTGATCGAAGGCGGCGCGTCTCTGTTGGTCATCGAACACAATCTGGATGTTCTCAAAACCGCTGATTGGATCATCGACCTTGGCCCGGAGGGTGGCTCCGGCGGCGGCGCCATCGTCGCCACAGGCACTCCAGAGGAGATTGCCGCCGTTCCCGCTTCACACACCGGCCAATGGCTGCGGCGCGTTCTGGAGGATGCTCCACTCCTCGAAGAGGTGTCGTTGGGGAAAGCGACTCCAGCGCCATGAAAGGAACCATGCGCGTACAGATTTTTTTCCTCGCCGCGATTTTTCTTGTCGCGCTGACCAGCTCGTTGATCGCGCAAGAGCCTGCGCTCCCACCGGGAACTTCCTCGGTCGATAGCACCCATGCAACAACCAGCAGGCCAAGCCTGACCGCGCAGGCCGAAGACGATCTTGCACGCGGCAACATACAGCAGGCGATTCCACTACTCAACAGCGCTCTCGCGTTTGAACCCAACAATGCGCGCGCGCTCTACGACCGTGGCTACGCAGAACAAAGCACGCAACACGACGATGCCGCCATTGTGGATTTTCAAAAGGCCATCGCCGCCGATCCCAAACAATATGAATCTCGCGCTGCGCTGGCCAGCCTCTACGCCGGCCAGGGAAAATTTAACGAGGCGCGAGTACAGTTGGAAATCGCCGCAACCTTGACACCCGCAGATGCGCATCCCGCGCAGACCAAGGCGTATGCGCTTCGCCTGCTGGCGAACGTGGACAACCAACTCCACGACCCTGCCGCTGCCGCCAACGCCTTGGTCGCCGCATTAAAGTTGACTCCAGAACAGCCGGAGGACACGCTGCTGGCCGCGCAGTTGGCCGAGGAGCAAGGCTATCCGCAGGATGCAGCAACAGAGTATCGCAAGGCCATCGCCGCGATCCCAAACAACAGCCCTCTTTTTGTCGATGCCCTCTCCGGCCTCGCCCGCGCACTGAGCGCAGAGGGAAAGTTCAGCGACGCGGAACCGCTGTTGCGACAAGCATTGGCGCAGCAGCCACAGAATCCGGCGCTCATGGCGCAATTGGCAACGGTGCTGGCAGGCGAAGGAAAAAATTCCGATGCCATCGCGCAACTGGCGACACTGCATCAGGCGCATCCCAACCAGCCTGCGGTCACGCGCATGTTGGCCGATCTGTACACACAGGCGGGCGAGGCAGCAAAGGCCAATCCACTCTACGCGCAACTCCTGGCGCAGGGCCATCCAGATGCAGACCTGTTGACGGCGCGTGGAGAGAATCTGATTCGCCAGCAACGGTACGCAGAGGCGGTCGCCGTGCTGCAACGGGCCGTCGCGCTGCAACCGAACCTGCCCGATACGTGGAGCGATCTGGCCTTTGCCGCTTCGCGGAACAACCAATACGCGCTCGCGCTGCAAGCACTCGATCATCGAGCCAAGTACAAGCCGGAGGTGCCAGCCACGCTGTTTCTGCGCGCCACGGCACTCGATCATCTGCATCAGACCAGGCAGGCGATTGCCTATTACAAACAGTTCATTCAGGCAGCGCAGAATACAGCAGCGCAGGATCCATCGGCGCACGATACATTTTCCGATGAAGTCTGGCAGGCGCAACATCGACTCATCGCGCTGGAGAAATAACAGGTGTCCCTTTCGCTGCCATCGCAACTGGCAATTTTTTCTGACGACGTGTTGGCTCACGCGCCACATCCGCGCAGCCTGACGGAAATCTTCGCCGCCGAATATCGCGCGCTGCGCCCTCGCGCTCCCATGCCCGCCTTTGAAATTCGCTTCTATCGCTTCACCAGCATCAACACCACGATCCGGCTGCGCGAGGGCAAGGCGCTGGTTCGCCTGTCCGATGTGCTTGAAGGCGCGCCGGAGAGCGTGCTGGCCGCCATCGCGCACATCCTGCTGGCCAAGCTCTACCGCAAGCCCATCGAGCCAGCACACGCGCATCGCTATCGGCGGCATCTGAGCAGCGCCGCCATCACCGAGCGCGCCGAGCAGCTCCGCCGCAACCGTGGAAGAAAACGCATCAGCACCGCGCAGGGCCATTATTATGATCTGGAGAAAATCTTCGATGACCTGAATCTGCGCTTCTTTCAAGGACTGCTCGGTCGTCCCGTACTAACGTGGAGCGCGCAGCGCGCGCGCCGACTGCTGGGCCATTACGATGCTGCGCACAACACCATCGTTGTCAGCCGCGTTTTTGACACCGCGCACACGCCACGCCTGGCCATTGAATATCTGGTGTATCACGAGATGCTGCACCTCAAGCATCCGGTACGCGTGCGCGGCGGACGCCGCTGCGTCCACTCGCGGGAGTTTCAGCAGGACGAAAAACTCTTTCCAGATTTGGACAAGGTCAAGGAATTTCTGAAGACGTTATGAGTGCGCCTCGTGCATCACAGCCGTCGCCGTTGCCACTCGCGCCTGCGCGCGCCGCCGCGACCAGAGCATCAGCAGCAAGCCCGCAATCATTGACCCGATGCTGGCGATCTGCGCGTTGCTCATGCCCATGTAGATTTTTGGATTGATGCGGATAAACTCCACCAGAAATCGGCCCAGACCGCTCCATAGCAGATACTCCCCGGTCAGCCAGCCGACCGGCTTGCTGGTCTTGCCACGCTGCCACAAATACGCCGCCAGCACGATGGAGAAAATAAATTCATAAATTGGCGTTGGATGCACCGGAACCACGGTCGGCACCAGCCCATGCGGAAAGCTCATGCCCCACGGCATCGATGTCGGAATGCCATAATCGCCATCGCCGGAGATCAGGCAACCGATGCGGCCCACGCCATAGCCCACCGCCGTCGCTGGAGCGGCCAAATCCAACATTCCCAGCCCACCAACCTTGGCCACGCGCCCCTGCCACAACAGCACCAGTACGCCAAGCACCAGCCCGCCAAACCAGGCGAACCCGGCGCGATCCAACAGCATGTGCGCGGGTTGGGCCATCAGCTCTCGCGGAGCCTCCAGCACATGCCACAGCTTCGCGCCGACAACTCCGGCCACCGTGACCATCGCGGCCACGTTGATGGCATCCGCCGCCACGCCATTGCGCTCAAAATTCTTGTGCAGCACCCAGCAGGCGCTTACCGCCGCCAGCCAAAGCAGGATGCCAAAGGTGCCAATCTCGTAGTGTCCAATATGAATAAAGGGATACATGGTGTCTCTCATCTCCAGTATATGGGACGTGTGGGTTGCCTGCGATGCCACTCCGTTGGCTGGATAGATTTTATCGTTGGAAGCTCTTATTGTGAGCAATCTCTAAAAATTACACGCTAAAATAACGTGTTGCAGTATAAACGAGGGACTCAAGTGCGAATCGACCACCTTAAGCTAACAAACTTCACCGGATTTAAATCCTGTGAGTTCACATTTCATCCGAATTTCAATCTTCTTGTAGGCGATAACGCCACGGGAAAGACCTCTGTCCTTGATGCACTTTCGATCGCGCTGGATAGCTGGGTTCTTGGCATCAAGGGGGATGAAAAAGGAGGTGGCATTGATTCTGACCAGGTTCGCATTGTTCCGTACCCGCATCAAGATAGTTTTTCTTTTGAAAAGCAGTTCCCGTCCCGAATCGAAGTCTGCGGACTTGTGGGGGAACAGGAATTTACCTGGGCAAGAGAGTTGGCCCGCGAAGGTGGCAGAACTTCTACCAAGGAAGCCAAAAATGTCACGAATGCAGCCGGTGAAGCGGCACAGAAAGTACGAGACAATCAGGATATTACGCTTCCCATAATCAGTAGCTACGGCGTCGAAAGATTGTGGTTTCAATCCACGCCCAGAAAATCCAAAAAAGAGGGAGGGGCGCGGAGCCTCTCACTATCGAGACTCGATGGATATCGCAATTGTAATTTCTTCGAGATTCAGGAAACTGAACTCCTTGATTGGATTCGAGCACAGGTATCCGTCGGACATCAGCGCAAAAAAGAAACATTAGCATTCGGGGCAATGAAGAACGCAATTATCGATTGTGTAGAGGGAGCTACTGACCTTTACTACGACGAACGCTATAGAGATGTTGTAGTTGTCATGGGACAACAGAACGAGCAGTTGTTTAGAAACCTGAGCGCAGGACAACGCATCATGCTGACCCTGGTTGGAGAATTGGTAAAGCGGGCCACAACACTCAATCCACAATTGGGCGACGAGGTGTTGAGGAAAACTCCCGGAGTTGTCCTCATTGACGAACTCGATCTTCATCTTCATCCAACATGGCAACGCCGTGTAATTCACGACCTCAGGAGAACGTTTCCATCGATCCAGTTCATTGCTACGACACACTCACCCCAATTGATAGGCGAAGCTAAACCCGAAGAGATTCGGGTAATAAGTGGCGGCGCGGTGACGATACCTTCGCATTCCTTTGGCATGGACTCAAATCGCATCCTTGAAGAGGTGATGGGCGCAAAGCCCCGGAACGAGGACACGGAAATACTACTATCAAATTTGGCAAAATCGATTGACGAAGAAAACTTGGATCAGGCTCGGAATCAATTGCAGGAAGTGGAGAATACGCTGGGGCAAGATTCTCCAGAGGTTACTGGAGCAAATACGTTGATCCATCTTCTGGATTCCACCCGATGAGAAAAATCGTTAAAGGGAAAGAGCCAACCAGCCTTACGGAGCATCGTGCCACGCTCCACACGAATTACGACAACTACCCAGGCAAAGAAACTTTAAGAGAATTTCTGATCAAAGAGCAACGCGGAATTTGTTGCTATTGCCTTTCGCGAATACCTACAAAATTAGGAAAAATGAAAATCGAGCACTGGCACAGCCAAGCAAATTTCCCTATCGAACAGCTTGATTACTCAAACATGTTGGGGGCCTGCATGGGGAATGAAGGTCAGCCCGGATCGGATCAGCACTGCGACACATACAAAGGCGAGAAGAATCTCACATTGAATCCTGCAAATCCTCTGCATAGTATCGAGGATCGAATTCATTTCCTATCCGACGGCAAAATTTCCTCCCCTGATGCAACTATTGATGCAGAACTGAACGCTGTACTCAACCTCAACGTTGCACATCTAAAAAATAACCGCAAAGCCGTACTTGATTCGTTCAAGAAATTTCTAGGAAAACGGAAACTTCTGTCTCAATCCCAATGGGGGAATTTACTGAGGGAATGGAACGGAGAATCATCCACTGGCGACCTTCGGCCCTTTTGTCAGGTTATTGTTTATTGGATACGAAAACGTCTCGCAGGCTATGGGTCGAGCGTTTCTTCGTCGCCAAACGTTCCTCAATCGTAGCTACATTCTGGCACCGAGAGGAACCAGCGGCTACATCTGCCAGCGAAGCAGGCACGCGCCCACGGTGAAGCCTACGCCGACCGAGCCAGCAGCACGCGATCTCCGTTCTTGAGGCGATGCTCCTCCCACCCCGTCTGCATTGCCCTTGTTTTTGCGCCGCGCCCTGGCAGCGCCGTTCCAGATATGCTGGCTTTACCGGGTCGCCAATTCTTTTGCAGCGGCGCGTACACAACAGGCATGGATTGATTCATACTAGATAGCAGCATCTTGTTTCCCCATTTTCTGGAGGCAGTCTTGGAAGCTTTCTTTTTGAGTGCGGCGATGTTCCTGTGGCAACCCTTCACTTGTTCCGCATCCACGCAGGATCAAAAATATCTTTGGATTGCGCTCGGTGTCGCTGTCCTGGCCTTGCTGGTCGCGCTTCTGTTTGCGCGCTCCGTCCTTGCATCGGATACCGGGACTCCGGAGATGCAGGCCATCTCCAATGCCATCCGCGAGGGCGCAGAGGCATTCATGCGCCGCCAATACAGCACCATCGGCGTACTGGCTCTGGTGATCGCCGCCATTCTGTATGTCAGCTACCACCTGTATCCGCGCACAGCCCCGTATGCAGGCATGACGGTGGTCAGCTTTTTAATTGGCGCCATCTGCTCCGCCATTGCCGGATATACCGGCATGTATGTTTCCATCCGCGCCAACATTCGCACCGCCAGCGCGGCGCGCACCAGCCTGAATCGCGCCCTGCAACTCGCGCTGCGTGGCGGAGCTGTGACCGGACTCGTCGTCGTCGCTCTGTCTTTGATTGGCATCGGTCTTCTGTTTTTCGTTTTTGGTGGTCTCACCCACCCGCGGGAAGTTCCCTATCGACTGGTTGGCTTTGGCTTTGGCGCGTCTCTGGTGGCGCTGTTTGCCCAACTGGGTGGAGGCATCTACACCAAAGCCGCTGATGTTGGCGCGGATTTGGTCGGCAAGGTCGAAGCTGGCATTCCAGAGGATGATCCGCGCAACCCTGCCGTCATTGCCGATCTGGTGGGCGACAACGTGGGCGACTGCGCTGGCCGTGGCGCTGACCTCTTTGAATCCACCGCTGCGGAGAATGTCGGCGCGATGATTCTGGGCGCGGCGCTCTATCCCGTCTTCGGGATCAAGGGTATTCTGTTCCCTCTGATCGTCCACGCCATCAACCTGATTTCCAGCGTGGTTGGCGTCAGCGTCGTGCGCTGCGGCGAAAAAGAAGACCCCATGCACGCGCTGGATCGCGGCTACTACGTCACCACGCTGCTGGCGATGGCGGGTTTTGCCGCAGCCGTCTACTTTATGCTTGATGCCCGCTGGTGGCTCTTTGCCAGCGGCGTGGCCGGCATCATTACCTCGTTCCTGTTTGTCCGCATTACGGAGTACTACACCGAATGCCGCTATCGCCCAGTTCAATCCATTGCGCGGGCATCCCTGACAGGGCCAGCGACCAACATCATCAGCGGCTTGGCCGTTGGCATGGAAACGCCGGCCATGCCCGCTGTTGTCATCAGCGTAGCCCTGTTGTTGAGCTATTACTTCGGCGTACACGGCTTGGCCGATGTGCATGGCATCTCCAGTTATGCCAAAGGAATTTACGGCACGGCGATTGCCACGATGGGCATGCTCTCCTCCGCCGCCTACATTCTGGCAATGGACACCTTTGGCCCCATCACGGACAACGCAGGTGGCATTGTCGAAATGTCCAACCAGCCGGAGCATATCCACCAGAGAACGGACCAATTGGATGCCGCAGGCAACACCACGAAAGCGCTGACCAAAGGCTATGCCATCGGCTCGGCGGCGCTGGCAGCCTTCCTGCTCTTCTCGGCCTACATGGAAGAAATTCGCGGCATCGTTGCCGATAAAGTCGCAGCAGCAGGAGGCGTGATGCCAAGCGACTGGCACTTCACCAACGTGAATCTGGCCAGCGTTCCGGTTTTTGTTGGCGGACTGCTGGGCGCGATGCTGGTCTTTCTCTTTTCCTCAATGGCCATTCATGCCGTGGGACGCACCGCGCAGTATGTGATTGAGGATGTACACGCGCAGTTCAAAGAAAATCCCGGCATCATGCTGGGCACCTCCAAGCCGGACTACGGACGCTGCGTCTCGATTGTGACCGCTGCCGCGCTACGCGAAATGGTCTTGCCGGGATTGCTGGTTGTCGGTATGCCATTGGCAGTGGGCCTCATCTTCCGCAATTTTGGAGATACCTTCCACGTCTCCTCCATCGTCAACATGCCCACCATTCACGGCATTCCGATCGACCTGAGCGGCCCGGAGTCCGTGGCAGCCCTGCTGATGGTCGGCACCATCGCGGGCATTCTGATGGCCATGCTGATGAACAATGGCGGCGGCGCGTGGGACAACGCCAAAAAGCTGATTGAGACGGGCGAGTATGGCGGCAAGCGCTCCGAAGCGCACAAGGCAGCCGTGGTGGGCGACACCGTCGGCGATCCTTTCAAGGACACCGCCGGGCCTTCCCTGCATGTGCTCATCAAATTGCTGGCGACCATCACGTTGGTTCTGGCACCGCTGTTCTTATAGCTGTATGAGGATTCTTCAACCTGGAGCATTTTTAATTTAGAGAAGCCCTGATCCAGTTCGACCACTGTCCATCAGGAGCCAAAGAATCTCTGAATAAGTCTGCGTTTTGAAGGGGCGCGGCTTTAGCCGCGCCGCAATCGCAGCCAAATCAACGCGGGCTTCAGCCCCTGAGGGAATGTGGCCTCGCAACAAGGACTTGTTTAGGTGTGAAGTCTCAATAGGTTGTCCATTCGAGCCAAACCAGAGAAGCTGATTGTGATGAGCAATCCAGATTCAAGGAAAGGAACGAATGGACTATCACCAGAATGCACGACTGACGATTCACAGTCGAGAGCAATTAGCCAGGAAAGTTCTTGCGGAAGGATGCACGCTGAAGCTGGCCGCGGCCAGCTTCAGCGTGAGCGCGAAGACCGCCGCCAAGTGGGTGCGCCGCTATCGCGCTTCGGGGGCAGGCGGGCTGCGCGACCACAGTTCGCGTCCGCATCGGCTGCATCGACCTACCTCCGCTGCCCAGATCGAGCGCGTGGAAACGCTGC
>JAJZIJ010000023.1 GCA_021810625.1 Acidobacteriota bacterium
GCGAGAATGAATTCGCGCGCGGCCCTCGACCTGTCAACGGCATTGAGAGCTTTTGGAGCTTCGCAAAACGCCGCTTGCTCAAGTTCAATGGCATCGCAAAACATACCTTTTATCTTCATCTCAAGGAAACCGAATTTCGCTTCAATCACCGCCAGGACAACCTTTACAAAACCCTGGCATCCTTCTTCCGTAATCACCCACTCTGAGAGCTTTGCTTCCTAAGACCCAATGCAAATAGCGGTGGTATGCTGGTGTACGAAGCAATTGGGAAGAATGGAAGCGAGGATTCTATGCTGAAAAATAAGCCGTCTCGCAAACCAAGGCAGGACATACGAACCGTGCCTACCTATACCGTCCCAGAGGCCGCAAAATTTCTGGCTATTCACTGTGCAACTTTGTCCGCTTGGTACGATGGGGACGATCCAATTCTTCGTGCATCCGGCAGTATCGGATCAATTCGCCTTCTCTCTTATAGAGATATTGAAGAAGCGTATCGTGTTCATCTCTTGCGGGAACAGGGTAATTTTTCGCTTCAGTTTTTGCGGAGATCGATGCGGAATGCGCGGAAAATGTCTCGTAGTCGTCACCCCCTGCAACATGCCGATGCAGTCAAAGAGTTCTTAAAAGAAGCCCCTGCCAGCAGAGATATTGTGTTTGACAAGCCTGCTCGTGGCAAGAATCCGCGCACAATCACTTCTTTGGGAAAGAATCCGGGGCAATTGGTCGTTCCAAGTGTCATAGATTTGTTTGCGAAGAGGATCGTTGAAGGGGAGGGTATCTTTCCTTGGCGTTTTGCTGCAACGGATCATGATAGCCGCCCTGTCTCTATGAATCCCCAAATCATGTCGGGGCGGCTAGTTATCACTGGAACGCGCATACCTGTTAGCGTCCTCGTGGAGGGCAAGAAATCCGGAAAAACGCTTGCGAATATGGCCAAGGATTACGGGATTGACAGTGAAATCATTGAAAAGGCGCTGATCCACATTGGCCAAGTACGTCAAAAAGCGGCGTGAGGAATGTGTATTATTCCTCGATGATGGCTTTTCGGCTCCCTCTGTTGCCGAGCGACTCTCAACGGCTGGATTCACAGTTCAACGCTTTCCTGAGTGGTTTAAGGATAATGCAGGAAGACCGTTGAAAAGCATTCCAGATACAGAGATTATCCAGTTTTGCCACAAGCACGGATGGCTATTGGTTACGCGTGACCATGAAATGAAAAACATGCACCACGAAGAAATTCGAAAAACCGACATCGCCATCTTAGCGACCGCTAACAATAGCGCTAAGGATCAAGACGAGTGGGTAGCGGCGATTATCAATCTAAAAGGGCGTATTCTCCGAGAGTTTAAGAAGCATGAACGACCCTGGTTTGCAACCTTCAGCCGTAGTGCATCGCTTAGGATCGAAACCATCAAGTAATCGGCACCCTGATGAATGGGATGTTGTAAGACATCTCGTCATACATTCTAATTCGCGGCGGCGATGGCGGCTACGATTGCGTCGATGGTCTGCGTGGTATCCACCACATTGGGGCGATGCGCGTCGCAGAGAATCGAGAACGCCAGCATCCGACCACTGCGCGCCACCACATAGCCGCTCAGACTGTTCGCCTCGCGCAGCGTTCCCGTCTTGGCAAAGATGCGCCCTTTGAGCGGGCGATGAAAGAAGCGTCCGGCCAGCGATCCATCCACGCCGCCCACTGGCAGGGTGCCGCGAAACTCCGTGCCCCAGGGCTGCGCCGCAGCATAGCGGAGTAACTGCGTCAGCGCGCGCGGCGTAACAACATCCTGCGTGGACATGCCGGAGCCATCGTAGAGAAAGAAGTCCTCCGGGGCCACGCCTGCGTTGATTAAAAACTGCCGGATGACGCGCGTTCCTTCCACCAGAGACCCGTCCGCGCCATACTGCTTGCCCAGCAGTCGCAGCATCAACTCCGCGTGGAGATTCTGGCTGGCCTTGTTGGTGACGGTGATGTCTTCCAGCAGCGGGACGGAGGAATGTGTAGCCAGAACCATCCCCGCTGCATTGGCCGGAGGCAGAGGCGCGGCCACAGGCGAAGCCTTTGGCAACGTCACGGGAACGCGCTGTTCAGCCTCAAAGTGGGAGGTGTCGATTGGCCAGCGATGCCGCGCCACGGCATCGCCAGTTACCTGTACGCCGCGCTGCGCCAGCATTTGTCGAAACGCGATGGCGGCAAACTCTGCCGGGTCTTCAATAGCCAGCGCCAGATGCACGCCCGTACCTTCCGCAGGCACCGTTCCGAAAATTCGCACTGTCTTCGATCCCGGCTGGCGATCCACGCCCAGCGAAGGCTGCGCCCCCGCCGTGGAAGTTCGCGCCGTGTTTTCGACCGTGTAGTAGGCCGTATCTGGATTCCAGAGTGCGGTGACTGGATCGCCCGGATGCGCTCCGGGAAACACATTCAGATACACAACATTGTCATTCACCGTCAGCGCGGAAATCGGCGCGCCGTAGCCCCACTCCAGATCATCCCAGATCCAACCGTATCCGTAGCGTTCAAAAGGGAAGGCCGTATCGTCACCAATGATGTTGCCGGAGATCGACCTCAATCCGCGTTGCACCACTTGATCGGCCAGCGCTTCGAGTGTCGCCAAGGGAACATCCGACCGCTCGGTATGAAGATGGTATGGATACACGCGCCCGGAGAGACTGGCATCCCCGTTGCCTTGCAGGATCAGGTCGCCGTGCAGAACTCCAGCCGCATCCACAGGTTGACTGGTCAGCACGCGCGTCGCAGTGGTTGCCGCAGGCCCCAGCAACGCCAGTGCCGCCGCCGTGGTACATAGCTTGGCATCGGAGGCGGGCGCGAAGAGTTGCGCGTCGTTCTTGGCGTACACGACGCGACCATCCAGCGTGGTGACGGAGATGCCCCAATGCGCCTGCGCCGCCTCTGGAGCGGTCAGCAGTGCTTCAATCTGGCGATCCAGCTTGGTTTGTGAGGATGCCACAGGCGTCCCGCGTGGAGCTGCCGGGAGCGCGGGCGTCAGCCCAATTAGCAGACTGAAGAGGATCGGCGAAACAGCGTGAAAACCAACGGCGCGGATGGAGTTCATAGCAGGCATTTAGCAACGCGCGATCTTTGGCGAATCAATGCCGCGCGTGGCATTGCGCGAATCCACCACCAATTGCGCCTCGGCGACGATCTTTTTGTAGTCATACGCCGTGTGGTCGGTCACGATCAGCACGCAGTCAAACTCCGGCACGCGATTCAGCGGCGTGGAGTCCATATTCAGGCTGTAGCGGCGTCCGTGGCCTACATGCGCGAAGAAGGGATCGTTATAACTGACCGCAGCGCCTTCGTGTTGCAGCATTTCGATGATGGTTAGCGCGGGCGATTCGCGCAGATCATCAACATCTTTTTTATACGCCACGCCGAGCACCAGTACCTTCGATCCACGCAGCGATTTGCGCTCCCGATTCAACGCAGTCATCACCGATTGGAGCACATGGTAGGGCATGGCCTCATTTACCTCGCCTGCCAGCTCAATAAAGCGCGTGGAGAAGTCGTACTCCTTGGCCTTCCAGCTTAGATAAAACGGGTCGATGGGAATGCAGTGCCCGCCCAGCCCCGGCCCCGGATAGAACGCTTGAAAGCCAAACGGCTTGGTCGCCGCCGCGTCGATGATCTCCCAGATATCGAGGCCCATGCGCAGGCAGAGCAGCTTCAGCTCATTGACCAGCGCGATGTTCACGCAACGATAAATGTTTTCGAGCAGCTTGGTCATCTCCGCCGCCGCCGGGCTGGAGACGCGCACCACGCGGTTGAAGATGCTGTTGTAGAGGCCCGCCGCCATCTCGGTGGCTACTGCGTCCAGACCGCCGATAACTTTGGGAATGTCTTTGCGCGCCACGCGGGTGTTGCCGGGGTCTTCGCGCTCCGGCGAAAAGGCCACGTAGACGCCCACCTGCTCCGGCTCGCGCACGGCCAGAACGTTGCCCGCGTTTTCAATGGCGGGGACGACAACCTCAACCGTTGTTCCCGGATATGTTGTGCTTTCCAGCACCACCAACTGTCCGGCGCGCAGATGCGGCGCAATTTTTTCCATCGTGGAGACGATGTAGCTCATATCCGGCGTGCGATGTTCGCTGAGCGGCGTGGGTACGCAGATCAGCACGGCATCGACGCTGGCGATCTCGGAAAAATCGCTGGTGGCGCGCAGGCCGGATTTCTGCGCGGCCTGGATGTGCTCCGGCTCAATGCGATAGATGTACGATTGGCCCGCATTTAGTTTTTCGACCTTGCGGGCATCAATGTCAAAGCCCACCACGCGGAAGCGCTCCGCGCTGAAGAGCAGCGCCAGCGGCAGGCCCACGTAGCCCAGACCGATGATGCCAACCTGCAATTCCCGCTGTTCCAGGCGCGCGCGCCATGCAGCCAGCGACGCAGGCGCGGAAACCGCAGCAGAGGAAATATCCGTGGAGGCAGGGTTCATGCGGAGACCTCTGCCTTCTTCATTTCTTTCTGCTTCTCTTGATGCTTCTCCTGATACCAGGCCACGGTTCGGCGCAGACCTTCGACAAAATCCACGGTTGGGTCGTAACCCAGCGCCTCACGCGCAGCGGAGATGTCCGCATACGAGTGCTGGATGTCTCCCTCGCGTGGCGGCCCGTACTGCGGCGGGTTTTTATAGCCAAGAATTTCTGCCAGCAGATGATAGGTTTCGTTCAGCGTGTGCGGCTCCCCGCAAGCGATGTTGAAGACGCGGCCCGCAACCTTTTCCGCCGGAGCTGTCGCGGCCTTCAGGTTGGCCTGGACGACGTTTTCAATGTAGGTAAAGTCACGGCTCTGCTCCCCATCACCAAAGATGACGGGCTGGTCGTTGTCGAGCATCATGCGGATAAACTTCGCCATCACGCCGCTGTAGGGAGAATCTGGAGCCTGACGCGGGCCAAAGATGTTGAAGTAGCGCAGCGCCACTGTCTCCAGGCCGAAGATTTCCCAATAACTGCGCAGGTAGAGTTCCCCCACCAGTTTCTGCACGGCGTAGGGCGAGATTGGCCCCGGCGGCATCGACTCCTGCTGCGGGAGCGGATTTTTATTTCCATACGCCGAGGAGGACGCGGCATACACGATGCGCTGCACGCCTGCGGCCCGCGCCGCTTCGAGCAAATTGAAGGTTCCGTCGATGTTGGCCGCATGGCTGGTGCGGGGATCCTGGATGGACAATGGCACAGAGGGCAGCGCGCCTTGATGGAAGATAATCTGCACGCCTGCGCAGGCCTTGCTCATGGCATCGGCGTTGCGTAGATCGGCCCCGATCAGGTCAATCTTGCCGGAAATGCCTGCCAGATTCTCGCGCCTGCCGGTGGAGAAGTTGTCCAGCGCTCGCACCGTTTCGCCGCGCTCAACCAACGCATGGGTTAGCCATGAACCAATAAATCCTGCCGCTCCCGTAACCAAATACACAGCCATACTTTTTACCTAAACCTTCTCGCGCGAAAATTCCAAGACGCGACCCGATGAAAAACACATTGCTTTTTTTGATGCGCGTGTAACTCTTTAAGGATACCAATGCGCGAGGAGAGTCTGCGAATTTTTAGACTCCGAGGTTGTCGAATCCACACAAGAAGCCCCATTCTGTGCAAAGTCGGGGGATATATGGTGTCTCCTGCGCTTCTTTGCGGCTGCGGAGGCTGCGTCTTTCGGCTGCGGCAGGCTGATTTTTCATCGTGTTAGCCAGTAGTAGATGGCCGGAGTAACCAGCAGCGAGAGTGCCATTGAAAGCGCCACGCCGCCGATGACGGCAATGGCCAGGGGCTGCAACATCTGGGAACCGGCGCCGATGCCAAAGGCCAGCGGTAACATGCCCGCCACAGCGGCCATCGCTGTCATCAGAATGGGGCGCAGGCGGCGGCGGCCCGATTCGACAATGGCGTTCTCGGCGGAGAAACCCAGCGCGCGGAATTTGTGATCGGCATCGAGTAGCAGAATGCCGTTCTTGGCTACGATGCCAATGACCATAATCAACCCCATAAAGGAGGCGACGTTGAAGGTGATGCGTGTGAGCAGGAGCGCCAGCATGACTCCGGCCACCGAAAGAACCGACGAGGAGAGAATGGCGACAGGAGCGGCAAAACCGCGAAACTCCGCAAGCAGAACGCCGAAAACCAGGGCCAGAGCCAGCAACAGCACGCGCAGCAGTTCGTGGAAGGATTGCTGCTGTTGCTGATAGGTTCCCCCGTAAACGATGCGCACCGAGGCAGGCAGGCCGAGCGCGGCGACTTTTTTCTGGATGCGCGCCATACCCGTGCCAAGATCAGAACCCTCAAGGCCACCGGTGACGGTGATGTCGCGTTGCAGATTTTCGCGGAAGATTTCATTTTGCGGCGGCAGCTCCGTAACCTGGGCCAGCGTGCCGAGCGTGGCCGTGTGTCCAGTGGAGCCGACCAACACCAGATTTTGCATCGCCGCGAGCGAGGCGCGATCCGCCTTCGGAAAACGGACGCGAATGGTATATGGGCGGCCATCGCGAATCAGTGGCTGGTCGGCGGGCACACCTTCCAGAATGGCGTGCGCGTTGGTGGCCACCTCCTGCGGTGTGAAGCCCATCTGCGCGGCCACGGCGGGCAGCACGTTGAAGTTGGTCGCCGGACTGCTCAGGCTGTCGTCAATGCCATTGCGCACATCGACCACGCCGGGAACCTGCGCGATGGTATCGGCCACACGCGGGGCCAGTTGTTGCAGCAGGCGAATGTCGGTTGAGAACAGGCGAATCTGGATCGGCTCCGGCGCGTTGGAGAGATCGTTGATGTTGTCCTGCAACATCTGCGCGACCTCAATATCCAATTGCGGCGCGATGGCGTGGATGCGCTCACGAACATCTTCCATGACCGCTTCAGTGCTTCGGTCGCGATGGCTTCGCAGCTTGACGGTGAAGTCGCCCCGATTGGCCTCCGTAACCGCGGCCAAGCCCAGTTGCAGGCCCGTGCGACGCGAGGTGGTTTCTACTTCCGGGGTATCATGCAGCACTTTTTCCACTTGCAGGAGCACGCGGTTGGTCTCGCTCAGCGAGGTTCCGGCGGGCATCAGATAGTCGAGGATGAACCCACCCTCGTCCATCGCGGGCAGCAGGTCGGAACCGAGACCGCGATAGGCGAGCAGCCCTGCGATGACGACAATCAAACAGATAGCGCCAAGCCAGAGTGGATTGCGCAGCGCGGCGCGTATCCAGCGCGCATAATGATCGAGAATACGGCGCATCCAGGGCGACTGTATTTTCTCTTCGTGTTCCAGCGCGTTGCCTGCATTTTCCCTGGTCGAAGTCGAAGCGCCGGCGACTGCAACCTTGTTGCCGTCGCGCTTTTTGCGGATGAAGATCAGACTGAGACTCGGTGTCCAGGTGAGCGCCAGCGCCAGCGAGGTGAGCAGCGCGACGGTCATGGTAATGGCAAGAGCGCGGAAGAAAACCCCCGTCACTCCCGTTACGCCAATCAACGGCAAAAACACAACGATGGGCGTGATCGTGGAGCCAACCAGCGGGATCGTAATCTCGCCCAGAGCACTGCGAATGGCCTCAATGCGATTTTGCCCCGCGTCGATATGCAGCACGATATTTTCGACAACCACAATGGCATCGTCGATGACCAGACCGACAGCGGCGGCCAGACCGCCGAGCGTCATCAGGTTGAAGCTCTCCCCCGCGATGCTGAGGATGACAAGAGTGACCAGCACCGTGACCGGAATCACCAGGCCCGCGACCAGCGACGAACCCCAGTCGCGCAGAAAGACGACAAGGATGATGGAGGCCAAAACAAGGCCAAGCAGAATCGCATCGCGCACGCTGTGAATGGAATCCTGAATCAATTGCGATTGATCGTAAAATGGCTCCATGTGCACGCCCGGAGGCAGCGTTTTGCGAATGCTGTCCACCTCTGTCGCCACTTCGCGCGAGACTCCGAGCGCGTTGGAACCAATCTGGCGCAGCACGCTGAGCAGCACGGCTGGTTTTCCATTCGCAGTGACAATGGTGTAAACCGGCTCGGTGGAATCCTCCACGGTGGCCACGTCGCTCATGTGGATGGGCACGCCCGCAGCCGTGGTTTTCACGACCACCTGCGCCAGCTCCTGCGCCGAATGCACCTGCCCGCCGACGAGCGCCAGCAGAAGCTCATGGTGACTTTGATACAGACCGGGGGATTCGATGAGATTGGTGCGGGCGATGGCCTGCAACAGATCGCCGACGGTCATGCGCGCCGCCATCAGTTTGGCGGGGTCAGGAATGACATGTACCTCCGGGATTTTTCCTCCCTGCACCGTCACCTGACTCACGCCGGGCAGACGATTCAAACGCGGCTGGAGCTGATAGGTCGCCATTTCCCACAGTTCAGTCTGCGGCACACTGTCAGAGACGAGACTGTAGCCCAGAATGGGGAATGAGGCAAAACTGAGCCGCCGTGTGGTGATCTGTGCCGTGGATGGAAGATTCTGGCGCGCCTCGGCGACGGCGGAGTTGACCATCTGCAAGGTCTGCACCATATCAACGTTCCAGTCGAAGAAGAGATCGACCTCGGCCTCGCCGCGACTGGTGACGCTGCGCACGGTTTCGAGTCCGGGCACGGTGTTCACGGCGTTTTCAACGGGCCGCGTGATGGTGACTTCCATCTGCTCAACCGGCATGACTCCGTTGTCGATGGCGATGGTGACGCGCGGAAAACTGGTGTGCGGAAAGACAGCGACGGGAAGCTGGAAGGCCAGATACGCCCCGGCGCAGGCCAGCACCAGAGAGAAAAATATGATGGTGTGCGCGTGCCGGACGATCCAGAAGGGACGTTGCTCTTTTTCTGGAATGGAATCCGCCATCGAAGACATGCTCAATCCGCCCCTCCGCTGGTCGTGCCCGTCTGCTGCGGAGGCGCATCGGGAGCGGGCACAACGCGCACATGTGTGCCATCATCCATTGCATATGCGCCGACGGTGATGATCTGCGCGCCCGCAGTGATGCCGGAGAGAATCTGTGCCAGCCCGTAGGACTCGATGCCGACCTTGACCTCCCGCTGGCGCGCGATATTGTCCGCGCCCACGACCATGACGTGTTGTCCACCGCCTGCATTCTGCACGATGGCGGCGGCTGGAACCACGAGCGCGTCGGGGATCGCGCGGGACTGGACGGCGACATGCACGGGTGTTCCCGGTTGCAGGCGCTTGTTTTTATTTTCGATGCGAATCCAGACCTCAACCGTGGTGGAGCCAGGGTCCAGCGCAGGGCTGATGAGCATCACCCTGCCCGACACTGGAGTGGAGAAGCCGGGAACCATCACCTGCGCGGGCGCGCCCACGGAAAGGCCCGTGATCTGGGGCTGCGGCAGATGCGCCTTGGCCACCAAAACGGTAACATCCATCACGGTGAGTAGTGGCGTTCCGGCGGTTGCCATTTCTCCGGCGTACAAAGGGCGGTCGGTCACGTACCCGTTGATGGGGCTGCGAATCTCTGAATATGCCAGCATGGCCTGCGCCTGTTGATATTGACCCTGCGCCTGATGTAATTGCCCGGTCGCGCTGGATAGCTCCGCGCTGCGACTGACTTTTTCCAGCGCCTCCAGATGACGGCGCGCCACGTCATAAAGGGTCTTGGCCTGTACCAGCGCGACTTTGGCCTGATCCACATCGCGACCCGGCAGCGCGCCCTGCTCAAACAATTGCTTGCGGCTGTGATAGATGCGCCGTTGCAGATCAATCTGGGCCTTGGTCTGCGCCAGATCAAGCTGCGCCTTTTGCATTTCCTGCGGAACGGTGGCCTGCGTGGTGGTCGTGTACTGCGCTTTGGCCTGTTGATATTGACCCTGGCTGCTGCGGGCCGCGCCTTGTAGGTCGCTGTTTTTCAGCGTGACCAGGAGTTCCCCTTTGTGGACGCGGTCGCCGCGCTGCACGTAATAGCGGGCCACAGGCGCGCTGATTCTGGTGGCCAGAATCGCCTGATACAGCGGCTCCAGCGTTGCTTCTCCGGTGACGATGACGGTCATCGCTGCGCTGTGCGCGACTGCGGTCTGCACGCTCACCCGTGGCGCGGGCGCGTTGTGGTCGCTGCTGCATCCTGCCAGCAGCGTTATCCCGACAATGGAGATTGTCCAGCAACGCGCCAGATTGCAGCGCGATTGCGGCAGGTATTTTCGGTTCGTTCTTTTCACGGCAGCGGCCCCGTCCATTGTTCCAGATTTGCGCGCGCCACATGATAGCGCGCGGCCCCGTCAGCTACGGCAGATTCCGCCGCAAAAAGCGTGTTTTGCGCATCGACCACTTCGAGTACGCTCGCCTCTCCAGCCTGATAGCGCAATGTGGTCAGGCGCAGGCTCTCTTGCGCCTGGCCCACGCTCGCCTGCAAAGACGTGAAGATCGTCGCAGCCGCGCGCAGTTCGTTGTAGCTCTGGTCGAGCGCCGCAATCAACTGTCGCTGCGCGTAGTCCAACCCAGCCTGCGCCTGATGTTCGCGCAACTGGCTCTGCTTGATCTTGTCATGCGTGGTGAACCAATTCCATAGCGAAATATCAAGTCCGGCTCCAATGGAGTATCCAAGGAACTGCTGTCCGCTAGGGCCGGTGGCTTCAAAATACGGCGCGTCGATTCCGTAATTGTAGGCCAGGGTCAGGGTCGGGAGGTACCCTCCCCACGCGGCGCGGACATCCTCTTTGGCGACTTGTAGATTTGCCAATGCGCTGCGCATCTCTGGATTGAAGTGTGCGGCCAGCGCGCGCACCTGCGTCGCTGCAGGAAGATCGGGCTGTGTGTTCAAGGTATCGTCCAAATCATACGGGGTTGAGGGATCGGGAAACAGCAAAACTCCGAGAGATTCCTTTGCGACCAGCAATGCTTGCCGGGCATCGGCCAGATCACGCTGTCGCTGCTCCCGCTGCAACTGCGCTTTGAGGACATCGGCGTGGGCGACCTCGCGGCCTGCTTCCAGTTTGCGCGTCAGATCGTCGAAGCGCCCGGCCTCCTGCTCGGCGGACTGCGCGGCAGCCAGTTTATGCTGCGCGGCCAGCACTGCGTAGTAATCCAGGGTGACGACCACATGCAACCCACGCGCGGCAATCTCCGCCTGTGCCTGCGCCTGCTTTGATAACGCGCTGGCCTGCCGATAGCGCGCCACGCCGGTCAGGCTCAGCTTGTCTGTCACCCGCGCCTGGCTTATATATTCCCGCACGCTGTTGTTGGCGATAAAGACCGGGCCAACGGTGCCGGGGAGCGGCCCGGAATCTGGAACGCCATTCGGCTGCGTGTAGAGCGCCTCGCCATGATAAGTAGCCTGCGGCAGCAGTCCAGCCAGCGCCATCCGGCGACCATAGACGGCGCTGCCGCGCGCGGTCTGTTGCGCCAGCCAGGCAGGTTCAATCTTGCGCGCGCTCTCTTCTGCCTGCGCGAAGCTGATGTGTACCGGCGATACAGCAGCGGCAGCCGCCGTCGGTGCCGCGCGTGAGATCGGTGTTGTGGATGGCAACGGATATGGCTGGGATGTGCCGGGAGAGGTTTGTTGTCCGAAGACAACGGCGGCAAGGGAGAGCGGCCACAGAAACGCTGCCGTGGGCAGACCCCTTCGCAGGTTTGAATGTGGGCATTTCTTCCGCATGGATTCCTCCCGCATGGATTCCTCCCGCATGGATTCCTCCGGCAGGGAGCCTGTCCCCCACAAGCTCCCCATTCTCCCACAGGTTCTAGTGCATGGAGCTGGCCGTTGGGTAGTAGCCCTGCTTGGAGACAACAGTCAGGTTGGGACGCAGAACCTGAACCTCAATCTTCCGAAAGCGGCTGTCGAAGACGGAACGATGGCTGTTATAGCCCAGCGTGTACTCGGTACGCACCTCTTCGGCAATTCGGGAGAAGCTGCGCTCAATGCCATTGCGAGAAAGCTCCGCATCCAATTGCCCGCCGCTGGCCGTTGTGTACTTGGGAAGAATGTTGTCCACGCCCAGCAGGGGCAGATGGAACTTGTCCAGAAAACCGAGTACCGGCGTCGCCGAATCGCCCACCAGCGTGCCATAGACGGCGATCTGGTTGGTCAGCAGGTACCGGATGACTTCCTTGTAGGAGGCCGTGCTGCCGTGCTCCTTGCCGTCGCTGATGACGTAGATGATGCGGCGGCGACCTTTGCCGCGCTGCGCCAGACCGTTGGCAGCCTCAAGAATCGCGTCATTCAGCGTGTGAATTTCATGCGGAATGATCGGAATGTAGCTGCCATTGTGCATCGGCGTTACATTGGGATCAATCGTGTGGCCGTTGAGCACCGGCCCCTCAGACATCGGGCCGTAGCCGCCGGGCACCTGCATGTCCCGGCCTGGGGATTGGATGCGGCTGAGTACGGCGGTCAAACGCTGGCTCTGCGCGCCGGTAAATGCCGTGGCCTGATTGACGTGCGAGGCATAGGTGTAGACAGAAATTTCGTCATACGGCGTGAACGCGCCCTGCAACGCGCCGAGCGCGTCATTGACCTTCTTCATGGTGTCGGACGGCAGGCTTTGGTCGATGACAAATGCGACGGAGAGCGGGAATGGGTCTACGGTGAAGAAGGTGAGCTGCTGCTGCACGCCATCTTCAAACACCCTGAAATCGCGCCATGTCAAGCCCGGAACCAGGTGGCCCTTGCTGTCCTTTACGATCACCGGAACCAGTACAAAGTTGACGCGTGTGCGCAGCGTATAGGCCGCAGTGGAAGACCCCAATCCAGCGGCGGGCTGCTCTGGCGGAAGAATATCGCTCTTGGTCTGACTGGTGGGGGCAGCCGTCGGTGTTGAGGGGGTTGCTGGCGGTGCTCCAGGCTGGCTTGTCTGTGCGCCAGCGTCTTCATCCCCGCTGGTGGAGGAGCCTTGCCCCGGTGTTACGCCCTGGAGCAATCCCGGCAGCGTCAACGATCCCGGCACGCGGAGGGACTGCTGTGGCGCAGGCGCTGCCGGTGGAAGCGTGCTCGGAGTTTCCGGCACCTGCGAATTTTGTTGTGCATGCAGCAACGTGCCGCTGCATAGCATGATGGCGACTGCCAGAGTACCCAACTTCACCGAACCCCCTAAAAGTGCAAGCCCATTATCCTCAATGCTTCCTGAGTATGGGAACAGCGTCTGACCTTCTGATTGCCGACTTCTTCTTCTATTGTATGGCGGGAAACGATAAAGTGGGCAACGGAGTTGTCATGGAGATGAAAAAGAGATGCGCGACAGCCGGGAGTTCCTCCGCTATTTGTCGATCACATCCGCATCCCTGATACGTTAGAAGGACGGGGAAACAGAGGAAATTTCTTCCGCCTGCTTCGATCATGCAGCAACGAAAGGCTGAGTTCATGCGTGTCTCGCTGGCTGTCTTTGGCGTGTTTCATCACTTTGAACTGGCGCATCAACTGCGTCGGCACGGCCATCTGCAAAAGATTTATTCCACTTTTCCGTGGTTTCGCCTGAAACGCGAAGGTCTGCCGCATGAGTTCGTCGAAACCTTCCCCTGGTATCACACCGGAGTCAGCGCCCTGGCCCGCTATGGCCTGTATCCCGCGCCGTGGACGGAGACCCTGGATTGGTGGAATGGCCTGGCCTTTGATGCCTGGCTGAAGAGGCGCATTCCAGAGACGGATGCTCTGATTGCCATTGCTGGCGCGGGCCTAGCTGCCGGACGGTTGGTGCAAGCTCGCGGAGGAAAATACATTTGCGACCGCGGCTCCACGCACGCGCGTTATCAGGGAAGGCTACTCGAAGAGGAATTTCTCCGTTGGGATATTCCGCTTAAAATGCACGACGCGCGCGACACCGAGCGCGAGGAGCAGCAGTACGAAATGGCCGATTGCATCACGGTGCCCTCGCATTTTGCCGCGCAGAGTTTTGTTGCGGAGGGTATTCCAGCAGAGAAAGTACGGATCATTCCGTATGGTGCGCGGCTGGATCATTTTTCTCCGCAGGCAGAACCCGATCCAGAAGCCTTCAACCTGATCTTTGTCGGTCAGATTGGCCTGCGCAAGGGTGTGCCCTATTTGCTAGAGGCGTTCGCTCGCCTGTGCCATCCACGCAAACGGCTACGCATGGTGGGTGCCATTCAGCCGGAGATACGCTCCTTATTACCCAAATTGCCGCTTGATAACGTGGAGTTTACGGGTGTCGTTCCACGCGGGGAGCTATCGCGGTATTTCAGCGCCAGCAACGCGCTGCTGCTGCCAAGTCTGGAGGAAGGTCTGGCGCTGGTGCAGGCCGAAGCGATGGCCTGCGGCTGTCCGGTAATTGCCACAACCAACACCGGCGCAGAGGATTTGTTTACCGACGGCAAAGATGGATTTATTGTTCCCATTCGCGATCCGCAGGCGCTGGCGGATCGAATGCAGTTGCTGGCTGACGATCCGCAGCTTCAACAGCGAATGCGCGCCGCCGCGCTGGAGCGCGTGCAGACGCTGGGCGGATGGAAGGATTACGGCGACCGCTGGGCGCATCTGCTGGAGGAGCTATGCGGCACGTAGTGGCGCGTGGGATCGACGAGGATTGCTTATGAAAGCAGCACTTTCTACTGGCCGTCCGGCTCATGCGGCTGTCCCCGCGAACCTGTTGCGGCAACGTGGCATCGAGGTCACGCTCTACACCTCCGCCTATCGCAGCCGCTTTCGCAATCTGGACGCTGCGATCCATCTTCGCTGGCTTCCGCAGTGGGTTCCCATGCTGCATTTTGCCACTGGAGTGCAGTTGCCCCGCGCCTTTCAGCGTGCCGACACGGTGCTCTACGATCATCTCGTCGCGCTTCGTATGGGAACCTTCGATCTCTTCTGGGGATCGGCCACCGGCTCGCTGGCCTCTGGGCGGGCAGCGCGTCGGCGCGGCGCGCATTTTGTTTTGGATCGCGCCTGCCCGCACGTCGATGTGCAACAAAATCTTGTGCGAATCGAGTGCGACCGACTTGGCGTGGCCTACGATCCTGAGCCAGCGTGGTTCCGTGACCGCCAGCTTGCCGAGTACGCCGAAGCGGACACCATTGTCGTTCCGTCGCGGTATTCGGCGATCTCGTTTGCCCCGGAGATGCAGTCGAAGGTTATAGTCGCCCCTCTGTTTGGAAGGGTCGCTTCCCGTCCGATCCACGCTGCGCGACCCGACCGTCCCTTCACCTTCGGCATGGTGGGAGGCAACCCGGTACGCAAAGGTTTCCTGTACCTATTGCAGGCATGGGAACAGATCCAATTGCCACGCGCCCGTCTGCTATTGCGCTGCGATGCCGCGCTGGGGAAATTCCCCGCGCTCCGCGACCTGTTGCGCCGCCTGCCGAATGTGGAGGTGGTCGGCTACCTCAATGACATGCAGGATTTCTACCGCCAGTGCGATGCTTTCGTCTTCCCGACGGTCGATGATGGCTTTGGCATGGCGCTGCTGGAGGCTGTGGCGCACGGGCTGCCCGCCATCACGACAACGCACTGCGGCGCTGCGGAACTCTTTCAGGCGGGCGAGGATATGCTCGTGATTCCACCGCAGGATGCAGCGGCGCTGGCAACGGCGATGGAAGAGGTTTATCGCTCGGCAGAGCTGCGGGAGCGACTGCGAAGTCGAGCAAGCAAGACGCTGGCAGGGATCGAAAGCGCGGGTACCTACGCCCTCTACTCCCAGGCGTTGGATGCAATGCTGGACGGCCTGAAACGCTGAATCGGCGATAAACGCAGCAACAACAAACGGCCCGGATTGTTCCGGGCCGCTGCTGCTACATCAAAATGTTGTTGCGGACGAGCGCCTACGCCGTTTTCTTAACGGCCAGGTTTTTGACGCGAGCATTCAGGCGGCTCTTGTAGCGGGAGGCGGTGTTGTTATGCAGCACGCCCTTCTGCACGCTTTTGTCGAGCACGGAGACGGTCTTTCTGTACTGCTCTCCGGCGGCTTTGGCATCGCCTGCGACCAAGGTCTCGCGCATGGCGCGCAGGCTGCTGCGCATCTTGGTGCGGTTGGCGCGGTTGACTGCGGTGCGGGTTTCGGTCTGTCGTGCTCGCTTCAGCGAGGATACGTGATTCGCCATGCAACTCTCTTTCGATTCACCAAACTGCTTTGGTTGGAATTTTGTCTACTGCAAACTTTTACCCGAAGGATGGAAAATCACTCCGGTCGCAATTTTTAAGTCTACGGGAATCGACCTGTGTGGTCAACCTCTCAGCCTAGCGAATCCAGCCGCCGCCGACCACCTCGTCGCCAACGTAGAAAACTGCGGCCTGACCGGGGGTGACAGCGCGTTGCGGTTCGTCAAAGGTGGCCAGAATTTCATCGTCCTTGCCGGAGGGCGCAAGCGTGGCCCAGGCCGGTTCATGGCGATGGCGAATCTTGATCTGCACGCGCAGCGGTGCCTCCAGCCCGGAGATGGAAATCCAATTGAGCCGATGGGCGCGCAGCGTCTTCGAGGCCAGCGCCTCATTGCCGCCGACGACCACCTTGCGCTCCGCTCCGTTGATCTCGATGACGTACAGCGGCGTGCCAGAGGCCACGCCCAGACCCTTGCGCTGGCCCACGGTAAAGTTGTGGATGCCCTCATGGTGTCCGATTACGGTTCCATCCGTAGTGACCACCTCCCCGCTGGTGTCGGGAAGCGTGTCGTTCTGCTCGGCAAGGTAGGCATCAAGGAAGCGCTTGTAATCGCCGCCGGGAACGAAGCATATCTCCTGCGAATCAGGCTTCTGCGCTAAGGCCAGATGATGCTCGCCTGCCATTGCGCGCACCTCCGGCTTGGTGTAGTTGCCCAGCGGAAAGAGCGTGCGGCTAAGCTGCTCCTGCGTAAGGCCAAAGAGGAAGTAGGTCTGATCCTTGCTGGCATCTGCCGGGCGCTTGAGAATCCAGCGGTTGCGGGCTGGGTCGTACTGGTTGCGCGCGTAATGGCCGGTGGCGATGCGCTCGGCACCGATCTGCCGCGCAGTGATGAGCAACTGGTCGAACTTGAGATGATTGTTGCAGAGCGTGCAGGGCACCGGCGTGCGTCCGCTCAGATATTCGCCGACGAAAGGGCGGATGACCTCCTGCTCAAAGCGCTCCTGCTGATTGATGACATAGTAGGGAATGTCGAGTTGCTCGGCCACGCGGCGCGCATCGTAGACATCATCAAGCGAACAGCAGCGTCCTTCGGTACTCTCCGGCATTCCGGGCATTCCGGCCAGACGGCGCTGATTCCAAAGTTGCAGCGTCAGGCCAACGAGGGTGTAGCCCTCGGCCTTGAGCATGGCGGCGACGGTCGAGGAATCGACACCGCCGGACATGGCCACCGCGATGGTTTCAGGTGTGGACATAGGCTTTATGATGCCGCCGGAATGGTTGATTGGGGAAGATGATACACCGGAGAGAGTTCGCGCAATCGCGCCACGGCCTGCGGCACGACGGCGATGGCGAAGTCTACATCCTCCTCCGTGGTTAACTTGGACAGACTGAAGCGCAGGCTGGCGCGCGCGCGCGCGGAGGGAACTCCCATCGCCGTTAAAACATGGGAGGGTTCACTCGCTCCCGAAGCGCAGGCGGAGCCGCCCGATATCGCCAATCCTTTCAAATCCAGCGCGATCACCAGCGCTTCGCCCTCCAAGTGATCGAACCATAGGTTCGTTGTATTGGGCACGCGCGCGATCATGCCGCCCTGCGCGACATCTCCGCCATGCGCGCCTGCCTGATCCACGCGAGTCAGAATCGCTCGCTCCAGCCGATCACGCAGCGCGGCAATGCGTTGCGGAACGCCTTCGTTGAAGCCCATGCGAGCGATCTCCGCAGCCTTGCCCAGGCCAACGATGCCCGCAACATTTTCCGTTCCGGCACGACGCTGGCGCTCATGCGCCCCCCCGTAAAAAAGTGGGTTGATCTTGGTATCTTTGCGAACAAATAAAACGCCGGTGCCCTGCGGCGCGTGCATCTTGTGGCCGGAGATGGAGAGCAGATGGCAGCCAATGGCTCCGACATCAATGGGCAGCTTGGCGGCGGCCTGCACGGCATCGGTGTGGAAGAGCGCGCCAGCCTCGGCGGCGATTTTGCCAATCGCCGCGACGGGCTGCACCGCGCCGGTTTCGTTGTTGGCCATCATCACGCTGATGAGGCGCGTGTTGGGCCGCAGCGCGCGGCGAACCTCATCGGGATGAATCACGCCGATGCTGTTGCAGGGAAGGAATGTCACCTCGCGTCCACATTGAGCCAGCCGCTCGGCGGTGTGGAGTACCGCATGATGCTCAATGGCTGTGGTCAGGATGTGGTCGCCGGGCTGGGTCGCGCCAAAGAGCGCCAGATTGTCACTCTCCGTGCCGCCACTGGTAAAGACGATCTCCGCCGGACGGCAATGGAGCAGCGCGGCCACGTTGACCCGCGCCTGTTCCACGGCGCTGCGCGCCTGCTGTCCAAAGGAATGCACGGAGGAGGCATTGCCGAAGCGCTCCATGAAATATGGGCGCATGGCCTCCATCACTTCCGGCAGAAGCGGCGTGGTGGCATTGGCGTCCATGTATACGCGGCGCATCGGCATTCTGACCTTCATTGTACGACCTGGGCGCATGGTGCAGCCCCGTTGGCACAACCCGGACGCGCTGAAGATGCGCTCTCCAAGAATTTCATTGCGCTTCCATTACACTGGGGAGGTCGTTCCTGCTTTCTGACGCATCCAATCTCCATGCCTGCGCTTCTTCCATTTCGTCTGCGGCCCTGGTTTCGCACCCGCGTCTGGGGCGTACACGATCTTGCTCCCTGGTACAACTACACCGTTGGCGAGGAGCCAATTGGCGAAGTCTGGCTGAGCGGCGATCATTGCGTCGTGGATTCCGGCCCGCTGGCGGGAACGCCGCTGGCCACCGTATTTGCCGGGCATCGCGAGGATTTGCTGGGCGCAGACAGTATGCGCCATGTCGAGCGCTTTCCTCTTCTGATGAAGGTGTTGTTCCCCCAGGAAAAGCTGAGCGTGCAGGTACATCCTGATGACGCGATGGCCCGCCTGCATGGGGAGCCGCACGGCAAGACGGAGTGCTGGTATGCGCTGGATGCCACGCCGGATGCCAAAGTGGCGCTGGGCTTCCGCGCCGGGGTCACGCAGCCGGAGATACGAACGGCCATTGAGCAGCAGACGCTCGAAGCCTTGTTGCATTGGATTCCTGTGGCCAGGGGCGACATGATTTTTGTGGACGCGGGCACGGTTCACACCATCGGGCCAGGACTGGTGCTGCTGGAGACGCAACAGAATTCCGACATGACCTACCGCCTGTACGACTATGGGCGTCCGCGTGAGCTGCATTTGGAGGAGAGTTTCCGCGCCATGCACATGCAAACACAGGCGGGCAAGGTGCAGCCGCGCGCGCAGGGAGATTCGACTTTGCTGGTGGAATCGCCGTACTTCCGCGTGGATCGCATTGCGCTCCATCCGTCCGCAGTGTCGCAGCCGTTCCCTTCCGGCGGGCCGCGCGCTGCGGTGCAATTGCTTTTCATTACCAGCGGCAGCGGCACGCTTCATGCCGAAGGTTGCGACCCCATCCCCTTGCGGCGCGGGGAACTGGCGATGGTTCCTGCTTGCACATCCGTATGGCAGATGGAAGTCTCCGAACACATGGAGATTCTTCGCGCCACTCCGCATTAGCGCGAGCGACCCTTGGGAGGTTCGACGCATCCAACTACATTCGCTACCATAAGGCCATATTGACTGCGCACAACGGAACCATGCACAACCTGGATATTCGACCCATCATTCTGGCAGGCGGCAGCGGCACGCGCTTTTGGCCGCGCAGTCGCCGCAAGCAGCCCAAGCAGGTGCTGGCGCTGGATGGTGAACGCAGCATGATCCAGCAGACCGTGGATCGCCTGCTTCCTTTGGCCTCCATCGACCGTTTCTGGGTGATTACCAGCAGCGAATTGCAGACGACCATTGTCGAACAGATTCATGGCATTCCATTCGCGCAGATTCTCGCCGAGCCGGAGGCGCGCAACACCGCTCCGGCTGCGGGGTTGGCCGCATTTCTGCTGGAACGCATTGCGCCGGAATCGATTCTCGGAATCTTTCCGTCGGATCATGTGATTGGAAATCCTGCGCGCCTGCGCGTCGCGTTACAGCAGGGCTGCCAGCTTGCCGCCGAGGCGGAAAACATTGTTGTTCTGGGCATCCAGCCCACACGCCCGGAGACGGGATATGGCTACATTGAAACCGGAGATCGCGTTGCGCGTGGCGCAGACTCCCCCGGTACCGTGCTGCGCGTGCGTCGATTTACCGAGAAGCCAAACCGCGCTCGCGCCGAGGAGTTTATCCTCGCAGGCACATATTTCTGGAACAGCGGCATCTTTCTTTGGTCGGCGCGCACGCTGGCCAATGCTGTGCGGGAGCATCTCCCAGAGACCGCTCCATATCTGGAAGAGATTGCCGCCAGCTTTGGCACGGAGGATTTTACCCGCCGATTTGCCGCGCTCTATCCCAAGTGCGAAAACATCAGCGTGGACTATGCCTTGTTGGAACCGCGCTCGGCCAAAGGCGAACACCACTCCAACATTTATTGCCTGCCGACAGACTTTGGATGGAATGATCTTGGCTCCTGGAGCGCGCTCTACGAGCATCGCATATCGACTGCGCAGCATCTGTGTGAGGGAGCCAATGTCGTTGAGGCCGGCGCAGAGAGCCTGCTGGATGCCACGGGGAATTACGTCTACGCGCCCGGAAAACATGTGGCGCTGGTCGGTGTCGAAAATCTGGTGGTTGTCGAAACGGACGATGCGCTGTTGGTCACTACGCGCAACTGCTGCCAGGACGTTGGCAAACTGGTGAAGCAGTTGCAGCAAAAAAAACAGGATCAGATTCTTTGAATTTGTAACGGTTACATATAAATATGCCGCAAGATATCCCGATACAATTTGGCACCGACGGCTGGCGCGGCATCATTGCCGATGACTTTACCTTCGAGAACGTTCGCATTGTCGCAGCGGCCATCGCCAATTACATTTTGGAGAACACCGATGCCCATCGCGGCATCTGCATTGGCTATGACACGCGCTTTGGCTCGGCGCGCTTTGCCCGCGCAGCGGCGGAGGTTGTTGCCAGCGCCGGAATTTCTGTCTCGTTGGCCTCGTGTGTGACGCCAACTCCGGCTTTGTCGTATGCCGTGCGAGAGCGGAGCGCTGTGGGCGGCATCATGATTACCTCCAGCCATAATCCTGCGCAGTGGAATGGCATCAAGTACAAGGCCAGCTACGGAGGTTCCGGTCAGCCCGCGATCATGTCCGCTATTGAAGCGCTGCTGGGCAAGCCGCTGCCTGTGTCGGCAATGCCCGCAGCCATCACGCTGGTGGATTTTTGCCCGTCATACATTGCCGCGATCACGCGCTTTGCCGAGGTAGAAAAAATAGCGCGCAGCGGCTATCGTTTTGTTCTCGACAGTATGTACGGCGCGGGAACGGGCGTGCTGGCGGGCATATTTTCCCAGGCGGGCGTGCCGTTTGTTGAAATCCACAACCAGCCCGACCCACTCTTTGGCGGCATTCACCCGGAGCCGATTGCGCCGCACATTCGCGCCGCGCAGGAGGCCGTGGTGTCGCAGGGTTGCCAGGCCGGATGGATTACCGACGGCGATGCCGACCGTATTGGCGCTGTGGATGAGCATGGCAACTTTGTTGATGCGCATAAGATTTTTTGCATTCTGTTGCGCTGGTTTCTCGAACGCAAACAATGGCCGGGCGATGTGGTGCGCTCCTTCAACGTAACGCGCATGATCGACCGCATCTGCGTCAGGCATGGCCGCAAGCTCCACGAAGTTGGCATCGGGTTCAAGTACATCTGCGGTCAAATGCTGGAGCGGGAGATTCTGATGGGCGGGGAAGAGTCTGGCGGCATCGGCATCACGCGACATCTGCCGGAGCGCGACGGCCTGCTGAACGCGCTGCTGCTGGCCAACGTGATGGCCGATGAGCAGCGAACGCTGGGCGAGCTGGTGGCCGACTTGCAGCGCGAATATGGCGAGCACCACTATGATCGCGTCGATCTGCATCTTGCAGAGGATGTGAAGCAGTCGGCGATGACGCACGCCCGCGCCGGAGTGAAGGAGTTTGCCGGAATGGCCGTGGAGCGGGTGGAAACGCTGGATGGCATTCTCTTCTATCTAAAGCATCCAGAGGCCAAGACGAAGCCGAATGCGGCGCAGACGTGGCTGCTGCTGCGCGCCTCCGGCACGGAACCGCTCCTGCGCATTTATTGCGAATCCTGCTCGCCGGAATCGGTGTGCAAGATACTGGACGCGGCGCGAACCTTTGCGCTTTCGTCTGGGGAAACGCCGTGAGCGTGCAACAAAGCGTGCAGTTGGAAGTAGGCGGGCTGCTCTTCGACATGGATGGCGTGTTGATGAGTTCGCTCGGTTCTGTCGAACGGAGTTGGCAGCGCTATGCGCAGATGCGCGGTGTCGATCCGGCGCTTGCGGTCAGGATTGCGCATGGCCGTCGCGCCATTGAGACCATCCAGTATCTACTTCCAAACGCGGATGCCGCTGCTGAGTTGCGCGTCATTGAGCAGATTGAAGTGGACGACAATGAGGGGCTGGTCGTGCTGCCGGGAGTGCAGGAGTTGCTGCAATCGCTTCCGGCTCATGCGTGGACGATTGTGACCTCGGCCACGGAGCGGCTGGCGCGCAGTCGGCTGGCGTGCGCGGGCATTGCGCCGCCGGAGCGCTTCATTACTTCAGAGAGCGTGACGGAAGGCAAGCCGCATCCCGAACCCTATCGGCGCGGTGCGCAGTTGTTGGGGCTTGTCCCGCAGGAGTGCCTGGTTCTTGAAGATGCGCCGGCGGGTGTCGCCGCAGGCAAGGCCGCAGGATGTATGGTTCTGGCCGTGCTGGCCACTCACGCAGCGGAGACTTTGCAGGCTGCCGACTGGCGCGTGAACACGCTGGCCGATGTGCAGGCACGTCCAACAGCCCACCGATACTCGCTCACTTTTTCTCCGCAAAGCTGAAACATGGCCTACGATAAAAATGTTGGAAGCAAGGCCCAGCAAGAATGAGAATCCAATGTCCAGCTTGTTGCAGGTAGAGCGACTCTCGATCGCATTTCCGTCGCCGCAGGGCGAGCATGTTGCAGTGCGCGAAGTGAGTTTTTCGATTGCGCCGGGAGAAGTTCTGGGGCTGGTCGGAGAGTCAGGATCAGGAAAATCGGTGATTTCGCTGGCTATTCTTCGTCTGCTTGATCCCAACGCGCGCGTCACGGGAAGAATTCTTCTGGATGGAATTGATCTGTTGACACTGCCGATTTCGGCGATGCGCGCGCATCGAGGACGCGACATTGCCATGATCTTTCAGGAGCCGATGACGGCGCTCAATCCGGTCATGTCTATTGGAAAACAAATTGCGGAGGCGCTGGCCACGCACCATCCAGAACTATCGCGCAAGGAGGTTCGTCGTCGGGCCGTGGAAGCGCTGGAGTTGGTGGCGATTCCCGACGCGGCGCGACGGTACGGCGATTATCCGCATCAATTTTCCGGTGGGCAGTTGCAGCGCATTTTGATTGCGATGGCGATGGGGAACCACCCGCGCCTGTTGATTGCCGATGAGCCGACCACGGCGCTCGATGTCACGGTACAGGCGCAGATATTGAATCTTCTCGATGATCTGCGGCAGCGCTATAACGTGGCGCTCCTGTTCATTTCGCACGATCTTTCCGTCGTGGCGCGGATTGCACAGCGCGTGGCCGTCATCCGACGCGGAGAAATTCTGGAGCAGGCATCGCGCGAGCAAATCTTTCGCGCGCCGCAACATGCCTATACGCGCAGCCTGTTGGCAGCCGTCCCCACGCTGCGCGCCCGGAGAGATATTCCTCTGGCGACGGTCGCAACGGCGGACACACCCTAGGTGTGGTGGCTCAATAGCCCCTGGACATTTCAAATGGTACTGTACATTACAGCATGTCCATCTCCGCAGCATAAGCGCTGTACTCAAGGAAAACGATGATCCTCCCGCTGACAGAGACCACCGCGCAGGCGCTCCGCGCATATTTGCGCGAGATCAAAACCACGCACGCTGAAATCGGCAAGCGGGAACGATTCAGTTCGCTGCTGGGGACGCTTTTTCCGAACACCCGTGAAGTTGCAATTTATGCTAGGGGTGCTGAGACATCGCTTCGCATTCGGACTCCAGAAAAAGAAAAACGTGGCAGGGCGGATACGCTGTATGGGTCAGCCGTAATTGAGTTTGAAAAAAGTCTGAAACAAACACTTTCTGAAGCAGAACGTCAGCTTCGCGAGTATGTTGCAGCCATCTGGCAGAGCGAGCCAACATCACGGCGCAGTCTGGACGCAGTCGCCACGGATGGGATTCATTGGAGGATTTACCGTCCACTCCTGCCGGAAAACGCGGCACTGGTTCCAGAGAACATTATTCTCAAGCTTCGCCGGGAAATTCTGCTCAAGGACGATACGCTTCATGATTTTTATAGGTGGCTGAATCTCTTCCTTTTTCGTCCATCCCAGCTAGAGCCAACCTCAGAGGCGATCCGAGAGGACTTTGGCTCCTACAGTCATCTCTTCGACGAAGGTCTCGCCACATTACGGCGTGCATGGGTTGCCTCCCGTGGGGCTAGTGAAGCGCGGCTGGCATTTGACACCTGGCAAAGCTATCTCACCGTCACATACGGAAAATTGAGCGAGTCTGACCGTTTGCAGCGAGACAAGGAGACGGGAGAAGAAGTTTCCGAAAAAGATGAGCTATTTCTCCGTCATACGTGGCTCGTCAGCGTCTCCCGGCTCATGGTTTGGGCTGCTTTATCGGGCGGACAAACCAGCGGATCGCTGCGGCAGGTGGCGCAGGAAGTGTTTTCTGGCCGGTACTTTGAGTCGAAACGTCTGGCGAATCTTGCAGACGAAGATTTCTTCCACTGGATTCGCACACCAAGAGCCGAGCAGATTTTGGCCCCAGTCTGGGAGCGCGTTCTGGACACGTTGCTCTCCTACGATCTTGTGCGGATTCGTGAAGATGTTTTGAAAGGTGTCTACCAGCAACTGATCGACCCCAAGGATCGTCACGATTTAGGCGAGTATTACACGCCCGATTGGCTCTGCGAGCGCATCGTTGCGGAAATGCTGCCAGCAGTAGGCTATAAAACCGTCCTGGATCCAAGTTGCGGTTCCGGCAGCTTTCTGCGTGCCTCCATCAGTCATTTTTTGCTGCACAATTCCGCTGGAACACCGCACGATCGGCTCCACAAAGTTCTGGCAAACGTCAAAGGTATTGACATTCATCCGGTTGCCGTGACCATTGCGCGCGCAACCTATGTGTTGGCTTTGGGCAAGCTGGTCAATGCGGCGCGTCGTCCCATTCAAATCCCCATCTACCTTGCCGACTCATTGTTTCTGCCGCGTGAAGTGGAAAAAAATTTGCTGGAGCAATTGAGCGGCATCGAGATCACCTTTGGCCCCCGGAGGAATGAGCGCAGCTTTATCCTGCCGGACATGATGGTGGATCAACCAGAGAACTTTGACGATGCGATTGCAGCCACCACTGAAGTGGCGAAGGGCCACGCTGCGAATGGCAAGGAATCGCGCGCATCTCTGGATCGGTATTTGCAGCAGGCTGTGCCAGGGCTTGCACAAATTCTTCAGCGGGAGGATGTGGTCACGGCGCTGTGGAACTTTACTGTAGGTTTGGCGGAGTTAATCCAGCAAAAGCAGAATTCAATCTGGTCGTTCATCATCCGCAATAGCTATCGTCCGGCCATGCTGCGCCAGCAATTCGACATTATTGTTGGCAATCCACCTTGGGTTGCGTATCGCTATGTCACCGATCCCGAATATCAGAAGGAAATCAAACTTCGGGCGGTGGAAACATACAAAATTGCTCCCAAGTCGCAAAGCCTCTTCACGCAAATGGAACTGGCAACCGTATTTCTGGCCCACTCCATGCAGACGTTCGCACGTCCCGGCGGCAAGCTGGCCTTTGTGATGCCGCGCAGTGTTCTCACGGCGGATCAGCACCAGAACCTGATCCAGCGGAAATATACTGCGAATTTTCGGCTCTCTGGCTATTGGGATTTGTGGGAGGTGGCGCCGCTGTTTAATGTGCCTTCCTGTGTGCTCTTTGCGGAGCAATCCTTGCGACCGGGAAGCTCCAAAGATTCGATTCCGGCGGAGATTTGGCAGGGCCAGCTTTCTGGACGCGATCTGCCCTGGGATAAGGTTGCGGATAAATTTTCCATTACTCAGGCAAAGGCTCACGTCATCTGGCTGGGCAACCGCTCCGCTCTGTCCACGGGCGCGGGAGCAAAGTCGGAAACTCGTTCCAGCCCGTATGCGAAGGGGTTCAGGCAGGGGGCAACCATCGTGCCCAGGAATTTCTATTTCGTTACGGTGGAGGGTCTGGACGGCAAGCTGGATATTGACCGCACCTATCATGCGAAGACCAATGAAAAAAGTGCTCTCGATTCCAAGCCACCCTATCAGGATGTGCGGCTGCAAGGGAACGTGGAGGGCCGGTTTCTTTTCAGTACGGCCATTTCACGCCATGTGCTGCCTTTTGTCCTGCTGGAACCCGCGACGATTGTACTGCCACTCGAAGAATCCAATGGCTCCTACTACACACTGACGACGCAGGAACTGAAACGGAAGGGATACCGCGAATTTGCAAAATGGATGGATCGAGCAGAAAAGATTTGGGAGGAAAAACGGGGAGCCAAATCTACTCGCCAATCCGCTTTGCAGCGGATTGATTATCAGCGGGGATTGACCTCCCAGTCTCCCGCGCACCGTCACTTGGTTCTCTACAACGCTGCCGGAACGAATGTCTCTGCGACGTACTGTGACCGGAAGGCTCCAGGCTTACCGTTGGTCGTAGAACATAAGTTATATTGGGCAGCTTTCAAGAACACTGCTGAAGCCCACTTCGTTACTGCCGTTCTGAACTCCGCAAGTGTCAATGATGCGATTAAGCCTTTTCAATCTACAGGACTATTAGGAGAACGAGATATCGAAAAAAAGCTGCTCGATCTTCCTATTCCGCTGTTCGATGCGAAAATTGCCGCACATCGAAAGCTGGCGGAGCTTGGATTAGAGGCGCACCGCCAGGCGCAAGTCCTGGTAAAAGACCATAATTTTCCGATGGACACCAGCCTGGCACGGCAGAGAGCGTACATCCGCACCGCGCTGGAAGACACGCTTGGGAAGATTGATGCCCTGGTGAAGTCTCTGCTGGGGCTTCTTTAGAAATTCCTTGAGACGCAAATCATGGCGGAGGGAGAGGGATTCGAACCCCCGTTGCCCGCAAAGGCAAAGCGGTTTTCAAGACCGCCTGTTTCAACCACTCACACATCCCTCCGCATCGCGCCGTGTCGCGCGGATGGCCCTTCGGCCTGCTACCAGAGTAAAACAAGCCTGCGGCCTATGGGGAAAAGAGTGCCGGAAGGGTATGCTAGAAGGGCAACCTGTCGGCGGCGGAGATTTTCCGTCCGTCAAAAAGGCAGTGCGGCGCGGCCCAGGGATGAGGTTGCGTCGCCGCGCAGTTGGCTTGCATCCAAAGGGTTCCAATGGTTCCAACGGTTCATACGCACAGTCCGGTCACGTTTGCCCGCACGCTGGCCAGCGCAAAAAAAACAATGGTGATCAGCGAGATCATCCATCTGGCGCTGGACAGTTTTCGCGCCAACAAGGTTCGCTTTGCGCTGACGGCGCTGGGCATGGTGATGGGGTCGGCCTCCGTGATTCTGGTGGTCACCATCGGGCTGACGGGCAAGCAATATGCCATCAACCTGATCCAGGGGATCGGCGCCAACATGATCGTGGCGGACTATCAGGGCGGAAGCATGGCCGCCGCCGACGGTGATCCAGATTTTTTGACCAAGGACGATCTGAACGCTGTGCTCCAGCAGGTTCCCGACATCGTCGCCTCTTCGCCCATGCTGGAGATGCACGACCGGATCAGCTTTGGCGGTGGACATGTCAAGGACATCCTGATCCTTGGGGTCTCGCCGGAATACCGGAATGTGCGCAACCTCATTCTTCTGTCGGGGCGTTTTTTTGACGATCAGGATGAGATCAGCCATGCCAAGGTGGCTGTGGTGACGGAGCCATTTGCAAAAAATATGTTTGGCAGTACCGCTGCCGCCATCAACAAGAGCTTTTCCATCGACGGCATTCCCTTCACCATCATCGGCACCTTCAAGGAGCGGGTCTACACGTTTGGCATGTCGGAGGTGGCCGATCAGACAATCCTGATCCCCGACCCGGTGGCGCGCTATTTTACCGGCACGGATACGGTAAAGCAGTTGTTCTTCTCCGTGGGAGATTACAACGATATCCGCAGCACGCGCGATGCGATTGCCAAGGTGATTCAATCCCGACATCGCGCCAATTCCACCTATGACGTGAACGAATATACGGCTCTGGTCACCACAGCCGCGCAGATCGCAGACATTCTCACGTTGGTTCTGCTGCTGGTCTCTGCCGTTACGCTGGCCGTCAGTGGCGTGGGCATTATGAACATCATGCTGGCTACAGTACGGTCGCGCATCCGCGAGATCGGGATTCGCAAGGCCGTCGGCGCCACGTACCGCGAGATTCAGTTGCAGTTTCTGACCGAGGCGATTCTCATCTCGCTGAGCGGCGGATTGGTGGGAACCTTTGTCGGGTTGGCGCTGCCGTTTTCCGTCGGGATGTTCACGGACTATCGAATCCCGGTTTCCTGGTGGTCTGTTGTCATTTCCCTGGGAACAGCAGTTCTGGTGGGCGTATTGTTTGGCACGCTGCCCGCCACGCGGGCCGCGCAGATGGATCCGGTGGAAGCCCTAAAGTACGAATGATGGATTCATTCACTTCGCCGCATTCTGTTTCCAAACAGATGTATTTGAGAGTGGGTTCCAGATCAAGAATCTTCTCGGCTTGGCTCAATGCAAATTTTCAGGAGTCATTCTGCGCCCGCATTGCCCCATTCCCCATTGATAACTTCATCCACACAGACTGTGGATTGCGAACTTAACCAGGAGTTCCCTTGGGTCAATCGCTCTTGTTCTTCCAGAACTCCCGTATCTTTTCAAACCGTATGGTTCGCTCGCCAATTTTTGCTATTTCCTTTGGATAAAACTCAAGCATGACATCACAAAACTCAAGCATCCATCGCTTGCGAGAATAACCCGGGGTCACTGTTATATGACTTGAATTGGCGATCTGAATTTGTCCCCATCCAAGAGCGCCGATTGTAAGGCAGTCCCACCCCAGAAACTCAATGGGGACGAATTTCACGTCGGATACGCTTGCAGTAATGCCCTCGACCTTATAGCTGACAAACAGAATAGTAAAGAAATTACTATCGTCTTCATAGAATCGTGCAAGCCGTTCGACAGATGTCAAGTTTGGCATATTGAATTTCGTGTCCGTTCGATGAGTCTTGACATCTACAATGTAGTAGAGTCCTTTGTTATCTTTGAATGCAAGATCAGCCATTGCTCTTCTGGAAAAACTTGAAGAATATTCCGCACAGAGAGCGCCGAGCAGTTCTCCAAAAGATGATGCCACAATGTTTTCTATAGCGTCTCCAGCAGATCGCGGGCTTTGCGCAGTATTCACAGAGAGGAAGTCTGGGCTAATGTTAATAAGATTCCGCACTTTATTTTGTACTTCAATATACCTACCAGAATGAAACAGTTCGCTTATCACAAATGACCCCCAAAGAGGGTACTTTGATTTGAGGAAGTTTTCTGTGGGGCACTTTGGTTCCGATTCTGAAATGCCAACGTGTTACGATCCCAAAATGTTCCATCCGCATATCCCTGGATGGTAGCGTTGTCTTCGGCCAGTTCTAGCCTACGCGCGGCCAGAAGGCAGTATTCTTCTTCAATTTCTATTCCGATGTAGTTGCGTCCGAGTTTCTTGGCGACGACCGCTGTAGTTCCAGAACCTAAAAATGGATCCAAGACAATATCTCCTGGCCTTGAACCTGCCAGTAGGAGTTTGGCTAGCAACTTCTCCGGCTTCTGCGTGGGATGCTCTGTGTTTTCAGGCATCGACCAGAATGGTATCGATATGTCTGTCCATAGGTTCGAGGGGCTGGTTACCCGAAAGTTGCCTTCAGCCTCAACATTCCAATCTTTCGGCTTTCCATTGGTATCTTTGTAGGGGGCAATTACGCGGCGCTTTTGTTTGACAGCTTCTACGTCAAACCAATAGTCCTCAGAAACAGTACAGAACCAAATATCCTCGGAACAGTTCTTCCAGTTGTTCAGGGAGCCACGCCCTTTTTCTCGCTCCCATGTAATACGATTTTGGACATGAAAATACTCTTCAAGGGCATACTGAAGAGTACCCGATGATTTCCACTCGCTACACACATATACGGAAGCAGACGGTTTAAGAAGCGGGACTACGAGTGAGAGCCAGGAGTGGAGCCATTTCGCATACTCGGCTGTTGATTTTTTCTTGAAGGTAGACCCGCCAAACAACTTTGTGATGTTGTAGGGGGGATCGACCACAAGCAAGTCTACAGTGCGTTTTGGCAGCAAGGGTAAAATTCTGAGTGAGTCGCCCAAGATCGTCTTGTTCAAGCATGTTTCCAGCGTGACAGGGGCACTCAATTGAAGCAGTTGTTTGCGCAAGCGCACCATCTCGCCATCTGTTAGCGTTAGCGTTCGGTTGCGAGGAGCGCGTGATTCCCCTGGTTTCATATGTCCTCGGAAATCAATCTCTTGACTGCATGAATTCTGGGGCGACGGGATTTTCATACAAGGAATAATCCCGTGTGACCACGGTGATGCCAGAGGGAGAGACGAAGTAATTCTTCCTGTCCTCGTTGGTGTCGTAACCGATGACGGTTCCCTCTGGAATATGCACGTCGCGGTCAATAATGGCGCGGCGGATGCGACAGTGTCGGCCAATGTTGACATGGGTGAAGATGATGCTGGAGTCGATCTCGGCGTAGGAGTTGATGCGCACATCCTGCGATAAGACGCTGCTGCGCACCGTGGCCCCGGAGATGATGCAGCCGCCGGAGATGACGGAGTTGATGGCCATGCCCGTGCGCCCCGGTTCGCCGAAAACGAACTTCGCTGGCGGATACTGGCGGACGCGGGTGCGCATGGGCCAGCTCTTATCGTAGAGGTTGAAGACGGGCGAGACCGAGGCCACGTCCATGTTGGCGTCATAGTAGGCATCCAGCGTGCCCACGTCGCGCCAGTACAGCGCCTTCTGCTTGTTTTCATCCACAAAATTGAAGGCGGACATTTTGTAATTGCCCAGCAGCGCGGGCAGAATGTTGTGACCAAAGTCATGCTTGGAGTTGGGGTCTTCGGCATCACGCATCAGCGCGGGCAGCAGGACATCCGTATTGAAGACATAAATGCCCATTGAGGCATCGACCATGTCGGGGCTGAAGGGAGAGCGAATCTTTGTCTGCTGGGGCTTCTCCTGAAAGCCGATGATCTCGCCGTTTTTGGCGACCTCGACGACCCCAAAGCGGGAGACCTCCGATGGATCAATGGCCAGCGTGGCCAGCGTGACGTCGGCCCCGGAATCGACATGCTGCTGCATCATGCGGCCATAGTTCATCTTGTAGATGTGATCGCCGGAGAGGATGAGCACATACTTGGGCTGCTCCGCGCCGATGGAATAAATGTTTTGATAGACGGCATCGGCGGTGCCCATATACCAGTTGGCGCTGACGCGCTGCATGGGCGGAAGAATTTCAATGAACTCGCCCAGTTCGGTGGCGACAGCCGATCCCCAGCCCTCGCGAATATGCCGATTGAGCGAGAGCGCTTTGTACTGCGTCAAAATGTAAACGCGGCGCAGCCCGGAGTTGATGCAGTTGGAGAGCGTGATATCAATGATGCGATACTGGCCGCCAAAGGGAACGGCGGGCTTGGCTCGGTCGCGCGTCAAAGGAAAGAGGCGTTCGCCCGCGCCACCGGCCAACAGGACACCCAATGTGTCTTTCATCTCCAACATAGCCTGAACCACTCCCAATTTGAAAATTTACGGTATGTGAACGGTAAAGAAAAAGATTGCGTTTTGCGCGGGAATACTGCCTACGTGTCGGTCTCATGCCCGCTGGGATGGAGGCCATCAGGATCGGCACCATCGGGATCCGTGTCCATGCGAATTCGCAACGATTGCAAAAAATGAAGATCCTGTGGGGTAAATGGCCCGCTTCCCTGTCCAGACGGATCAACGGATGAGCCATCCTGCGTTGTCACAGGCTCCGTTTCCGGCGAATCCACCTCGTTGAGTCCAATGGTGGCCTCCAGCATCAGGAGGACATCGAAGCCTTCGGCGCGGATGTTGCGCACGACGCCCGCAATATGCTCTGAGTCTGCGACCGTTTCATGGATCGCCTCGCCTAATTGCTGAATCAGGCTGCGCAATTTGGAATTCAAAATCCGCCTCCCCGCGACGTGAAGTCTGGCCGTCGTTTTCCAGCCGCGCTTCTCCTACCTTACTGCCGTTTTCTGGCTGCGGCAAATCCGAAAGCGAAGACTGCTACACTTTTCTGTCATGCGATATGTCACTTTGGGTCGCAAGCTGGGGCGCGGAACGCGGCTGGCGGCGGATCGTCTCCGCGAGCAGGCGCGCGCGGCTGCCCAGCAGAAAGCTCCTGTATATCTGGAGCAGGGCCGCGTCGCAGCCGCAAAAGGAAGACACGCCAGCCAATCCTTTTGGAAGCGGCTGGCCCATGCCGGACGCATGTTATGGCATGAGGTAACGGGCGTCTTTTTCGCGCTCTTCGCGCTGTTTTTTGCGCAGGGAGTCTGGCATGCCCGCGCGGCCTGGCATCAGGGCGCGGAGCACCAGCACTTTCTGCTGTATCTGGCGATGACGGCCCTGTTTGCCTACTTTTCGATCAGTTCGTTTGTGCGTTCACGGCGCGGGCCTCACAAGCGCTGAACCAGAATCACGTCTCTGACGTGTCGAGGAAACAGGATGAAGATGGAACAAGTGCCATCGAAGGTCATTGCATGGGAGAGTCTGCCAGTCACCGAAATGCCAGGTGAAACCGGCATGGCCAAGGTGCGAACCGCGCAAAGCGGCGAACTGTACCTGCGCAGGATTACATTCAGTCCCGGATATCGCTCCGACCACTGGTGCGCGAAGGGTCATCTTGCTTTGGTACTGGAAGGCTCGTTGTCTATTGAGTTTCAGGACGGACGAAGTTTCGAGGTAGCCGCCGGTTCCAGCTTTCAAATTGGCGATGGGGATGGGCTGCACAGAGCATGGACACGCGATGGCGCAGAAATTTTTATTGTGGATTAAATGTTTAAGAATCTTAACTACGGTTTGACCCGGTAAAAATGGCGGTGCTACCGTTGAAGAGTTCCTCCCAGCATTCAGAAGGACTCTTTCCGTGTCTGCGACACCGCCAGAAACTCCGACTCATCCCCCCGTTCCGCAAGAAACCCTGCGCAAGACGGCGCTCAACGCCACGCATCGCCAGCATCGCGCCAAGATGGTCGATTTCGGCGGCTGGGAGATGCCCGTTGAGTACTCCGGGCTGATTGCCGAGCATATTGCCACGCGCACGCGGGTGGGCCTGTTTGACGTAAGCCACATGGGCGAGATTCAACTGCGCGGGCCGGAGGCGCTGGACGCGGTACAGCATTTTTCCATGAATGATGCATCGAAGCTGGCTGAAGGGCAGGCGCACTACTCCGCGCTGCTGACGCCGCAGGGAACCTTTATCGACGACATTCTGGTGCATAAGTTGAGCGCCAACGACTATCTGTTGGTGGTGAACGCGGGCACCTGCGAAAAGGATTACGCCTGGATCAGGCAGCAGAGCCAGCGCTTCCACTGTCATGTGAGCAACTACAGCAGCTACTACTCGCAACTGGCGATTCAGGGGCCACAGGCGATGGCTGTGTTGAGCCAACTGACCAGCGTCGATCTGGCAGCGATCAGGAACTACTGGTTTGCCTGGGGCACGGTCTGCGGCGTGGCAAATGTTTTGATCTCGCGGACAGGCTACACAGGCGAGGATGGTTTTGAGATTTACATTCCCGCCGACGAGGCGACCAGCCAGCGCGTATGGAAGGAAATTCTGGAGGCAGGTCGCGCCTTCGAGATTTTGCCCTGCGGTCTGGGCGCGCGCAACACGCTGCGGCTGGAGGCGGCCATGCCGCTCTATGGCCATGAGATCGACGAACAGACCAATGTTTTTGAGGCGGGATTGGAGCGCTTCTGCAAACTGGACAAGCCGGATTTCATCGGCAGGCAGGCGCTGCTTGGCATTCGCGATGGTGGCGGCCCGCAGCGCAAGCTGGTTGGCCTGGAGATGCTGGAGCGCGGCATCGGACGCGACGGCTATCGCGTGCTGAACGCGACGGGCCAGCCGATTGGCGCGGTCACCAGCGGCTCCCCGGCACCGTTTTTGAAGAAAAACATTGCGATGGCTTACGTGCCGATGGAGTACAGCGCTGTAGGGACAGAATTGGCCGTCGAAGTGCGCGGCCAGCCAGTGAAGACGAAGGTGGTGCCGCTGCCCTTTTACCGGCGCACGCGGTAAAGGCCGCGTACGGCGGATGAACGCAGCCGGACGGTCTACCATCATATTGCTTTTCAATGACTTGCTACGCTGCGAGGGCTGCCCAAGCGCGCGGAAGTCAGCTAAGACACGGCAACTTATGGAACAAGCTGTGGAATGGAGCAATCTCTGAGATTAATGTCTTACGGGTTCCGCCACTTATCTCGTCTACCGCGACTGGTATCCCGTACCCGCTCGACGTGGATTGCAGCATTTGGATCGATTTCCTTCGCTCGCTCGATAGCCTCAGCCTGCGTCGGCAATACGGCACTGGCTCGCTCAGAGCCGGGGCGACATACTGCGTAGTCCCCCTCTTCCCTCCGTTCGATGTAAAGCTCTTCCTTCCCTTTTGGCATTTTGTCTCTTTGCGCTTCGTTGCTTACATCCCCGAACTGATGAATTTGAACCTCACCATCCGGGAATACCGCTCGGATGTGGAGCGCGCCGCCCATCGCTTCGATGTAGCTGCGAAGAGTTGAGATATACACGTCTGTTCTTCGCTCCATCTTGGATACAGAACCCTGATCCACTTTAAGGAGCGTGGCCAACTGAGCCTGTGTCAACTTTCGCGCTTCACGCAGTTCATCAAGAGCCAACGTTTTTAGCGTTTCATTGACCCTTGCCTCCACCCGAGCCCTCCGCTCAGGCGACATGCTCTCTTGTAGTTCCTTAAAATTCTTTGCCACTTGCTCTACCTCCACGGGAATCCCCGTTACGGTCACTGGCTATTTGGTTCATCTTCAGCCTTTTCCTCTTCCAGTTCTCTGAGGTGCCGGGCATAAATTTTGTCTGCTTTGGGAACGTACCGCTCATACCAGTCAGGGTTGCCGGTTTTGTCGCCCCCGATCAAGAGCATTCCAACCCGCCGGGGATCAAATACGAACAAGACTCGATATGGCCTTCCCTCATGCTGAACGCGGAGTTCCTTCATATTGACGTAAGCCGACTGATAGACAGTATCGGCATACGGCCTGGCAAGCGTGGGGCCTTTCGCCTGAAGAAGTCCGACGTCGAATGCAACGCTGTCCTGCTCATCGGCGGTGAGGCTGTTCCACCAGAGTTCGAATTCATCGGTGAACTCGACATCCCACGCCATACACACAATATGCATCCAAAGCCATTATGGCGTCAAGTGCATACACGGGGGCATGGGGCAACAACAGCAGTCAGGGCGGCAAATGACGAACAGAAGATAGGTGTCCATCTTCAAGCGGCAAAGGCAGAGTTTCGTCCACGATTTCCAGAGGCCCGCTACAGCCCTGGAATACAATAATCGTGAGTGAACGCATACAACATGGCCTATCCCACGCAGTATCGCTACACCCGCGAACATGAATGGATTCAGATTGACGGCCCAATCGGCAGCCAGATTGGCACGATCGGCATCACCGACTATGCCCAAAACTCGCTCGGCGACATTGTGTTCGTCGATGCGCCCAAAGTGGGCGCATCGGTGGAGGCGGGCAAGAGCTTTGGCAGTGTGGAATCGGTGAAGGCGGTCTCGGATTTGTTTTCCCCGGTCAGCGGCACGGTGACGGCGGTGAATGAAGCGCTGAACAGCGCTCCGGAAAAGATCAACACCGCAGCGCACGAAAGCTGGATTATCAAAGTGCAGTTGGCCAAACCTGGAGAGGTGGACGCGCTGCTCTCTGCCGCCGATTACGAAAAGTTTATTTCTGAAGAGACCGCGCACTAACGTTGGTGGGAAGATGGATTCCGGTAGCAAGAAAGGCTTGTCATTCTGAGGTCGCGTAGCTTGCTGAGGCAAGCGAAGCGATCGAAGAATCCAGACGGTGTCAGCTCGGCGGTGATTCTCTGGATTCTTCACTCCGGTCGCGGTCGCGACCTCCATTCAGAATGACTCTATTTAGAGGTCAGCATCACCTAAATGAATCTGCAGCAGGTATCTAAACACGATGCGCTATTTGCCTAAATCTCCCGCCGACCGAGTCGCCATGTTGCAGGCGATCGGCATTGCTTCCATCGACGATCTCTTCGCCACCATTCCCGCCGAATATCGCCTGGAACGTGATCTGGCGATTCCACGCGCAATGAGTGAGCAGGAGATTCTTGCCCACTTTCGTGCCGCCTCCGATCAAAACGCCAATGGATACGCCAGCTTTTTGGGCGCGGGGGTCTACCGACACTATCGCCCCGTGGTGATTGATGCGATGGTGCAGCGCGGCGAATTTCTCACCAGCTACACACCCTATCAGGCGGAGATTACGCAGGGAACCTTGCAGGCAATCTTCGAGTTCCAGACCATGATCTGCGAACTGACCGGCATGGATATTGCGAATGCGTCCATGTATGACGGCTCGACCGGCGCAGCCGAGGCCGTGATGATGGCCGTGCGCGTAACTGGGCGCAATCATGTGCTGGTGGCGAAGACGGTGCATCCTGAATATAGCGAGGTGATGGCCACCTACGCGCAGCATCAGGGGCTGACGAAACAAGTCGTGGGTTATGGCGAGGATGGTCGCATTGACCACGCCGCACTCGAAGCTGCGATCACGGAGCAGACGGCGTGCGTGCTGATCCAGTCACCGAATTTTTTCGGAACCATCGAAGACGTGGAAGCCATCGCAGCGCTGGCCCACGCCAAGGGCGCGCTGCTGATTGTTTCGATTGCCGAGGCGCTCTCGCTGGGCATTGTGAAGCCGCCAGTGGAGGCGGATATTGTTTCGCTGGAGGCGCAGTCCTTTGGCGTGGCTCCCAGCTTTGGCGGGCCGTACTGCGGCGTGATTGCGTGCAAGGAGAAATTTCTGCGCCAGATGCCGGGGCGTCTTGCGGGCGCGACCAGGGATAAAGATGGCCGCTGCGGATTTGTATTGACGCTTTCCACACGCGAGCAGCATATTCGCCGCGAGAAGGCGACCTCAAACATCTGTACCAATCAAGCGCTGGTGGCGCTGATGACCTGCATCTACATGACGATCTATGGCAAGCAGGGATTGAAGGAGCTGGCAGAACAGAATCTTGCCAAGGCGCATTACGCCGCGCACGCGCTAGCCGCCGCTCCGGGCAGCAAGCTGCTGTTTGCCGCCGCGCCGCGCTTCAACGAATTTGTTTTGCAATCGACAGAAACGCCCCACCAGATGCGCCATCGGCTGCTGGAACAGAAGATTATCGGCGGAGTATCGCTGGCCAAGTGGTATCCAGAGTTGGAAAACGCCACGCTGTGGTGCGCGACCGAGATGAACACGCGGGAGCAGATTGATGCCGCAGCGCGTGTGTTCGCGCAAAAGGGAATGCCGATGCTGACGCATGTATAGCGACGGCGCTGGACGATAGAGAAGAGCAGAGAAAACATGACCACGGAAAACAAGCCAACGACAGCACCCGACAGCACTCCCTTTGTGGGTAACACGCGCAAGGTCTCCCAGCACGTCAATCAGAATGAAGGATTGATCTTTGAGAAGTCCTCGCCGGGCAAAAAGGCGTATCGTCTGGCTCCGCTGGATGTGCCTGAAGTAGACGCGGCGAAGCTGCTCGGCGCTGCGGCGCGAACTGGCCTGGGCGCATTGCCCGAAGTGAGCGAGATTGAGATCATCCGCCACTTTACGCGGCTTTCGACGTGGAACTATGCGATTGACCTTGGCATGTATCCGCTGGGCAGTTGCACCATGAAGTACAACCCGCGCATCAACGAGGCGATAGCGCGGCTGGAGGGATTGGCCGACGCGCATCCCTATCAACCCGAAGCGCTCTCGCAGGGCGCGATGCGGATTCTGCTTCAATTGCAGCGCTGCCTGACGGAGATTACCGGCATGGATGCCATCACGCTGCAACCGGCGGCGGGCGCGCATGGCGAGTTCACGGGCATTCTTCTGGTTCGCGCCTATCACGAGTCGAAGGGCAATCCGCGCAAGAAGATTTTGATTCCCGATTCCGCGCATGGCACCAATCCTGCGACGGCGGCCATCTGCGGCTATCAGGTGGAGAATTTGAAGTCGAATGCGCGCGGCATGGTGGACGTGGCGCAACTGGAGCAGATGGTCTGCGACGATACCGCCGCGCTGATGCTCACCAACCCTTCGACCATTGGCGTGTTTGAGAGCGAGATTCACAAGATCGCCGACATTCTGCACGCCAAGGGCGCGTTGCTCTACATGGATGGCGCGAACATGAACGCGCTGGTGGGTAAAACGCGGCCCGGAGATTTTGGCGTGGACGTGATGCATCTGAATCTGCACAAAACCTTCTCCACCCCGCATGGTGGAGGTGGGCCGGGATCGGGGCCAGTGGTCTGCAAGAAAATCTTGGAGCCGTTTCTGCCGATTCCTGTGGTTGTTGAAAATTCTGACGGCACGCTGCATTTTGACTACGACCGCCCACAGAGCGTAGGCCGCGTGCGCGAGTTCTACGGCAACTTCGGCATGTTCGTGCGCGCGCTGGCTTACATTCTTGCCAATGGGCCGGACGGCCTGCGCCAGACCACAGAAGACGCGGTACTCAACGCCAACTACATTCGCAGGCATCTGGAGGATGTCTACGACCTGCCCTACACCACGCCCACGCTGCATGAGGTGGTCTTTAGTGATCGGCGGCAGGCGCGTAATGGCGTCAAGACTGGCGACATCGCCAAGCGGCTCATCGACTACGGCTTCCATCCCTACACCGTGTCGTTTCCGATGATCGTGCCCGGCGCGTTGATGATTGAGCCGACAGAGAGCGAGTCGAAAGAGGAACTGGATTTGTTCATCGACGCGATGCGGCAAATTGCGCGCGAGGCAGAGGAGAATCCAGCGCTGATCCTGAATGCGCCGCACTCCACGCGTATCTCGCGGCTGGATGAGGTGGGCGCGGCGCGCAAGCCCGTGCTGCGCTGGAAGCCGGAAGCGGCGGGGCAGGCATGACCTCCGTCTTTGACGAGCGGCGGCTTTAGGTGTGAAGTCTCAATAGGTTGTCCATTCGAGCCAAACCAGAGAAGCTGATTGTGAAGAGCAATCCAGATTCAAGGAAAGGAACGAATGGACTATCACCAGAATGCACGACTGACGGTTCACAGTCGAGAGCAATTAGCCAGAAAAGTTCTTGCGGAAGGATGCACGTTGAAGCTGGCTGCGGCCAGTTTCAACGTGAGCGCGAAAACCGCCGCCAAGTGGGTGCGCCGTTATCACGCCTGCGGCGTGGACGGGCTGCGCGACCACAGTTCGCGTCCGCATCGGCTGCATCGACCTACCTCCGCTGCCCAGATCGAGCGCGTGGAAACGCTGC
>JAJZIJ010000062.1 GCA_021810625.1 Acidobacteriota bacterium
GGGGGCACGTATGGCATGATTACGCCGAACGGCACCACGCGCCCAACGGTGGTGGCCTCCCCGGCACCGGGATCGGGAGGAACAACGCAAACCGCAGCCCTCACCATCATCGTCCAGTAATCCAAGGGCGGCAAGTACAGCAACAACAACGGCGACCCAAGAGTGTCGCCGTTGTTGTTGCTGTACGAATGGCGCATGCGGGCTGCGGCCTTCTCTGCGGTTAAGCTGTGGGCGAAGGACGTAACGGTTCTACGCGCAATGTCTGGGAACTTTGCTTTGCATCCAGCCAGCAAAGGATGAGAGGGCCGCGTAGTCGAGCGCGTAGAAGCGGGTTTTCGACGGCGCGCAACAAAGAGAATCGTTCTTCAGTGGAAAGAGAAAGGACGCGCTCCAGCGGTGTTTGTCGGTGGAAATATGCAGATGCGCCTTCCAGCCAGCGCCGTCGCGCCACGTCTGTTGGCGGCAGCAGAGACAAGGCCAGTTCATCCATTCGCTTGCAATCTTGAAGCTCCGTGGTGATCCAGCGAACCAGGGATTCGGCTGCGTGGGCGGATTCGGTTGCGTTGGCGCTCGTGGAAGTTGCGTCGAGAACCGTTGTGGGTCGGCCCATTGCAGCGAGGGCGGCCTGGAGACCATTGCCGAAATCCATCAGGATGGCTCCACGCCCGGCCAGATGCGCGATGGCCAAAAGATGGGCGGAATGGCTGGCGGCAACGTTGGCCGGATATTCAGATGTGTCAGATAAAAAATCTGGCTGTACGCCACGTTCTACCAGATGCGGCAGCACCTCAGCGGCGCTGCCCAGCAATCCCACAGAGATGGGCTGGCGCTTGCGGAGGGAATTTTTCAACACGCGCAGTGCTTCATCGAGGGAGTTCACCATGAAGTCGCAGGCGTTGTGTTGCTGCGCGGATTTCAGCCGCTGCGGTTGGGGATCAATGCCGAGAAAGGCGGTGCCTGCCAGTGTGGAGGCCATCGCCAGTTCTGCGCCTTCGCGGCCCATGCCACAGGAGACAAGCCATGCTCCGACAAGGGAGGCATCGCGGCGTGTTTCGGCCATTGCCTGCAATCCAATTGTCTGCAAGCTGAGATATTTCTGATACACCGCGTCTTGGCGTGGCGCAAGGTTGGGGTTTCGATTTGCGTGCATCGATGGCGCGGGGGGGTAGCTCATGCGGAACCGGGAGGCAAGCCTACCATTCGGAGTAGGCGGTGCCATCGCTGCCGACCTGATCCGAGCCGCTATGGACATCGGTGATGCCGGGAGTGCTTTGGTCGATGCTGCTTAAGGAGTCGGAGGAGTCTGGCACCCAGGTGTCGCTGCTATGCGTCATGGGGTCGATAGGGAGACTGCGCAGGTAGCCAGCCTGCACCAGATCGTCCAGAGATTGCGGTGCAGCCTGTTTGTCCTCAGTGTACTGTTCAATGGCATCGCGCATGGTGTGCAAATCCTGCCGCAACGCGGCCTCTCTCGCGCTTTTGATGGCGGAAATGTAGCTGGGAACGGCAACTGCGAGCAAAATGGCGATGATGAGCATGACCACCATCAACTCCACCAAGGTGAAGCCGGACATTTTACCGCGATTGCTTCGGGATATATGCAGGTTTTTTAGCATTACCAGTCCGCGTATTTCGTGCCATCGAGGGCCGTGCCGTCGGATTTTGAATGCACGTCAAAGACATCTTCTCCGCCCCAGGAATCGCTGTCCGGGTCGTCCTGCATGGAGCGCAACGCCCACTCTGCCTTGCCAGTCATCGGGTCAACGGGAATGGCGCGAAGAAACTTCACTTTCTTGCTTTGGATATTCACGCCCTTAACCAGGGTTTCCAGGTCGGGCGGATACCCGAAACTATCGACTTCTGTTTGGATGGCACCCCGATCAGCGGCATCCTTGTAATGGTCGATGGCATCGCGCATTGTCCAGAGGTCGCGTCGCAGTTCGCGTTCTTTTTCCCGCTGAATTTGGAAGCGGGCGATGGGATAGGCCACCACTGCCAGAATGGACAAGATAGCCGCAGTGACGATCAACTCGACGAGCGTCAGTCCGCGCTCGCCCCGGTGCCCGCCTTGGCGGCGCAGTGCCTTCCGGTTTGAGACTCTAAAGGCCATACTGCATTCTACGATTCTACGCCGGACAATTTCCCGATTTCCACTCAGGAAGCTTGCCCCTGTTTCTTCTGCGAGGCCACATTCCCTCAGGGCTGAAGCCTGCGTTGACTTTTCTGCGCCTACGGACGGGCTTCAGCCCGTCCTCTTCAAAACATCAACCTTGTGTAGCGCTTCCTCAGTGTTTCCATTCCTACTGCACATGCACCACGGCGGCGGTACTGATGACGGGCAGAATATGCTGTCCGCTGTTTCGTGCCGCAGCCTGCACAAGGGACACGGTTGCATCGCCGCGCGCCTTGGCTTGGAAGGTGAGCGTGCAGATGGAACCGCTGCCATCCACGCCCTTGACACCCGGCGGGCGCGAGGCGCTGATGGTTACATTGCCCTTGCCGTCATCCCGATGCGCCAGCGCCACAGTTTGCCCATCCTTGCCGAGCAGGGTTCCTGTGTCCACGTTGATGAGCGTCAGTAGATTCGGGTCGAAGTGCAGTTCCATTGGCACCTCGAAGATATCTTTGGCATCCTGCAGATTGACGGACATCTGGAAGGTGCTTCCGATTTTCTGCGTACTGGCGGCAGGCTGCACGGTCAACTGAAGTGGCGTGCCAGAAAGAGGCGCGATTGCTGGCGCGGCTGCTGGCGGAGCGCTGCCAGTCGTACCCGGAGTTTGCGGCTTCTGCGGAGTTGCCTGCGCGACCGCTGGAGTTGTGCTGGCGCTGCCAGTCTTCTGTGCGATTGCAGGCTGGGCTGTTGGCGCGGCTGCTGGCGGAGCGCTGCCAGGCGTGCCCGGAGTTTGCGGCTTCTGCGGAGTTGCCTGCGCGATCGCTGGAGTTGTGCTGGCGCTGCCAGTCTTCTGCGCGTTGGCAGGCTGGGTTGCTGGCGCTGCTGCTGGAGGAGCAACAGGCATTCCAACGGTTTGCGCATTTTTCGCGAACTGCGCGGCGGCCTGATTGATGGCTGCGGCGGCGGAAAGAGGAGCCGCCGGGGGGGGTTCAGGTTGAGCCTGTGCCTTGATCTCTGTGAGAGCCGCTGGAGCTTCAATCCGGCGGAGTTGCACATCGCTGCTGGTGCCGGTGTCGATGGTGCGCAGGTTCTGACGGGTTAGGACGGAGCCACGAACAAGATGTGGAATCAGCAGGAAGACGATCTCGTCGTTGACGACTTCCTTTTGTTGCGAGCTGAATAGATATTTGATGAGCGGAATTTCGCCCAATCCCGGCGTGCCGCCGATGGTGATGGTTTCGCTGTGCTCCAGAATGCCGCCCAGCAGGTTGGGCTGGCCTTCTTTCATGCGGATGGTCTGCTCAATGGTGCGCTGGCCGATGATGGGTTCTTCAATGCCGCCCAGGTTGACATTGCCAGTCTCGGAGGATATCTCGATCTTCATCTTCAACGTGATGTCGCGGTCGTAATGAACGGTCGGCTGCATCTGTATGTTGACGCCGACATCAATGTACTGAAACTGTGTGCTCATCAGCGGGCTGATGCCTCCGCCCAATCCGCCCATTCCGCCACCGCCCATCATGCCAGTGCCGAAAGACCCTGTAGCGATGGGAATACGCTCGCCGATTTTGAGCGAGGCTTTTTCCCCATCCACGACGCGCAAGGATGGATTTTGCAGGATGCGCGTGGAGGTGTCCGTGAGCAGCAGGTTGACTGTGGCCGAGCCAAGGGAGATGGCGAAGTTGGTGGCGTTCAGGTTGCCAAAATCGTTAAGTGTTGGAGTGATGGTCGTAGATCCCATTCCGCCAATCCCGCCAATTCCGCCGCCAAAACTGCCAAACCCGCCAATCCCTCCCAATCCGCCAAGCCCACCAAGTCCGCCAAGTCCGCCCAACCCGCCCAAACTACCTTGGTCGATTTGATTCAGAATCTGGCTGGTGGGTTGAAAGGTGGCGCCGATGGAGCCGGGAAACTGAATGCCGATGTTGCGCAGCAAGTCGCGGCTGACCTCCATGACGGCGACATCAACGACGACTTCCTGCTTGCCCTTGTCGAGGTCGTCGATGATGTTCTGCGCCAGCAGAAGCTGATCCGGCGTTCCACGCATCACAATGGCATCCTGGCTGGGAACGGCCTGCAATTTCACTGTAGTGTCCATCAGATTGCGGACGGCATTCAGGATTTCATTCAGGTCGTTGGCTTTGGAGATGTTGGATAGATAAAAAGTCTGAACGGCCTGCTGCGAAAGATCGGTGCGCTTCTGGCGCGTGTCCTGGGCGACGAAGATGGTGTCTGTGGTGACGGGTCGCCAGAAGGTCTTGGAGACAAAACTGACGCTGCGAAGAGCGTCATAGAGCGTGACCCGGTTTAGATCAATGGGCATGCGTTTGGAAACATAATCCGGATCGAAGAGTACATTGATGCCAGCGATCTTGCCGATGGTCTGATAGATAACCTTGGTGTCGGCGACCATGTGCAGCGTGATGGGTTCGTTCGAGAACGGCTTCAATTGGAGTGGAGATCCCATCGAGGCCAGTTCCTTTTGCACCTGTTTGGAGGAGATGGCGGATGCGCTTGAATTGGCTGCCAAGGGGACGCCATTAATCAGAGCGCGCACCTTGCGGATCTGCTGGGCTGCAACCTCATCGCTGGGGTCAATCGCCAGGGCACGCAAGAAGTCGGTCAAGGCATCGCTTAACCGACCCTGATCCATCAGTTTGCGCCCGCGATCCACGTACTCTGCCGCAGCGGGAAAGCTCAGTCGTATGTAGGCTTCCTTGTATCGCAGGTCGGAGGGCTTCATCAGATAGGCTTGATGGTACGCTTCATAGGCTCCGATGTAGTCGTCCTTGGCCTCGTCGCGTCTGCCCTGTTTGAGGTAGTGCCGCGCGGAAGTTGCATCGAGAGACGTTGGGAAGGCGAAGCCGACGAGCAAGATCACCGCAACCGCGAAGAAACTACGCACGGTCTGGGTTGGATGCCGGGAATCGGATTGGAGATGCATGTCCGGGATGCGTTGTGGAGGACATGCGGGATGCACGTTGGACAAAAGACTCATGGATACAACACCACCGCAACCGCGAAGTAAAGGCCCACGGTCTGAATTGGATGCCGGGAATCGGATTGGAGATGCATGTCCGGGATGCGTCGTGGAGGACATGCGGGATACACGTTGAAAAAGAGACTCATGGATACAACACACCTGGGATGCCGGAACACTGGCTTATGCAACCTGCCGCAGCAGGGCGCAACCAGTACCGGATTTCGATTGAGTATAGCATTCACAGGCAGGCTCGTGCTTTAATTCTGCGTGCTAGCATGAAGTCTCAGGCAAAGCTGTATGTCTCGTTCCGCCGTCCACCTTACCCCCAATCCGCCGAAGAAGCCCAAACCACGGGATCCGGTTGCATCCGGCGAACGGGATGCAGCCGTGAATCGGATGGCCTCGCACAACTATTTTCTGCTGGATAAAGTGGAAGCGGGCCTGGCCCTGCGCGGGACAGAGGTGAAATCCATCCGCGAAGGCAAGGCCAACCTAAAGGATGCCTACGGCATTGTGAAGGATGGCGAAATGTTTCTGCTGAACGCGCATATTGGAGCCTATTCCCACAGCGGATACGCCAGCCATGAGGCGACGCGCACCCGAAAGCTGCTGCTGCACCGCGAGGAGTTGCGGAAGCTGTTCGGCAAAGTCCAGCAAAAGGGGCTTACCCTGATTCCGACGCGGCTCTACTTTCGCAATGGCCGCGTGAAGTGCGAGATCGCCATTGCCAAAGGCAAGCAGACCTGGGACAAACGCGAGACGGAACGAAAACGCGAGGCAGATCGTGAAGCCCGCGCTGCGATTGTGGCCAGCAAGCGGCGCGCCTGACGAGGGAGGGATTCGGAGTGGAAATTCAACTTTAGAGGAGATTTAGTCATGCTAAAAACTAGCGGTAACAGTAAAAAGTGTAGCCAATTGAAAAGATTGCTCCGCACTCAGGAAGCCAAACTGGAAGAGGCGGAATCCAAATTGCGGCGTGATGAGCTTGACATCCAAAATATCCGGAATGCTATTAAAAATACCAAGGAAAAGCTCGTTGAATGTGGTTGCTAAGCGGTTCCAGCGAAACCCAAAAGGAAGACGGAAATTATTATGAAGGCGAAACTTAGATTTGCTGCACCCTCTGCCGGGATTGGAGACTTGCTGGTCATTCTGGCCGTCAACCATTCGAGATCGAGGGAAAAAAATGCGCCCGGCGAGCCAGTACTGTTGACCTCGGATACCGTCGTGCTGCGCGCTGCTGAATCTGTTCTGAAGAGCGGCGAATTCAAGGCTGAAAGTTGCGAGACGCTGCTGCTCCATGCTCCGCAAGGGATGCCGGCAAAAAGGCTGTTGCTCATCGGAATGGGCAAGCTGGCCAAAATTACGGTGCAGGATGTGCGCAAGGCCGCAGGAACGGCGATTCGCTTCGCCAAGCCGCGCGGCATCCGCGAGGTGATTGTGACGCTGCCGGAAGATGTCGCGTGGACGATGGGAGCCAGCACGCGCGCGGTTGTCGAAGGCGCGCATGTGGGCGATTTTGACCCGGACACCTATCGCTCGGATCGCAAAGACCAGGCGGTGCAGTGGTTGATTGTGAATGCTCCGGCAGTTGAGAAGCTGACCCCGGAAGTGAAAGATGAAATCGACAATGCCTTTCGCGTTGGCATGGTTGTGGGCGAGGCGCAGAACTTTACCCGCTCGCTGGTCAACGAGCCGGGCAACACGCTTACCCCCACAGAGATGGGCAAGCGCGCTGCCGCCATGTGCAAGCTGCAAGGGCTGGCCTGCGAGGTCTACAGCACGGAGAAAATCAAAGAATTGAAGATGGGAGCGTTCTGGAGCGTGGCCCAAGGCTCCGCAGAACCGCCAGCGCTGATTGTGATGACCTACGAGCCGGAAGAGGTGCAGCCGGATGCTCCCGTGCTTGGACTGGTGGGCAAGGGGATTACCTTCGACACGGGCGGCATCTCCATTAAGCCCTCTGACGGCATGGAGAAGATGAAGTATGACATGGCCGGAGGCGCGGCGATGATCGGCGCGATGCAGGCGATTGCCCAGTTGCATCCAAAGGTGAAGGTGATTGGCATCGTCTGCGCGGCGGAGAACATGCCCGGCGGCAAGGCGCAGAAGCCCGGCGATGTGCAGGTGGCCATGTCCGGCAAGACCATCGAAATTATCAACACGGATGCCGAGGGTCGTCTGGTGCTGGCCGACGGACTGGCCTACGCGAAGCAGTTGGGCGCAACGCATCTGATCGACGCGGCAACCCTGACTGGCGCGTGCGTGGTGGCGCTGGGTCACATTCAGGCAGGCGTTTTTTCCAACGATGAAACCATCTATCGACACTTTCAGGATGCGCTGGAGATTTCTGGCGAGCGCTTCTGGCGTCTGCCGCTGGACGAGGAGTATCGCGAGATGATCGTCTCGCAGATTGCCGACATTATGAACACCGGCGGGCGTTGGGGCGGAGCGATCACGGCGGCCATGTTCCTGAAAGAATTTGTCGGGGAGACTCCCTGGATTCATCTGGACATTGCAGGCACGGCCTGGGTCGAAGATCAAAAGCCGTGGATCGCCAAGGGGCCATCGGGGATTGCCATGCGCAGCATTCTGGAGTGGGTGCATAGCTACGATGGTGTTGCGCTTCCGCCGACGGAAGCACAACCGCTTTCTTAGGGAAGCTCTGCACAAGTCGGAACTTTGAAGGGGCGGGACTTTAGTCCCGCCGTAAGTATCTGAAATGAGAGCGGGCTTTAGCCCCTGAGGGACAGCCGTGGAGCTTGATTAGAGCTTTCTTAGAGACCGAGCGCTTTACTATTTCAACAACTCGCTTGGGTACTTACCTGTTGTATCTTTTACTACTATGATTTTTCTATTGACGTGGGGGGGGGGGGCATATCTTAGGCTGTCGGTGATACCTGATTCGAGGAGATCAAGAAAAGAGGTTATGACCCGCAGGATGCTGATCTGTGATTTCTACACGTATAGCGACTACGCTTGCGGCTCTCCTGACCCCGCCAGCTCCGACGATCCATGCTACATCACGATCACGATCACTTTTTCTGTGAGAAACGGAGAATCGCTGGTTGTGAATGGGCAGCCCGTCAGTTTATACAACAATTCCTATACATATTCTCAAACAGAGAATTGGGGGACTGGACGATGTAGAAAAGCATCGGGCGTATGCACTGGCTTTGCTTCATTCACTACACCCGTAACCGCCTTTGCGACCGAGCCTGGGTATCCGAACAGCGCTGTGGTCAGTGTGGGTGTGAATACGCCTACGTATTACTGAT
>JAJZIJ010000024.1 GCA_021810625.1 Acidobacteriota bacterium
GAAAGCTAAGTCGGGCATTCTTATGAATGTCCATTCGATCTTCTCCTTTGAAACAGATTGCTCGTCACAATCAGCTTCTCCGGTTCAGTTCGAATGGACAACCTCTTGAAAGATCACAGGTGCCCCAAGACTATGTTGAGGCTGTAAAGTGGTATCGCAAAGCGGCTGAACATGGCGATTTTTTTGCACAAAACAATCTTGGCCGGGCATACGCCGCTGGACATGGCATACAGCAGGACTATGCGCAGGCGGCAGCGTGGTATCGCAAGGCAGCGGAGCAGGGGTATGCCCAAGCACAAATCAATATTGGGATGGCTTATGACACAGGCCAAGGCGTGAAACAGGATCATACTCAGGCTTCGATATGGTATCGACATGCTGCCGAGAAAGGGTGGGCCGAGGGACAATACCACCTCGCTCTCGCACTGATGGTCGGGAGCGGAGTGCCCCAGAACATCAAAGAAGCAATGCTTCAATTCCAAAAGGCAGCGGAACAGGGCGATGTTGAATCGGAGTACATGCTTGGATCAATCTATGAAGAAGGCGGCTTGGGCAGAATCGTCAATGAACCTGACGGAAGCTCAAGGGTACTACTCCCATCTGAAAACGCTCCGGTTCCCAAAGATTACGGGTTGGCCGCGAAATGGTATCGCAAGGCAGCCGAACAAGGTAAAGCCTTAGCTCAAAATGGGCTTGGACGGTTGTATGCAGACGGGAAAGGTGTTCCGCAAGACTACGTAGAAGCCTACTTTTGGCTGAGTTTGGCAACAGCAAGCGGAAGTCATTCGAGTACAAACGGCGTGGACGACCGCGATCTTGTGGCATCACATCTGACAAAGACGGTTCTACTGGAAACGCAGGGACGGGCGCGAAATTGGTTTGAGGATCATCCGGCCAAGCCACAATAATTAGACACGGGAGGGGAAACTCTCCCGCCAGTCGTTTAAGCCTTCCGGTTTGGGCGTAGCCCCACTACTTTCATTTGGATGGTACTCGTTTGGTTGGCCCTTGTTTCCGACGGAACTGCGGTTCATCATGTGGGTCTTCAATGATCGGCTTCCGAGGCCGCTGCTTCGCACCCAAAAAACGATTGGCAAGTTTTTTCCACGACTCGGTCTTTTTCCAACTTCCCACCGGCATTGTTTTTCCTTTCTTATCATCAGAAGGAGAGGCTATTTGCAACGCACCGCAAGGATGCCAACATGATTAAGTCGACAATTATGGCGCTGATGCACAAACGGGCAAGATACCCCGAAGTCAACCCTCACCGCGCTGTGGGCGGTCGTTCACATAGTGGAGAGCCGCATCCAGTGCGGAATCTGCGCTGTCTCTTGTGATAGAGGGAAAATGCAGATATTTGACCCAGACATCCGCATCGTTGCACACGTAGTATCTAACTCCGTAGTACATCTTTTCGGTACCATCCAAACAGCGAACGGCTTCCAAACGGTACTTTTTGTCTGTTTCAGCGTGAACCACGATTAATGTCTTTTCGACTTCCTCGATTGTCAAGGATGAAAATTGGCTGTCGTCCATTGTTGATGTCACCTCACGTATTAGTCTATTCCGTAGGTGCAGCAATCGAAAGCCGGGTGCCCCATTCAAGCGGTTTTTAGCTTGAGTGGGATAGAAACCGTAGGGTCGCGCTTTTGAGACGTGGGATTATGATCCCCCGCGCATCTGCGCTGCCGAATATACCCAAAAAGCGTCATTCTGAGCGAAGCGAAGAATCCAGAGAATGCTGGCGCGTAGAAGAAGCAGTACTTCCATGACTGCCTCCCACTCAAGCCAAAAACAGGCTTGAATGGGCCACCCGGCGGATAAATCCGCGCTCCTTCAAAGCCGGATTTTCTGGCCTGGCTTGGCCCATTCCTCGATTGGTATGCGAAGATAAAAGCAGCAATGAAAATGTCTCGGAATCGTCTCTTTGCGTCACGCTGTCTTTGCGGCATTTTTATGCTTGCATGCGTATTATTTGCTATTGCTCCCGCCCAGGCCCAGACCGATGTCAACGTTGACATGTATGAGACGTTCCCAACCTCGGCCAGCAAGCCTCCGGGGCTGTCCGGCGGAGTTGTGGTTGATCCCGGCGTGAATCAGACGGCGGATCCATCCCTGGGCTTCCTTGCAGGAATGCGCCACATGTTCCATCCGCACTTTGGGCTGGAAGTCAATTTCGGCTACAACCGCGCTACGCAGCATTTCTCTGGCGCTCCCGATGCCACTGGCCCGGTCTACTCCCATGCCAAGTCCCTCATGTTTGATTACGTGGCCTCGCTGAAAACGTACAAAGGGTTCAATATTTTTGTGTTGGGAGGGGCTGGGTTCGTCTCGTACAACATTTCCAGCTTCACCTCCCTGCCGGCCATCCCGGAATACATGCCGACAGGCAGTTATGGAGTGGGCGCGGATTACAGACCGCGCGCATTTCCATCCTTCATGGGGCTGCGCTTGCAGTATCGCGCTCTGGTGGAGCACGCCCCGGATTATCGGCTAACATATCTCTCGACCAACAACCTCATTAACATCTCGGAGCCGACGGTCGGAATCTATTTCAAGTTTTAACGAAAGAGGAGCCGGGGGTTGGGCGCTCCACGGGCAAGTTTATATTTCTACTGACTTCGGGTGGTTTGCGTGACAGGGAAGGCCGCCAGTTCGGCGCGGAAGACAGGCTCCCAGACGGCACCCCCGATCTGGCATCGTTCGCGCATCCTCGTTTTGATTGGAATGCTCAAACTGTTGAAGGGGGCGCTCTTTGTCGCTCTCGGCTTTGGCCTGCTCCGGCTGCTGCATCGCAACCTCTACCACCTGGCGATGCGCTTGGTGGAGATACTTCGCTTCGATCCCGGCAACGCCTTCATAAATACACTGCTGGGCGAGTTGCCGCTGGTCGATGACCATCTCCTGCGTCAGTTGAGCGTCTTCACCTTTGCCTATGCCGCCCTTGATTTTCTGGAGGGATCGGGACTGGTTCTGGAAAAAGCCTGGGCGGAGTACGTGACACTGGTGCTGACCGCCGCATTTCTCCCCATTGAAGTGCTCAAGAGCCTGCACCATCCCACCTGGTGGAAGCTGCTGCTGATTCTGGCCAATGCGCTTATCGTGCTGTATCTGGGGCGGCTGCTGTTCCAGAAAAATCACGCCCCGGCCAAGCGGGCGAAGCGATAGAGCCGTCGATTTCTTCTCCAGAACCAGCGCGGAAAGCTCGGAATGGTTCCACCTAATAAACACAACCTGTAGTGCCTAGATGTAGAAAATACACATTCCTGCGCGTTTTTCTGGGTTGAACTGATAAAAATGTTGCAATACTTCATTTTTCTGCTGGACAAGCCAGAGTTTTGCGGTAAAGTAGTGGATGAAAGTGGTCGAAAGTGGTGGAGAGATGATGATCCATCCAGAATTCGACCAGCAAAGTGGAGTTTCCGGTTACGATCCGGCTCCTCGATAAGAAAGGCAACCATGTTCCGCGGCAATCACCCAACCCGGGTTGACGAAAAAGGCAGGCTGAAGCTGCCCGTGGAATTTAAGCGCCAGATTGAGGAGAAGTACGGCACGCAGTTTTACATCACCAGCAAGGATGGTCGCGTGGCGGAGATTTATCCGCTCAAGGAGTGGGAAAAGATCGAGGAGAAACTGGCCGCGATTCCCAACTTCAACCCGGCCAAGAAAAAGTATCTGGATCGCGTGAACTATTACGGCCAAATGAGCGAGATGGATGTGCAGGGACGGGTGTTGATGCCGCAGATTTTGCGTGAGGCGGCAAAGATTTCCGGCGACGTGGTGATCTTTGGCATGATGACGTACCTGGAAGTCACCAACCACGAAGCCTTCAGGCAGAACATGGATGCCAGCCCGTTGAATGACGCGGATGCTGAATCGCTGGCATCGTTTGGATTATGAGGGCGAGAGTCAGATTCGCCAGAGTTTGCAATCCCCCTAGGGGGTGTACATGCGGCAGCAACGCCATGTACCGGTTCTTTTAGAAGAAGCAATCCGATTCCTCGGAGTTTTGCAGGGCAGCACGATTGTGGATGCGACGCTCGGTTTGGGTGGGCACAGCGCAGCCATCGCCCGGTTGTTGGGGCCGGCAGGCCACCTGATCGCATTTGACCGCGACCCGGCGGCGATGGAGCAGGCAACCGCCCGGCTGGAGCAACTTCGCGCTGAACTGGCCGATGCCATGCCGCAGGTCACATTGCACGCGGCGGATTTTGGCAGCATCGCCCAGTATGTGTCGCCTGCCAGTGTAGACGGCATTTTGGCCGATGTTGGCGTCAGTTCGATGCAACTGGACACGGCGGAACGAGGATTTAGTTTTCAGGCAGATGGGCCGCTCGACATGCGGATGGATACGCGCAGCGGGCCAACTGCCGAACAAGTGGTAAATCAGGCGGGCGAAGAAGAACTCGCCAATCTGATTTACGAATTCGGAGAGGAAAGGAGGTCGCGGAGAATCGCCAGAGCCATTGTCCGGGCGCGGCCGCTATCGACGACGGCACAACTAGCCAGGGTCGTAGCAGCCGCAGCCCAGACGATGAAACACGAGAGGATTCATCCGGCGACACGGGTTTTTCAAGCCCTCCGAATTTATGTGAATCGGGAATTGGAGCAGATTCAGTTACTGCTCAATGCAGCGCCCACGCTGTTGAAGCCGGGAGGAAGGCTGGTCGTCATCAGCTTCCACTCTTTGGAAGATCGGCTGGTGAAGGATGCCATGCGCGGCGGGATAAAGGATGGAATCTGGCAGGTGTTGACGAAAAAGCCAGTCCAGGCCAGCGCGGCGGAGACAGAGCAAAATCCGCGAGCGCGCAGTGCCAAGCTACGGGCCGCAACGCGAGAGCCAGCAGGCAGCGCGGAAGGTCAGGACGCAGCGGGTGGCGCTGAAAGGAAGAAGCAAAAGAGATTTTAAGTTCGGGCTGGGTTCGTCCCACCCCTTCAACGGCGAAAGAAAATGTAGGTCAACGATCCCACCAGCGCAGCGAGCCTGGCCCGATCCTGGAGGGATGCCGGAAGAGGGAAGACGAAGAAGATTGCTTCAAAAATTGGTTTTATGTAATGGCACGCGACCTGTTTTTCGCGGCAGCCGACGGCAGATCATTCTGCCAGTCAAACGTTCACAGCAGTCAACCAGTAAGGAGAAAACACCATGCACTACATCATGAATCACATCGATAATCACGCGGAAATTTGGGGCGCCGTTATATTTGGCGTTCTGGCCATCGCATCTTGCACCGCTCTGGCTGCGGCCTTCAACGGAATTCTGTAATCGGTTATGCCGATTGCAGAATTCCGCTGGCAGCAGCGGATTCTTCATCCGGCGTGATTGCAAGGCAACGCAGCACAAATTCGAGGCATGTATTTATGGCAGCAGCAAGCGTCGCAATGGGAACGTTTCAACTGGGGCACACAATGTGCGCGGAAGCGGCAATGACGCGCAACCACACGCAGTGGGACGCGGAGGCGCGTGTGCGGCGTGGGCCGACTCCAGAGGTTTTTTTCGAGAAGCATCTGGACAACTCCCGGCTGGTGAAGGCAGAGGATCCGCAGCGCAAGCTGGATATGCGCAACTTTGCTATCGCGGCTGTGGTTTTCTTTGCCTTGTTGATGACCTATACCTTGCAGCATTTTCGATCCATTGAATTTGGTTATCAGGTGGAGGCGCAGAAGCAGCAACTGATGCAGATGCGAGAACAAAACCGGCAACTCAGCCTGACCGAGGCGCGGCTGACGCAGCCGGAGCGCATGGATAAGCTGGCGCGCCAAATGGGCATGGATACGCCCCAGCCCGGGCAATTTGTTACGCCCAGCGTGACGGAAGAAATGCCGAGCAGTCCAATATTGGCGCAGGTGGCCGAACCAACCGTATCATCCAGAGCGGCATCCACAACCATCCCCGACATTCCGTAATGGGAGATTGAACTCGTTGGCGCTGCGCGGCCAGCAGAGTGTCACAGGCATGAACAAGAAGGCTCGGCAACCGTTGACAGCACCCATCCCGCGCCTGCGGTTTGTGTTGTTGGCGGGAGGTTTTTTGCTTTGGGTCGGCGTGATTGTGGCGCGTCTGGTCTGGCTACAGGTTTTCTGCAATGCGATATACGTCGAGCGCGCCGCGCACCAGCAGGAGCGCACATTTCAAGTTGCGCCGCGCCGTGGCGTTCTCTATGACCGCAATCTGCAAGAACTGGCGATGACCGTACTCGTCGATTCCATCTACGCTGTTCCCAGCGAAATCGAAGACAAAGAAGAGGCTGCCCGGCAACTGGCGAAGATCGTTCATACTGATGCCAGCGATTCCTTTACCAGCGCAAAGGCCATCGATGCTCGATTGGAGGATTCCCGCAACTTTGCCTGGATTGCGCGGAAGGTTGATTCCAGTGTGGCTGCGCGTGTCAGCAATCTTGGAATCAAGGGAATATACACGCAGCAGGAATTCAAGCGCTTCTACCCCAACAACCGACTGGCATCGCAGGTGTTGGGCTACGTAAGCCTGGATGACGATGGGCTGGGTGGCATTGAGCATCGCTTTGACACGGATTTGCACGGGGCGCCGGGACGCATGTTGACGGCTGTGGATGCGCGGCAACATAGCTTCAGCAGCGTGGAGCGCAATCCGCAGCCCGGTGAAAATCTTGTACTCACGCTGGATGAGCATATTCAGTTTATTGCGGAAAAGGCTCTGGATGCGGCTATGCAGCGCACGCAATCGGTTGGCGGCACGGTGGTGGTGCAAGACCCAAACACGGGACAGATTCTCGCCCTCGCCATCCGCCCGGCATTCGACCCAAATGACATTCGCCATGTGCGTCCTTCCATGCTGCGCGATGATGCTGTCAGCGACATTTACGAGCCAGGTTCCGTGTTCAAGCTGGTGACGTACTCGGCGGCCATCAACGAACATTTGACCAACCCCGATGAAGTCATCGACGGCCAGAATGGAAAAATTATCGTTGCTGGACGCTTGATTCATGACTGGCATCCCTTCGGCGCGATTACGGTAACGGAGGCGCTGGAACATTCCAGCGATGTTTGCGCCATCAAAGTGGGATTGCGTCTTGGGCCGCAAAAGTTCTACGACTACATTCGCGCTTATGGATTCGGCCAGCGCAGCGGCATTGAGCTTCCGGCGGAGACGCGGGGATTGTTGCGTCCGCCCGACCGCTGGCAGCCCTCCAGCATCGGCTCCATCGCGATGGGGCAGGAGGTGGGCGTAACACCGATTCAGGCGATTACCATGATCTCCACCATCGCCAACGGCGGTGTGTATCTGCCGCCGCATATTGTGATGGAGAAAACGACCGAGGCCAAGGGAAGTCCGCAGTTGTTACCCGCAGCCTTTCACCCGGAAGACAATGTGCCGGAGGCGCTGCCGCCTGGCGCGCACCGCGTGGTTACTACGATGACGGCAGCCGAGATGCGCAAGATGATGCAGGATGTGGTGCTCTTTGGCACGGGAAAATTTGTAGGGCTGAACGGCTACAGCGCCGGGGGCAAGAGCGGCACGGCGCAGAAGGTCAATCCCGGCACGCACACGTATTCCAAGACAGATTACATTGCCTCGTTTGGAGGTTTTGCGCCCGTGAATCAGCCAGCCATCAGCGTGCTGGTGGTGCTTGATTCTCCACGCGGCGGGCACCACGGCGGCGAGGTTGCCGGCCCGGTCTTTGGGCAAGTGGTGCAGCAGACGTTGGAATATCTGGACGTGCCGCACGATATGCCGATTCAACCCTCCAGCCGGATCGCCAGGGAGTATGCGCCAAAAAATAGCGACACGATGGGAGATCACGATCACCCCGGAGATTTGCGCGCGCTGTTTGCCGAAGTCAACGATCTGCCTGCCGATGATCCCTTGCGGCAGAATCCGCAGTCTGCGACCGAGGACGTATACAAGCCGTCCGTCGTATCCAGGTCATCCGCGACGAGCGAAGAAGACATTTCTGGCAATGTCGCGGCGCAGCCGATGCCGCCGAATACATCTCATGCACAATCGAGCGTGCCCACAGGTGGAGAGAAAAAGCCTGCGCCTTCTTCAGTGGCCGCGCGCGCGGGAGCAAGCGTTAAGGTGCCAAGTTTCGCGGGCCAGTCCATGCGCAAAGCTGTGGAGACTGCGACCCGTCTGGGCCTGGGCGTGCGCGTTCTAGGCAGTGGCGTAGAGCGCGAACAGGCTCCGGGAGCAGGAACACAGGTGCCGCCGGGAACGGAAGTTGTGCTGCGCTTCGCAAGATAATCTGCAATCCTCCGCAAAATCATTTCTCATGCGAGTAGAATCCAAGCGATATCTATGGATTTCGATCAGGCGGATTTCGATCAGGCATTGCACGGCGTTGCCGTGGTGGAACGGGCAGGCGCGAATCCACGGGTCACGGGCGTGGAGTATGACTCGCGGCGCGTGCAGGCTGGCGTTGTATTTGTTGCCATGCGCGGCGAAGTGACGGATGGAAACAAATTTCTTGCCGCAGCGATTGAGCGCGGCGCGGCGGCCATTGTCACGGATTCTGCATCATCTTTCGCGTCAATGGTTGCAGCGATGCCGCAGGTGCGCCCGCAGCTTGGACTGGCGCGTGTTGAGCATGGCAGGCGGGCGCTGTCTGGAATCAGCGCGAATCTCTTCCATCACCCAGAGCGCAAGCTGCATCTGACCGGTGTTACCGGAACCAACGGCAAGACGACCACAGCCTTTCTTTTGGAATCCATGCTGCGCAGCGCGCAACGTTCCTGCGTGCTGATTGGAACCATCGAATACCATGTCGCGAAGGCGATATTGCCTGCGCCGCACACCACGCCGGAGTCGCGTGACCTGCTGCGCATCTTTGCCGACGGCGTGGCGCAGGGCGCGACCGAAGCGGTGATGGAGGTCTCCTCGCACGCGCTCGATCAGGGGCGCGTCTGGGGGCTGCGCTATGACACGGCCATCTTCACCAATCTGACGCAGGATCACCTGGATTATCACGGCGACATGGAATCATATTTCAACGCAAAGAGCCTGCTGTTTTCAGGAACAGGAGCCGCGCCGCCGCGTGTGGCCGTGATCCATACCGAAGATAGTTACGGTCAACGCATTGCTGCGTTGGCAAAAAAATCTGGCTCCGTTGTTTTCGATTACGCGCTCCATGACGGTTCCTTCCATGCCGAGGATGTCCAGATCGCCGCCAATGGAACGCGCTTTCGGATGGTTACGCCGGAGAAAACGCTGGATGCGTACACGCGGCTGGTGGGCGCGGTGAATGTTCTGAATCTGTTGGCAGCCTCGGCGGCAGCGTATGCGCGTGGCTTGACAATGGACGAAATTCTGCAAGGCATGGCGCAACTGGAGTGCGTTCCGGGCCGCTTCCAGAGCGTCGATTGCGGGCAGCCCTTCACCGTGGTGGTGGATTACGCGCACACCGAAGACGCGCTGCGTAATGTGACGCGGCTGGCGCGCGCGTTGGCCGCCGCCAATGGCGGGCGCGTGATTACGCTCTTCGGTTGCGGCGGAGATCGGGATCGCAGCAAGCGTCCGCGCATGGGACAGGCCGCCGGGGAAGGCAGCGACATTGTTGTATTGACGAGCGACAATCCGCGCAACGAAGATCCAAATGGAATTCTGGAAGAAATTTTACCCGGCGTGCAGGCAACAGGGGTTTCCTATTTTGTAGAAGCAGATCGCGCCGCAGCCATTATGCAGGCGGTGGCCTTGGCGCGTGCCAACGATGTGGTGCTGCTTGCAGGCAAGGGGCATGAAAAGGTACAAATTCTGCACGACCGTTCGATTCCATTTGACGATGCGGAAATTGCGCGCGCGGCGCTGCGAGAATGGATGAAGTTGGCGCGGACGGAACCTGCGCGGCTGGCAGGGAAGTGAGGTAGCGATGCAACGGACGTTGGAGCAAATTCGCTTCGGGATGGACGCAGAATTTTCTGGCGATCCAGCGCAGGCCGCTGCCGTGGCCACGGGATATTCCATCGACTCGCGGACAATTGCGGCGGGCGATCTGTTTTTTGCCATTCATGGCGAGCGCCTGAATGGTCACGATTACGTGGATGCGGCGCTGGCTGCTGGAGCGGTCGCCGCAGTTGTAGCGCGGCAGGAGCTTCCTCGATACACCGAGCAGAGCCTGCGGAATCGACTTCTGGTTGTAGAGGATACGCTGCGCGCATTGCAAGGTTTGGCGCATGATGTGCGGCGGCATTGGGGCAAGCGGTTGATTGCCATCACCGGCAGCGCAGGAAAAACGACGACGAAAGAGGCCATTGCGCAGGTGCTGGGCGCGCGTTACTGCGTGCGAAAGTCGCAGGGCAACCTGAACAATGGCTACGGACTTCCGCTGCAACTGCTGCGGCTGCAAGCGGAGGATGAAATCGCCGTCATGGAAATGGGCATGTCGCAGATTGGGGAGATTGCCGCGCTTGCCAAAATCGCCGCGCCTGACTGGGGGGTTGTTACCAATGTTGGCGTCGCGCACGCGGAGAATTTTTCAGATGGGCAGGCGGGCATTGCCCGCGCCAAATATGAATTGATTGCGGCTCTACCCCGGCAGGGTAGATCATTTTTGAATTGCGACGATGCCTATGTGTCGCAATTTGGACGGGATTTTCCTGGCACGGCTGTATATTTTGGCATCGGCATCTGCGCGGATATCCGCGCAGAGGAAATCCATTCGCTGGGTACAGCAGGGACGCGATTTCATGTCATCGCGGGTGAGCGGCGGGCGGAGGTTACGCTGCAACTTCTCGGCAAACATAACGTATTGAATGTGCTGCCCGCCATTGCGATCGGCATGGCCTGCGAGATTCCATTGGAGACCTGCGCTGCTGCGCTGGAGTCGTTGATGCCGCCCGACAAGCGTGGACAGATGGAGACCTATGCTGGAGCCACGTTGTTGAACGATTGCTATAACTCCAATCCTGCGGCGCTGAATGCAATGGTTGAGACGCTATGCGACATTCCTGCAAAGCGGCACATTGTTGTTGCCGGAGAGATGCTAGAGCTTGGGCCGGAATCGGAGCGCCTGCACGAAGATTGCGGACGCGCAATGGCGCAGCGCAGCGTGCAGATTGTTGTTGGCGTGCGCGGCCATGCCGCCTCTCTTGTCGCGGGAGCGCGCGCTGCGGGCGGCGACGCGCTCTTTCTGAACACACCAGAAGAAGCAGGCGCATGGCTGCGCGAAAATTTGCGCGCAGAGGATGCTGTCCTGCTCAAAGCCTCGCGTGGCGTGCGGTTGGAGCGCGCATTCGAGGCGCTGCGTCCCACAAATAGCTAGAGTCGGCTATTCCGCTCCTGCAGCCATCCAGTTGTTCTTGTGCATCCAGTTTTGCAGCAGCACAGGCCACATGCGTAGCTCAGGGTTATCCTGTGCGAGCCCAGCGCCATGATGACCCTGCTCAAAGATATGTATCTCCGCGGGAACGCCAGAGCGCAGAAGCGCTTCATAAAACAGAACGCTGTTCATCACGGGAACAATCTCATCGTTGGTGGTGCTGAAAAGAAACGTTGGCGGCGTTTGCGGTGTCACCTGGGTTTCGTTGGAGAGTTCATTGACGAGCGCTGGGTTGGGCTGCTCTCCAAGCAATGCATGTATCGACCCCGTGTGTGCGAGTCCGGGCTGCATGCTGATGAGCGGATAGGCGAGAACCATAAAATCCGGGCGGCTGCTGGCGTGTTCGATGGCATCGGTTGCATCGGGATTGCCCGCGTCAAAATGTGTGCCCGCGGTCGATGCCAGATGGCCCCCCGCTGAAAATCCCCAGATGCCAATTTTGTTGGGATCGATACCATACTGCGCAGCGTTGGCGCGAATGTAACGAATGGCCCGTTGTGCATCCATCAACTGCGTCGGATGATGATAGCGCGAACCAAGTCTGTAGATCAGAACAAAGGCGGCGACACCACGCGTATTCAGCCAATGGGCAACCTGTGTTCCTTCCTTGTTGACAGCCAACATCTCATAGCCACCGCCCGGGCACACGATGACCGCCGTGCGCGTTGGATTGTTGGTTGGCAGATAGGGTGTGATGGTTGGCTTGTCGAGATTGGTGGTGCCCACATCTCCGGGCGCGCCATTCGGCCACAATGGGATTGGCTGTGGCGAGGGATTGTTGCCTTGTGCCGTCACAGCATGTGTCGTCGAACAGAAAACAAGAAGGCATAGTGATGCAAAGGTTGGAAGAAAAATACGCCGCACAGTAGTCTCCTTTTGTAAGCGCGGGTGGCTGCCTCTCCACGGCATCCACTCGCATGATGGCTTATTTCTTAGACTCCGAAAGCACAGCCACGCCATAGTTCGGCAGGGTTACGGATTGCGTTGTGCCTCCGTTCAGCACGTCTTGCATTTTGGCGGGCAGCGCGATGGTCTGGGATGCCTTGGATACGTTGACCAGAATAAAGATGGTGTGATCCTTGCCGTAGCGTGAATCGACTTCAACTCCGTTTGGCACGGGGCCAAAGGCGGGCTTCACATGGCTGATGGAGGTCATCCAAGCCGCAGCTTTTTCCATTCCCGCATCATCCATCCATGCGCCAATGTAGGTGATGCGGCCCTTGCCGACCTTGCGCGTGATGGCCGCTGGTTGGCCGTCGAGCCAGCCATTGCTCTTGCCGAAGCGCTCCAGAACGGTAACGTCGGGCTTATCCACGCTCAGCATCTCCGCCCAAAGCTGGCTGGTGTTGTTGCCCCATTGACCCTCGACAGGAACAGGATTTTCAAGCGCGTAATATGCCGCCACGCGACCACCCAACAGGTCGGTCAACGGCCCTGGTTGGAGCTGCGTTTGTAATCCATTGTCGCTATTTTTCATGCCACTCCGCTGGCCCAGTACAAGGTGGCCGCCGTTGCGCACGTAGGCTATCAGATTCTTTGCCGCAGCATCGGAGAGTACATTCAGCCCCGGAGCCACGACCAGCTTGTACTGGTCAAGAGGCGCGGTCGGCTGCACAATGTCGATGGATTGCGCGATATTTCGCAAGGGCGCATAGTAACTGAGTAACTCGACAATGGGATCGTAGTTTTTATTATGTTTTTGCCAGTCGATGGCCCAGAAGCTGGGGTAGGTGTGCAGAATGGCGACCTGCGACTTTGGCGTTGTGCCTGCCAGCGCGGGGCCAGCTTTCTCCAACTCTCTGCCAACTTGCGCCACTTCCGTGTAGAGCGGAACGGGCTTGCCGTCGGCTCCGACGAGCGTGCCGTGGTACTCTTCCTGTCCATTCAGTGCGCTGCGCCACTGCCAGTAGCTGATGGTCTCCGCTCCGTGGCCGATGTTGAGCCATGCCATTGCGCGTACCTCGCCCTTGTTCAGATCGTTGTTGACCTCCGACCAGTTGACATGCCCCGGCTGCGTCTCCATGACCCAGAAATTCTTACGTTTGAAGCCGCGTGTCAGATCATCCTCAGAGTCATTCCAGTAGATTTTCAGATAGCCTTTGTGCGCGGCATCCAGATGGCCCTGTCCAATGTAATCGTCCCACGAGGCAATATCCAGGTCTTTGGCGACAACATAGTGGTCATAGCCGCCGAACCAGCCCATCATGTTGGTGGTGATGAATTGGCGCGGATCGGCATACTGGCGAATTGCGTCCATCTGATTTTTTTGGTAGCTGCGCCAGGTGTCGCTGACGAAGCGCTTCCAACTCAGCAACAGACCGGGGTTGCCATAGCCGGTCTCAATGGGAACCTGGTTCCAGTTGGAGTACGTCTGGCTCCAATAGGCTGTCGTCCAGCGTGTATTCAGGTTGTCCAGCGTGCCGTAGCGGTTTTTAAGCCACTGCTGGAAGTCCGCCTGCGTCGCGGCATCATAGGAGACCTTGGCGTATTCGTTGTCAATCTGCCAGCCGATCACGTAAGGATTATGGCCGAAGCGCTGCGCCATGCGGCTGGCGATATCGTGGGCCAGTGCGCGGTACTTTGGATTGTCCCAATTAAATTGCTGACGATTGCCATGCCTGGCTTTGCGTCCGTCTTTATGCGTGCGCAGCGTCTCTGGATATTTCTGCGTCAGCCATGCCGGAGGCCCAGCCGTTGGCGTGCCCAGCACGGTGTAAATGCCGCGCGCGCCCGCCTCGTCGATGGCCTTTTCCAGCCAGTCAAAATCGTAATGTCCCTCCGATGGCTCCATGCTGCTCCACGCAAACTCGCCCATGCGAACCATGTGAATGTGCGCCTTCTGCATCAGGTCGAGATCAATCGGCCAGCGCGACTCCGGCCACCATTCTGGATACCATGAGGTGCCCAGCAGGATCGGTGGCGGCGCGGGAACATTCTTTGGCGCAGGAGCTTGCGCGAAGGCGGCAGGAATGTAGATGGCCGCCGCGAACGGCAGCGTAGTTGAGAGTAGTGGGGCGAGAACACGAACGATCTTCAAAGCAATTTTCTCCTCTGGGAAATCAGCGCACCTATCTTACATGGCGCGGGCATGGCGCAGGCTATTCCGTGACCACGGCCTTGGTTAGGTTGCGTGGACGATCCACGTCATAGCCGCGTTGGGTCGCAATCATGTAGGAAAACATCTGCAACGGAACCGCCTCGCAGATGGACAACAGATATTCGCTTACGGCAGGAACGAAGACGCAATGGCTGCATACCTTGCCAATCTCCTGGTCGCCCTCCGTGGCGATTGCAAGCATGTTGCCGCCCTGCTGCTGGATGTCATGCAGCAATTGCAGCGTTCGGGAGTAGCGCAGCACGGAGTCAGGATCGTTCCGGTCGCAGGTTGCCAGCACCACCAGCGGCGTTCCGTGGCTGACCAGAGCATTTGGGCCGTGCTTCAACTCTCCTGTGGGATAGCCCTCGGCGTGGACATAGGAGACTTCCTTCAATTTGAGCGCGCCCTCTCGCGCAATGGCGTAGTGGATGCCCCGGCCCAGAAACAAAAATGCCTCCGCGCTGGCATAGCTGGCGGCGATGGCGCGCAGTTGCTCCTCCCACAACGGAATCCATGTTTCCAGCAGCGCGGGGATGCGGCCAAGTTGCTCGATGTGTTCTTCGGCAACGGTGGCGGTCATCCTTCCGGTCATTCTGCCCATGTAGATGGCCAGCAGGTAGAGCATGGTCAACTGCGTGGTGAAGCTCTTGGTCGCGGGGATGGCGGCTTCCGTTCCGGCGCGGGTGATGAGCGCAGCGCTGGCCTCGCGGGGCATCTTGGATTCGGAGACATTGGCGATGGAGATCGTGTCCAGCCCGCGAGAGATCGCTTCGCGCAGGGCCGCCAGCGTGTCGGCGGTCTCGCCCGATTGCGAAATGACCAGGACGGCAGGATTATGTAGCGCATGGGTCGAGCGATAGCAATACTCGCTGGCGTATTCAACATCGACGGCAATGCCGGAGATATCTTCAATGAGAATCTCTCCCGCCAGTCCAGCGTGCCGACTGGAGCCGCTGGCGGCAATCACGATTCGGTCATGCCCTTGCAGTGCGCGGTGTACGGCTAGCCAAGGCTCGGTATCAAACTTTCCGTTTGAGGCGTGGGCGCGAATGGTGGCTGAGATTGCCTCCGGCTGCTCGTAAATCTCGCGCAGCATGGCGTGAGGAAAGGAACGACGATGTGCGCTGGGCACGCAGAGCCTCCGAAATAAAGCGGAAATGGATTGCCGGGATCGTTGTCCTGATCGCTGTCTGCATAATTATTTCACGAGAGATCAAATGTCCGCGTCCGCGCCATTCGGCCCGGTAGAATGTCTCCACCGGGATCGGATGCCGGATTGCATGTTGCCAACGTTTTCTACGCGCACACAGTGGGATCTACGCGAGACCGCCTATGCTGCCGCCCTGCGCCATGCGCGGAGCCAGCCGCAGCCCATCTTTGACCTTACGGCTTCCAATCCCACGACCTGCGGCTTTGTTTACGAGGACAGCCCCTGGCGCGATCTTCTCCATGCGCCGGAGTGCCGAATCTATGAGCCGAACCCGCAAGGTCTGCGCTCCGCGCGCGAGGCCGTTGTCGCGTATTACCAGGAGGCGACGGGGGCCAGGCCTGACCCGGATTCCATCGTTTTGACCACCAGCACCAGCGAGGCGTACAGCTTCCTCTTTCGCCTGCTCTGCGACCACGGGGATGAGGTACTCATCGCGCAGCCAAGCTATCCGCTCTTCGAGTTTCTTGCGGATTTGGATCATGTGCGGCTGGTGAGCTACCCGCTCTTTTATGACCACGGATGGCATCTCGATCTTGCCGCGCTGCGGGAGCGCATTACGCCACGGACGCGGGCGATTGTCGTCGTGCAGCCCAATAATCCGACCGGACATTTCACCAAAAAGGCAGAGAGAAGGGAACTGGAGACCATCTGCGAGCAGTATGGACTGGCATTGATTGTAGATGAGGTTTTTCTTGATTATGCAGGCAATTCATCGAGGAATGGTTTAAGAAAATCCTGCTTGAATTCCACGGTTGTCCCTCAGTGGCTAAAGCCAGATTTTATTGCAGATGCCTACGGCGGGACTAAAGTCCCGCCCCTTCAAAATGCAGATTCATTCAGAGATTCCTTGGACGGGAATAACAGCTTTGCCACCGATGAACATCCCGCGCTCACCTTCATTTTGAGCGGCCTCAGTAAGGTGTCGGCGCTGCCGCAGATGAAGGTCGCATGGATGCTCTGCCTGGGGCCGCAGGATGCGTTGCAGCAGGCAAGGTCGCGGCTGGAGATTATCGCTGACACCTTTCTTTCGATGAATGCGCCCATCCAGCACGCGCTGCCCGGAATGCTGGCTTCGCGTCATGCAATGCAGCGCCAGATTCTCGAACGGACGCAGGCCAATCTGTCGGAGTTGGATCGTCAGTTACAAACGCAGACGATGATCTCGCGTCTGACTGTCGAGGCGGGTTGGTATGCCGTGCTGCGAGTTCCGGCGCTTGGCTCGGTGGACGCGGCTGCGATTCGATTGCTGGAGACGGAGCGGGTGCTGGTACATCCCGGACACTTCTATGGATTCGCTGGTGATGGCTGGCTGGTGGTGAGCCTGTTGCCGCCACTGGCGGAGTTTCAGGAGGGAATGGCGCGGATGGCGCGGTTCTTTCAATCGCCGGGCGCGTCGGAATTGCTCCGCTGATTATTTGAGGTAGGAGCGCACCAGCTCCACTAAATCTTCGGCCAGATCGGGCGCAACGCTCTTGCCCTCTTTGTCGGAGAGGTGGAGACGGATGTGGTCTTCCAGCACCTCGGCCATCAGGCTGTTGATGCCACCGCGCACGGCAGCCAACTGCATGAGCGCGTCGGCACATTTTTCATCCTCGCCCAAAACGCGCTCGATGGCTTCAAACTGGCCACGAATTTTTTTCAGGCGATGCTGCAACTTCAATCGTTCCCGTTCAATGTGCGTCATATATTTTTGTAGGATACGCCACGAAGATCGTCAGAGCCAGGGGTGAGGAGCCTCTGCCCAGGCGCTTGGTTTGACAGTGGAGGAACATGGCGATGCAGCAGAAGCGGTGCTGGTGGAGGTGGCGGATCGTCGTTGCAGGAGGCATCGCAGGCCGATGCAGAAGCCAGATTGATCGGCGCTGTTATGCAATCAACCGCTCCAGATGGGCGAGAGCGGCTGGAATTGCATACTTCAGCATGTCCGGCGAAAGTCGATCCGTGTGGTTCAGCGAGACGGCACCGGCGGTGAGCAAATAGGCTTGGCGTGGCCGATGGTTGTACCACGCCTCGGTACATGCAAGCAGTCGGGCGGGATTGAGATGATGCGTCTCGCGGATGGATCCCAAAGCGGGTTCCTTGCTTGCTTGCGCTGTGTCGAGGGGAATCAGAACAACCTGCCCCGGAGGTGTGGTCACTGAGGCGTCTGCGAAGACCACCACCTCCGCCAATGCAATCTCGGCAGCCATTTCTGGCGTCCATTGCTGGGCGGCGACGATCCGCAACTGCGTCGGGACGAAGCGAAGCGCAGCGGTTTCGGCAAGATGCAATCCGAAGCCATCATCGCCCCGCAGAGGATTACCACAGGCCAGCAGCAGCACGGAAGACATCGTCGGCTCCTTTAATCTCCCTGCGTACTATCCCGCTGCATCCTGCGGACGATGGTGCCGTCGGCGGCACGCAGATCGACTTGCAGGGGCATCCGCCCAACGGCGTGGGTCGAGCAACTCAAGCAGGGGTCGAAGGTGCGAATCACGGCCTCCACGCGATTCAACATGCCTTCCGCCACCTGATCGCCGCGGACAAAGTGCCGCGCGGTTTGCAGAATGCCGCGATTCATGGCGGCGTTGTTATGGCCTGTGGCGATAATCAGGTTGGCGTGGGTAATCAGGCCGTCGTCATTCACCTTGTAGTGATGCAGCAGCGTGCCGCGTGGAGCCTCAGCGACGCCGACGCCTTCATTACAGTTGACGCGGGCCGTGGCGCGGACATGGTGATCGAGAATATTTGGATCCAGAAGTAGCTGCTCTATCTTCTCGGTCGCGTGCAGCATCTCCACCAGTCGCGCATAGTGATAGTGAAAGGAACTGAGTACCGGGCCTGCGCTCATGGCGCGGAATTGCTGCCATTCCAGATCGGCCAGCGGCGTGCCGCAACGTTCCGCCAGATTGAGGCGCGCCAGCGGCCCCACACGGTAGATGCCGCCCGGATATCCCAGCGGCGTGTAATAAGGAAACTTCAAATAGGTAAAGGGTTCGATGGCCTCCGAGATAAAACTGGCATAGTCGTTGGGATTCAGATTGCCCGCAACAAGATTGCCCGCTGAGTCGCAGAGGCGCAGATGCCCGTCGTAGTACTCGGCCTTGCCTTCGTCATCGACCAGTCCAAGAAAGAGCGTGGGAAAGTTGGCGAAGACCTCGATCTCGGCGTGAAATTTCTCGATGTCCCGTTTGAACCACGCCAGTGTGCGCTGCACAATGGCGCGCGCGGCGGGGATCATCGCCAGCATTTGATCTCGTTTGGTCTCGCTGAGCGGCTCGTTGACTCCACCGGGAACGATCCAGCCAGGATGAATACGTTGTCCACCGAGTAGCTCGATAATCTGCTGCCCAAACTGACGGAGACGCACGCCATCCAGCGCCGCTTCTGGCGATACCTGCGCCACGCCCAGGATGTGGCGTTTTCCGGGGTCGGCATCCATGCCCAGCAGCAGATCGGGCGCGGAGAGATAGAAAAAGCTGAGCGCATGAGACTGCACAAGCTGCGCCAGATTCATGATGAGGCGCAGATGCGCGGCGACCGAAGGAATACGAACTGCCAGCAGCGCGTCGCAGGCCTTGGCCGAGGCAACCAGATGGCTGACCGGACAGATGCCGCAGATGCGCGCCATGATGCCCGGCATCTCGTAGTACGGACGGCCCTCGCAGAATTTTTCAAAGCCGCGAATCTGCGTGATGTGGAAGTATGCCTCTTGCACCACGCCTGCATCATCCAGTTGCAGCGTGATCTTTGCATGGCCTTCCAACCGTGTGACAGGAGCGATGGTAATGGTGCGAGACATGGTTGACTCTCCTTCTATCCAAATCGGGCCACGCCGCTCAAGTCTGGCATTCGGCCCGCCAGCAGCTCGCTCAGCACCATGTAGATGCTATCCGCCGAAGGTGGGCAGCCGGGGACGAATAAATCGACATGCACGTAATCATGTAGAGGCCGAACCCGGTTCAACAACCTGGGCAACCCGATTTTCGGTACCTGCGCCAGGGTTCCGGCAGGTTCTCCATAAACCCGGCGCAGTACCGCATCGGCGCCAAAAGGGTTGCGCAGCGCCGAGACGTTGCCCGTGACAGCGCAGTCTCCGAGCGAAACCAGAATCCGCGTCCGCTCCCGGATCAGGTGGATTTTCTCCAAATCCTCCTCATTGCCGATCGCGCCCTCGATCAGGGTGATATCCACATGCGGCGGAAAGATTTTTTGATCGACCAACGGACTACAAACCAGATCGAACTGCTGACTCAACTCAATCAGTCGTTCATCCATATCCAGCAGGGACATGTGGCAGCCGGAGCAGCCATCCAGCCAGACCGTTGCCAGGGTTTTCTTTTCGCTCATGGCTCCTCCCGCATGGTGCGGAGATAGGGAAGAAAACTGGGGTCTTTGCAGCCCTGTCCGCCAGTGCGGTTCTTTTGGAAAAGCGCCCCTGTAGGACAGACCTGCACACACTTGCCGCAACTGGTGCAGGTGTCGGACTCTCCCCAGGGTTGATCCAGATCGGTGATGACTCTGGACTGAATGCCACGACCCATCAAATCCCAGGTGTGCGCGCCTTCAATCTCCGAACAGACGCGGATGCAGCGCGTACAGAGAATGCAGCGATTGTGATCCAGCGTGAAACGCTCGTGCGAGGCATCCACCGTCAGGGAGGGAAAACGATAGGGAATCTCAACGTGCGTCATGCCCAGGGATGTCGCCAGCGCTTGTAGCTCGCAGTGACGATTGGCTACGCAGACCGAGCAGACATGGTTGCGCTCGGCAAAAAGAAGCTGGAGCGTCATCTGCCGATAGGCGGCGATGCGCGGCGAGTTGCAGGTGACCTCCATGCCTTCCTCAACTCGGGTCGTGCAGGCGGGCAGCAGACGCCGCGCTCCCTTCACTTCAACCAGGCACAGGCGGCAGGCTCCAACATCGGAGAGTCCGTCTAAATGGCACAGTGTGGGGATAAAAATGTTGTGCTCGCGGGCGGCGGCAAGAATCGTCTGTTCTGGCCGCGCGCTGGCATCCACGCCGTCAATGACAAATGTTTTTACCGCAGGAGTGGCGCTCATCGTGCAACCTCCGCAATGGACGCAGCGCAGTCACAGACCCCGGCAGGGCAGTGCTTGTCCTCAATATGCGCCAGGTATTCGTGCTTGAAGTAACGCAAGGTGCTCAGCACCGGATTGGGGGCCGTCTGTCCCAGTCCACACAGGCTGGTGGCACCCACCATCTCGCACAGGCGAATGAGCAGATCCAGTTCGCGATGTGTCGCCGTGCCCTCGGTGATGCGCGTCAGCAGGCCGTACATCTGCGCCGTTCCGGCGCGGCAGGGGATACATTTTCCGCAGGATTCCGACATACAGAACTCCATAAAAAAACGCGCAACGTTGACCATGCAGGAACTGTCGTCCATAACGATCATGCCGCCCGATCCCATGATGGAGCCTGCCTGCGTGAGCGAGTCGTAATCGACGGGAATATCGAGCAGGGATTCCGGGATGCAGCCGCCCGAAGGCCCGCCCGTCTGGACGGCTTTGAAGGTGTGGCCTTCGGCAACGCCGCCGCCGATGTCGAAGATGATTTCGCGCAGCGTCATGCCCATTGGAACTTCGATTAGCCCGGTGTGGCGCACCTTGCCGCTGAGGGCAAAGACCTTGGTGCCTTTGCTTTTGGCCGTGCCGAGCGCGGCATACCAGGCGCTGCCACGTTGCAGAATCGGCGGCACGTTGGCGTAGGTTTCCACGTTGTTGATGAGCGTTGGGCTGCCCCAGAGTCCCGACTCCGCCGGATAGGGCGGGCGTGGATGCGGGGTTCCGCGATGACCTTCAATGGAGGCGATCAGCGCCGTCTCCTCGCCGCAGACAAAGGCTCCTGCCCCCAGTCGAATCTCCAGATTCAGACTCATGCGCGTGCCGCCGATATCATTGCCCAGCAGCCCCATGCGTTTGGCTTCACGGATGGCGATGCCGAGTCGCTTCACGGCCAGAGGATACTCTGCGCGAAGGTAAATGTATCCCTGCGAAGCTCCAACAGCGTAAGCGGCGAGGATCATCCCTTCGAGGACGCGATGCGGATCGCCTTCCAGCACGCTGCGATCCATGAACGCGCCGGGGTCGCCCTCGTCGGCATTGCAGATGACATACTTGGGAGCACCAGCAACACGCGCCACCGTCGCCCACTTCAACCCCGTGGGATACCCCGCGCCTCCGCGTCCGCGCAATCCGCTGGCGGAGATTTCCTGCACCACCTCCGCCGGAGTCATCTCGTTGAGCGCGTGCATCAGGGCGCGATATCCGCCTGTCGCGATATATTCGTCGATGCTTTCCGGGTTGATGCGGCCAGAGTTCTCCAGCACCACTTTCGTCTGGCGCGTGAAAAATGGAAGCTGTCGGGAGATCGCCAGCTTTGTCACAGGTTCCCCTTGCAGGCTGGCAATCAGTTGCGGAGCATGTTCCGATTGCACGCCTCCATATAGACGCGCAGCTTGTTCGTCCGAGTTACTCGCTGCCGACTCATGGCTGACAACAGGGCCAGCAGAGCAGAGTCCCATGCAGCCCACTCCACGCACGGCACAGCGCGCGCCAGTTTTTTTCGCTTCTTCTTCCAGCGCGCGCTGCACCGCATCACTATGCAGAGACAGGCAACCGGCGGCGACGCAAACGTTGATTCTGTCGCCTGCGGCCTGCTGCTCTTGCTGTACCTTGGCTGTAATCTGGTCGAGTTCTTCTGTCAGCGTCGTCATGGTTGCGTCCACGCTTTCAGTTGTGCATCCAGCGCTTCGACCTTGCTGTAGCTGTGAATCTGCTCGTCAAAGATCGACACAGGAGCAAAGCTGCACGAGCCGACACAGCGCACGGCAAGTAGAGAAACCTCGCCATCGGGAGTGGTCTCGCCCGCCTGAATGCCGAGTTGTTTTTCGGCATGGCCCATCAGTCGTTCCGCTCCGTTGATGTAGCAGGCGGTGCCAAGGCAGATCTGGCAGGTATGCCGACCCGGCGGGCGAAGCTGGAATAAGTGATAGAACGTGGCCACGCCATAAGCCTGACTCGGAGGAATTTGCAGCGAGGCTGCGACAAATCGAATCGCGTCCTTGTCGAGGAAGCCAAAGGACTGTTGCACCGTGTGCAGCGTTTCGATCAGCGCATTGCGCGAGTATCCATGCTTGCGCATCGTGCCCTGGACAATCATCCAGCGCTTGTCGGTAGAAGGAAGCTGCGGGCGTGTAAGCGTAGCCATCATGCGATCTCCACAGATGCGATTCTCTGCGATGGTTCGCATGAGCGCAGTGCGATTCATCACGTCTCATGGGGGCATTGGCTGGCAAGCTCGTGATGCTTGTCACTGACGTTCGGATGTCTTCGGCATACGGTTCGGGGTGAGGGATTGTCCATGTGTCTTGCGATTCCGGGCAAAGTGACAAAGATTGTGGAAGAGAACGGCATCCGCATAGGCCAAGTGCAATTTGGCGGGATCATGCAGCCTGTGTCGCTGGATTTCACGCCGGATGTCGTTGTCGGAGAGTACGTGCTGGTGCATGTTGGCTTTGCCATCAGCCGTGTCGATGCGGCTGAGGCTGAGCGCGTTTGGAGCATGTTGGAGGAGATGGAGATGCTGGCAGGAGAGTTGCCTGTGGAACTGCCTGTGGAGACAACGAGGCGCGTTCGTCCTCGTCGGGAGCGTCCATGAAATATCTCGATGAATATCGCGACAGCAACCTTGTGCGCGCGCTGCTGGCGCGTATCGAACGCACCGTGACACGCCCCTGGGTGCTGATGGAAATCTGTGGCGGGCAGACGCACACCATCATGCGCTACGGGTTGCACGAGCTTTTGCCGAAACAGGTCGAGATGGTGCATGGCCCAGGCTGTCCGGTATGCGTTACTCCGGCGGGCATCTTGGATCGCGCGGTCGAGCTGGCCTTGCGTCCAGAGGTTACGCTGGTGACGTATGGGGATATGCTGCGCGTTCCCGGTTCCCAGATGGATCTGTTTTCGGCCAAGGCGCGGGGCGCGGATGTGCGCATGGTGTATTCGCCGCTGGACGCATTGCGCATTGCGCGCGCGCATCCCGAACGACATGTAATTTTTCTGGCCGTTGGATTTGAAACAACGGCTCCGGCGAATGCGATGGCTGTCTATCAGGCCGAGCGGGAAGGTCTCCAGAATTTTTCACTGCTGGCCTCGCATGTGCTGGTGCCGCCTGCCATTCGCGCCCTGCTTGCGTCGTCGGCCTGTCGCGTGCAGGGATTTGTCGCGCCGGGCCATGTCTGTACCGTTGCTGGCTGCAAAGAGTATGAGGAGATGGCGTGCGCGTATCGCGTTCCCATCGTGGTGGGGGGCTTTGAGCCAGTCGATCTGGTGCAGGCCATTTTGGTTCTGGTCACGATGCTGGAAGAAGGCCGCGCAGCGTTCGCCAATGCATACACGCGGTCGGTGAGCTACCGGGGCAATGTATACGCGCAAAACATTGTTTCCGAGGTTTTTGAGGTGGCAGACCAGACCTGGCGCGGGATGGGCGAGATCGCGCAGAGCGGCCTGCGCATCCGGGAAAAATATGCACAGTACGATGCCAGTCGGTTGTTTGATGCAAAATTGGTAGAACCTACGGTGCCTGCGGTCTGCATCAACGCAGAGATTATGCAGGGACTGCGCAAGCCGACCGATTGCATGGCGTTTGGCACGACATGCACGCCAGAAAATCCCATCGGCGCGTCGATGGTCTCGGCTGAAGGAGCCTGCTCGGCCTATCACCGCTATCGTCGGCAAAATGTGGAGACCATGCCATGAGCGCCATCCTTTGTCCGCTTTCCCACGTCGAAACAGAGACTGTCCTGATGGGACACGGCAGCGGGGGCAAGCTTTCTGCGGAGTTGTTTCGCGCCGTGTTTCAGCCGGCATTTGGCAATCCCATTCTGAATCAACTGGGAGATCAGGCGCTGCTGGAGATCGGAGGCACGCGGCTGGCGTTCACCACCGACTCTTATGTAGTCAAGCCGCTATTTTTTCGCGGCGGCAATATCGGGTCGCTGGCCGTGCATGGAACCATCAACGATCTGGCCGTCGGTGGCGCGATCCCGCTGTTTCTGAGCGCCGCGTTCATCCTGGAGGAAGGCCTACCGCTTGCAGTCCTACAACGGATCGTGGACACCATGCAGCACTGCGCTGCGCAGGCGGGCGTGCAGATTGTTACGGGCGATACCAAGGTTGTCGAAAAGGGAAGCTGCGATGGCGTGTTCATCAACACGGCGGGCATCGGCCTTGTTCCCAAAGGAGTGCAGCTTGCGCCTGACCAAGCCAGGCCAGGCGATGTCGCGGTGCTAAGCGGATCTATTGGAGAGCATGGCATCGCGATTATGGCCGAGCGCGAAGGCATGTCTTTTGAAACGGAAATTGCCAGCGACACGGCGGCGCTGCATAGCTTGTCGGCGCAGATGCTGGCCAGTGGCGCGGCGATTCGCTGTATGCGCGACCCTACACGCGGAGGCGTGGCGAGCACCTGCAATGAAATCGCACAGGCGTCGAAGGTGGGTATCTGTATCGAAGAAGCCTCCATCCCCGTGCGGCCAGAGGTGAAAGGAGCCTGTGAGTTGCTGGGTCTGGATCCACTCTACATCGCCAACGAAGGCAGGCTAATTGCGATCGTCGCTGCCGAGGATGCGGATCAACTCGTGACATCCATGCACGCAAATTCGCTGGGCGTGGGCGCGCGCGTGATTGGCAGAGTTACCGCAGAAAATCCAGGGCTGGTTACATTGCGCACGCCGCTGGGAACGCTTCGCATTGTGGATTTGCTCGCCAATGATCCGCTGCCGAGGATTTGTTGAGATGCACGAAGTGGGCATTGCCAGCGAGATTTTGCGCGTCGGCCAGATTGAGGCGGCCCGTCGGCCCGGAGCGCGTCTGATTGCTGTCAGTGTGCGAATTGGCGTGCTGGCGGGCGTGGACAGCGACGCGCTGCGCTTTGCGTGGGAGGTGTTGTCGCAGCCCACAGAAGGCGTAGCGCCAAGGTTGGACATCGAAGTTGTGCCGAGGCGCAATCGTTGCGAGGTTTGCAGCATGGAATTTTTCTCAGACATGCTTGGCGAAGATTGTCCAGCCTGTTCCAGTCGAAACAGTCGCTTGCTCGGCGGAGACGAACTGCAACTGGCAAGCGTGGAGGTGGAAGAATGACGACCGTTGTTCCTGTTGAGAAAAAAGTTCTGCATGAGAATCAGCGCATTGCAGGAGAGTTGCGGAAGCGCTTCGAGGAGCAGCATGTGCTCTGCCTGAATCTTATTAGCGCGCCTGGATCGGGCAAGACCACGCTGCTGGAAAAAACATTGAACTGCTTCCAGAAAAACGAAAAAGTTGCGCTGCTGACTGGCGACCTGCAAACCGAAAACGATGCGCGCAGACTGGCGGTTTACGGGTTTCCCGTGCAGCAGATTGTGACCGGAAGTGTCTGCCATCTGGATGGAAAGATGATCGAGCGCGCGCTGGAAAAATGGGAGCTTGCCGCGCTGGATCTCCTGCTGATTGAGAATGTCGGCAACCTTGTTTGTCCGTCGAGTTACGACCTGGGCGAGGCGGCCAAGATTGTTCTGCTTAGCGTTACAGAAGGCGAAGATAAGCCGCTGAAGTATCCATCCATCTTCGTAAAATCCGACGTTATGGTGATTACAAAGATCGACCTGCTTCCCTACGTTTCGCTCAATCTGGAGCGAATGAAAGCCAATGCCCGGCAGGTGCATCCGGGAATCGAGATCATTGAGCTTTCCTGCAAGACCGGAGATGGCCTGGATGTCTGGCTTGCGTGGTTGGAGCGTCGTCGGGATTCTGTTCGCGAACGGCTGTTATGCGCGAGGTCGTAAATGGAAGTGCGCGAACGCATTGACGTTAGCGGAGTGGTACAGGGTGTGGGATTCCGTCCGCATGTGTACCGACTGGCTCATCAACATGCGCTGACGGGATGGATTCAAAACACCGTTCGTGGCGTCACCATCGAGGTGCAGGGCGCGCAGGAAAACGTTGGAGAATTTCTGCGCAATCTGGAATACAACCATCCGCCACTGGCGCAGATTACCGAAATCGCCACAGAGAAAATTTTCTGCGCGCAGGAAGAAAAATTTCTGATTATGGATAGCGATGCCGGCCAGCACGCGCATACGCTCATCGCGCCGGATATTGCGGCCTGCACAGATTGTCTGCGGGAACTGCTGGATGCTGAAGATCGTCGGTATGGGTATCCATTCATCAACTGCACCAACTGCGGCCCACGATTCACAATCCTTCGCGCCATTCCCTATGACCGCGCAAATACGTCGATGGCATCCTTCCGCATGTGTGCAGCGTGCCAGGCGGAGTATGACGATCCGTGGAGTCGCCGCTTCCACGCGCAGCCCAATGCCTGCTGGGAGTGCGGCCCGCAACTTGCCTTGCTGGATGGATCAGGCACAAACGTTGCAGGCGATCCCATGCGCGAAACGATTCTTCGGCTGCAACAGGGAGCGATTGTTGCAGTCAAAGGTCTGGGCGGATTTCACCTTGCCGTGGATGCAACGCAGCCAGATGCCGTACTGCGGCTACGCCAAAGGAAACGGCGGTTGGAGAAGCCACTGGCCGTCATGGTTGCGGATGCAGCGGCAGCGGAGATGTTGTGCGAAGTCGCAGCGTCGGAGCGAACATTGCTGGAGTCACCGCAACGTCCCATCGTGCTACTGCGGCGACGGCAGGGTGCGGTACTTGCGCCGGAGATTGCTCCGGGCAACGCAGAACTGGGCGTTTTTCTTCCTTACACGCCCGTCCAGCATCTCCTCTTCCAGTATGGAAATTTTGTCGCGCTGGTTATGACCAGCGCCAATTTAAGCGAAGAGCCAATCTGCATCGACAATGCTGAAGCGGTGCAAAGGCTGCAAGGCATCGCAGATTTTTTTCTGATCCACGACCGGGAGATTCTGCTGCGTTGCGATGATTCCCTGGTTCGGCACGTTCATGGGCGCGCGTCGATGCTTCGTCGCGCGCGCGGCTTTGTTCCTGTTCCCATTGCTCTGGATCGTGAAATGCCAACGGTTCTTGCAGTGGGAGCGGAGTTGAAAAACACCATCTGTCTTACGCGGAATCAAGAGGCATTTTTGAGTCAGCACATCGGCGACCTGGAAAATCTGGCGGCTTACAGGTTTTTTCAGGAGTCGATGGCGCATTTGCAACAAGTGTTGGAGATACAGCCAGCGGCCATCGCTCACGATCTGCATCCAGATTATTTTTCGACGCGCTGGGCCTTGCAGCAAGCGGAGTTGCCGCGCTTCGGCGTGCAGCACCATCATGCGCATGTGGCCAGTTGCATGGCAGAGAATCGTCTGGCTGGCCCGGTGATGGGGATCGTGCTGGATGGAACGGGCTACGGCACAGATGGAAAAATCTGGGGCGGAGAAATTCTGGTGGCGGAGTATGAAGATTTTCATCGCGCCGCCCACTTTGCGTATGCGCCCATGCCTGGAGGCGCACAGGCCATTCTGAATCCGTGGCGGATGGTTGTCGGATATCTGTCGCAACTCCCCGCATCGGAGTATGCCGCCGGACTGGAGAGGCTGAAACAGATTCCACGCAATCAGCTTACGGTGATTCACCGGATGATTGAGCGCGATCTGCATACGCCGCAGACATCAAGTTGCGGGCGTTTGTTTGATGCCGTGGCGGCCTTGATCGGATTACGGAGTACCGTGGCGTATGAGGCGCAGGCTGCCGTGGAGTTGGAGGCAGCTTGCGAGCGCAGCGCGGATACGGGAGCGTATCCGCTGGAGATTCGACAGGGGACTGAACTGGAAATTTCTCCTGCGCCAATGTTTGCAGCGATTCTTGAAGACCTCCGTGATGGGCACTCCCAGGCCACGATCAGCCGCAGATTTCACAATGGCCTGATTCGCGTGCTGACCGACATTACAGAAAGAATTTCGAGCGCGGCGGAGAGGTTGCCCATCTGCCTGACGGGCGGATGCTTCCAGAATGTCTACCTGGCAAGCCATCTGGAAGATGCGCTCACGCAGCAGGGATTTCAGGTCTTTGTGCATACGCAGGTTCCTGCGGGCGATGGGGGAATCAGCCTGGGGCAGGCAATGGTTGCTGGGCACAGAATGCAAAAACGAATTGTGTCGTAATCGGATCGCGATTCGCAGCGCGGGAGAGGTCGTTGACGATGTTCTTGCAGTGGAATCGCAGTGTGCGTGTAGTGTACGCGCTGCTCATTCTGGCCAATCTGCTGGCATGGGGGTGGGCGTGGTGGGCGTTTTATCGCCATCCTGTACTGCTGGGAACCGCGCTGCTGGCATGGGTGTTTGGACTGCGTCACGCTTTGGATGCCGATCATCTGGCGGCCATTGACAACGTTGTGCGTAAGCTGATGCAGCAGGAAAAAGAGCCGTTGTATGTGGGACTATTTTTCTCGCTCGGACATTCCACCATCGTGATCCTGGCGACGGTGGGGGTTGCTCTGGCCACAATCTCCCTGCATCGACACTTGCAAACGCTTCAGTCCGTGGGCCAGGTTCTTGGAACGTCAGTGTCGGCGCTCTTCCTTTTGATTCTGGCGGCGGTGAATACCAGCATCCTGCTTGATGTCTGGCGCTGCATTCGGCAGCTTCGCCGCGATGGAACAATAGAGGATGCCTCGCTCCAGAACGTACTCAACGGCAATGGCATAATGACGCGCCTCTTTCGTCCAATCCTGCGCGCGATCGACCATAGCTGGCAGATGTATCCCATTGGATTTTTATTTGGCTTGGGCTTTGACACCGCATCCGAAGTTGGCTTGCTGGCGCTCTCCGCCGCGCAGGCCGCACATGGAATTTCATTGATGCAGGTGTTGGCGCTGCCCGCATTATTCACGGCAGGCATGATGCTGGTGGACACCACAGACAGCGTGCTGATGGTGGGAGCGTATGGCTGGGCTTTGATGCACCCTTTCAGAAAACTTTGGTACAACCTGACGATCACGGCGGCCTCGGTGCTGATGGCGCTGTTCGTGGGTGGAGTAGAAATTGCTGGATTGATTGGCACCCATCTTGGCCTGCGCACGGGAGTCTGGAGTGTGGCCGCCAGGCTCAACGAAAATTTAACTACCTTTGGGATTTGTACCATAGGAATTTTTGGATTCTGCTGGTTTGTCTCCAGCATGATGTTCCGTCGCTACCAGGGTGTTCGCGAGATGTATCCGCTGGAGTAGAACTTCCCGTCGATCCCTGCGCCGCAAGGAGATATTTTGTGTGGAACGGGCGTGCTTGGTCGGAGGAAAATTCGGGAGGGGTGTTCTTTATCACAGAGTTTTTTTCGGCTCGCTGTTACGGTCAAGGGTTCTCGCGGAAAGTTTTCTGAACGCTCAGCTGCTTTGACGCGAAAAACAAAACGAACGTTGCCAGGAGAGGGAATGTGACTGTCACCGACTGGGTATGGTTTTTTCTTGCCGTCAGCGTGGTATCGCTCATCGTTGCTGGATTGTTCGCAAGGCAGGTGCTTGCGGCAGGTACGGGAACGCCCGCCATGCAGCAGATCGCCGGAGCGATCAAGGAAGGCGCAGAGGCTTTTCTTCGTCGCCAGTACAAGACGATCTACAGTCTCAGCGCTGTTGCCGCGCTGTTGATCTTTGGGGTCTACTTTTACACCAAGGGATTTGACTTGGCCTGGCGCACGGTCGTCGCGTTCTTTGTGGGCGCGGTCTGCTCTGGACTGGCAGGACTTTCAGGCATGTTGGTTTCCATTCGCGCCAATCTGCGCGCGGCTGCGGCTGGAGGCGTCAGCATGAATCGCGCCTTCCAGCTTGCTCTGCGTGGTGGGGCAGTCACGGGATTGTCTGTGGTTGCGCTGTCGTTGTTGGGCGTGGGGATTCTCTTTCTGGCGTTTGGGGGGATGCGCCATCCGCTGGATGTTCCGTATGAGATTGTCGGCTTTGCATTTGGCGCCAGCTTCGTTGCGCTGTTTGCGCAACTGGGCGGCGGCATCTACACCAAAGCCGCCGATGTGGGCGCGGACTTGGTCGGCAAGGTCGAGGCTGGCATTCCCGAAGATGATCCGCGCAATCCGGCAGTGATCGCCGATCTGGTGGGTGACAATGTGGGCGACTGCGCCGGTCGTGGCGCCGACCTTTTTGAATCCACCGCTGCGGAAAACATTGGAGCCATGATTCTTGCGGTTGCGCTCTTCGGCAAGTTTGGTATTCTCGGCATATTTTTCCCCTTCGTTGCCCGCGCTTTTGGACTCATTGGCTCGATTGTGGGCATCCTGACCGTTCGACTGAAAAACGAAGAAGAAGACCCTATGGCCGCTCTCAATCGCGGCTATCTGGTCGCCACCTTCTTCGCGTTGATTGGGTTCTACATTGCAGTCCGCTATCTATTGCACAACAATCTTTGGTTTTTTGCCGCCGGGGTCATCGGCATGATCAACTGCTTCCTGTTTGTCTGGATCACGCAGTATTACACCGAATATCGTTACCGTCCCGTGCTGTCTATTGCAAAGGCGGCGCTCACTGGCGCGGCCACAAACATCATCACAGGGCTGGCGGTTGGCATGGAGTCCACAGCCTTGCCGGCGCTGGCGATCTCCGCTTCGATCCTTAGCTCGTACTACTGCGGCCAGCACGCATTGCCAGGAGTGCGTGGAGCTGGAATCTTTGGCACAGCCATTGCCACGATGGGCATGTTGGCGACGGCGGCCTACATTCTGGCGATGGACACCTTTGGGCCAATCAGCGATAACGCAGGCGGCATTGTCGAAATGTCTGGCGCGCCGGAGGAGGTTCGCAGACGCACCGACCGACTGGATGCCATCGGCAACACCACCAAGGCGCTGACCAAGGGATATGCCATTGGGTCGGCGGCGCTGGCCGCATTTCTGCTTTTTTCCGCCTACCTCGATACCATAACGGAGTTGATGCGGAAGAAGACCGGAAATATGTCTTTCGTCTTTCACACTGTCGATCTCAGCAAGCCGCCAGTTTTTGTCGCAGCGCTTATTGGCGCGGCGTTGGTGATTCTGTTTAGCGCGCTTGCGATTCAGGCCGTGGGCCGGGTGGCGCAAACCGTCATCCAGGAGGTTCGCCGCCAGTTTCGTGAGCGTCCGGGAATCATGGAGAACACCGATATGCCCGACTACCGCACCTGCGTGGATATTGTTACGCAAGGCGCGCTCAAGGCGATGGTGGCTCCCGGATTGCTCGCTGTGGGCGTCCCCGTGTTGGTGGGCTTCAGCTTTCGATACTTTGCCACGGCAGCCGATCCGACGCTGGCCGCCGAGGCCGTGGCTGGCCTGTTGATGGTGGGCACCATCTCCGGCGTACTTTTTGCGTTGTTCATGAACAACGGCGGCGGAGCCTGGGACAACGCCAAGAAGTACATTGAGACCGGGCAGTACGGAGGCAAGGGATCCGACGCGCACAAGGCCTCCGTTGTCGGCGATACTGTCGGCGATCCCTTCAAAGACACCGCAGGCCCGTCGATTCATGTGCTCATCAAGCTACTCTGTACGATCACCTTTGTAATGGCGCCATTGTTCCTGCGGTAGGAGGATTTCGCGGAGTTTTTTTCTCACGCGGCACACTTTCAGAAGGGTTGCCCCTAGCCCTTTTGGAGAAGGAAGGGATTGCTCTCGCGCTCCTGCCCAATCGTGGTGGCGGGGCCGTGGCCGGGAAGGACGCGGGTTGCATCCGGCAGTGTGAGTATGCTCCGGTGCAGGGAGTGGATCAGAGCGGAAAAATCTCCGCCCGGCAGGTCGGTGCGTCCAACGGAGCCAGCAAAGAGCGTGTCGCCAGCCAGCAGCAAATGTTGTTCCGGCAGATGCAGGCAGATGCTGCCCTGCGTATGTCCGGGCGTGTGCAGAATGTGCGCCGTCTCTCCGGCGACCATCAGTTGCAGCCCGTCTTCGGCGCTGACATCGGGTGGTTGCACTTCTGGCGGCGCAATGCCCAGCCATCCCGCCTGCACATCCATCATTTTGAGCAGCGGCAGGTCGAGCTGGTTCATATAAATGGGCGCTCCGGTTAGCTTCTTTAGCCTCGCTGCGCCGCCCACATGGTCAATGTGCGCGTGGGTGATGAGAATTTGCTCCACCTGAAGCTGATGTTTTTCAAGCAGGCGCACGATGGCGGAGATATCATCGCCGGGATCGATGACCGTGGCCTTGCGCGTGATGGGGTCGCCAAGAATGCTGCAATTACACTGCAACGCGCCGACGGGAAGAATCTCATGGATCATAAGAAGATGGTCGAAATTCGGTAGTGGCGCAGGGGGGAAGGCCATCCCGTAGGGTCTGGAGCCGCGCTTCCCTCGCAGGCGCTTACGGCGGGACTTTAGTCCCGCCGTAAGCGGGCCAAGGGTCACGCCCTTATTTCTTTGGAGTTGCCGGACTGCCGGTTGTAGCCGACGGAGACGAAAGTCCGCGTAGCACGGAGTTGCCAGTGCTGCGGCGCGCATCCAGCACGGTCAGGCTTACGGAGGTGAGCATGAAGATGATGGCTGCCCAAGTGGTCACCCGCGTCAGCAGGTTGGTGGTGCCACGCGGGCCAAAGGCGGTTTGCGAACCCTGGCCGCCAAAAGCGCCCGCCAAGTCGGCCCCGGTGCCCTGTTGCAACAGGATGACACCGATCAGGACAAAACAAACGATAACGTGCAAAACAGTAAAAATAATAATCATGGAACGCTGCTTTCGCGTGGCGGAGGGAACCTTCCCCGGCCTATGCGCAGGAATTTTCAGGAGATCATTTCGATATCCAGTTTGCGTGGTAACGTTTGGTGCGGAAGAGGGGACTTGAACCCCTATGCCTTGCGGCGCTAGCACCTCAAGCTAGTGCGTCTGCCAATTTCGCCACTTCCGCATGAGACGTACGCAATCACAAATATATCATCCCCCTGCGCGGAGATGCACCCGCGAATCCTACTTCTGACTTTTCACCCAGTCTTCCAGTCCGCCGGTGAGACGCAGCAGGCCAAGCTGCACACGCTCCACCTCGAAGTCCGCGTTGAGCATGTCGATGTAGCCTGTGCGCTCGTCGATGCGGGATTGCTCGGCCTGCTTGGGTGTAACCGCCGGAGCGGTTGAGGAGCCGGTTCCGTTCTGCATCTGCGTCAGCAGGCTGTCGAGCGTGTCTTTGGCGAGTTCCTGTTTCAAGGTTGCAACTTCCTGTTTTGCCTTGAGTTCGCGCAGTTGATGCCACAGCGCAAGATTTTTCTCCGAGACCTGAATCTTGGTTTGCAGCGCTTGATGGCGGGCTATTATGGCATCCGCGTCGGATTCGATTCCTTTGGCTCTGTGAATGGGATCGAACAATGGCCAGACAATCTGGACTTCAAAGCCAAAGTTGTTTTGCTGGAAACTGGTGTAATAGTTCTGATAATTGTTGAAGGTGGAGAACAGGCTGTATTGCGCGATCTGCTCGAACGTGGGCAGATAATTCTGGTGATCGTCTCCATGTGCCGTGTATTGGCGCGCATCCGCCGTGGCAAAGGCCGCCTGCACCGCAGGATTTTGTTGCGTGGGCTGGCTGGGCGTGGAGATATCCAAATCGGGGAACGCAGGAATGCTGCTGGCATCCAATGTGAGCGAGTTGGCGGGCAACCCCGTCAAGTTGGAGATGTGCTGGCGAAGCTCCTCGGCGCGGTCGCCCAACTGGATTTTTTGCAGATGCATTTGCGCGCGCGTCAGGCGGGCGCGGGTCTCTTCCACGCGACTGTCCATGCCCGCCGCGACACGATTTCCCACGATGGCGATAAGCTGATCCGCGTCGTTGATGGCCTCATTGAGCGCGGCAATCTGGCGGTTGGTCTTATCCAGTTCCAGATAGGCGGTTGCCGTGTCCAGAATGACCTGTTGCCGCGCATCCTGCAACGAAAAGATCGCGGCCCTCAATGCCGCGCGCGCGGAGCGAATATAGTCCGGTTGAGAAAAACTGAAGACCAGGGATTGAGAGTTGGCATTAAAAAGATTTGGAGTTCCCAGAGGAAATCCCATTGAGTAGCCCAGGCCGGCACCGACATAAAGATTCGGGATGTAGGCGGCGTGTGTCTCCATCAGCACACCGCGCGCGCGAATCTGCTCGGCCTCCGCCATGCGAACTTTGCTGCTGTCGCGCAGCGCCAGATCGACGGCGGAAGAGAGCGAGACCTGGGCGCAGGCCGCCGCTCCCAATACAATCCAGATCGCCATGCCTGCCAACATCTTCTTCAAAATCTATTTGCTCCCTTTTCGTGATGCCATGCCTGTTAAGGCTGATTCTATATGGCCGCAGAGATTCGCCCAATGGCAAAGGGCGATTCAGGCGCCGCGTGTCCCATCAAGTATGTCCAACAGCGTAGCCACTGGCCAGTGCCTTCGCGGCGGCAAACTCCTGTTGCGCTGCCACGGTCTTCCCCTGCCGAGCCAGCAGTTTGCCCAGCAAGGCGTGAACCTGGAAGGCTGGTGCCTCTTCCGACAAATGCGCCGATGCAAGATACTGGCGCAACAGTTGTTCTGCCAGAGGAAGGTTCTGCTTGCGTCGGATCAGGATGGAAGCGCCGTCCACCAGCGCGCTGTCGTTGTTTGTGTCCGCGGCCATGCCGTTCCGAATGGCTTGCTCCATTGCAGGGAAGTTTTTCCGTCGGGCGTAAAAGGCAGCCATGTCCATCCACGCCAGTGCGGGGGACTTGGCTTGCGCCACTGCCAGCTTGAGTTCCCGCTCCGCTGTGGCCGGGTCATCTTCCTTGCTGGCAATTGTGGCCAGCATCCAGTGATATTTTTCTGCATTCAAGGGTTGCAGTTGCCGGGCAATGGCCTGCGCCTTGTCCAATCCGCCGCCAAGAAATCCTGGCGCATCAACAAAAAATTTTCCGAGATCGCAAAGGGACGCGACATTGCGCGGGTCGAGTTGCACCGCCGTTTGAAACTCTGTGTGAACCTTTCTGGCTAGACCAGGTGCCGTTAGCAGAGAGGCGCGTTGCGCCTGTTGGCCTATGCTGCGACCCAGCCAAAGGTGAAATTCGCTATTGCCGGGCTGCATCTGCACGGCGGTCTGGCATTCCTTTACGGCCTCTGTCCAGCGTTGCTCCTGGTCATAGACACGACAGAGCAGGTTGTGTGCAAGTGCATCCTGCGGATTCGCAGCCAGGATTTTTTGCAGAGAGAGGATGGCATCGTTGGCGTGCCCGCTGTTGAGCAGGGAGAGAACAGGGGTGTTGGCGCTGCTGATGGGATGGCTTTTCATCCGGGCGCACAGGGACGGTGGCAGACAGATAGCTGCGACCAGCAGGGCGATCCACGGTTTGAAGTAAATATCCGGCACGGTTACGGGATGCTGCGAACGGCCATTCCGTCGCGCAAAGTGGAGCCATCCGTTGCCGACAGCGCGACGGTGGCGTGTTCGTCGAGTCCAGAGAGGACTTCAACCATTGTTAAATTCAGTGCGCCAATTTGGATGGGAATTTTTTGGAGATGGTCATCGACAACCTGATACACGTAGCTTTGATTGCCATCCGTGTGCAGCGCTTCGCGTGGGATGGTCAGGACATTTTGTAAATCATTGGTTGTTACGGTCAAGGTGACATTGGTATTGGGCAACAGCACGCCGTCGGCATCATCAACGGTGAGGATCGCTTCGCCAACATGTCGCGTTCCATACGTGATGATGGTGGAGGGCGTATGCACAATGTGACCATGCCAAACACGTCCTGGGTGGGCATCCCAGGCGATGGTGACGGGTTGGCCTACAGCAAGACGCCCAATCTCCGGCTCGTCAAAATAAGAGCGAATCTGGATGCGCGACAGATTTGCCAGTTTAAGGAGTGTGTCGCCCGCCTGGACGTATTCGCTGGGCTGCACCGGGATGGAGTAGACGATGCCTGCAAACGGAGCGTGTATGTTTTCTTTCTGAAGCGTATCCAGCGCGGCTTGATAGGCCGCCTGGGCATTGGCAAGCTCGGCGGCTCCACGTTGTTGGTCAATGGCCGCGTAGCGTTGCGTCTTTTGCTGCTCCAGATTTTGTAGCGTGATATTGGCAAGCTTCAGTTGGCCTTGCGCGGCGGCTACTTCGTTCCGGGAGGCCGAGCCACTCCGTTCCAGCCGGGTCAACGCAGCCAGTGTGTCGATGATCTGATCTCGATGGGCGCGCGCCTGGGAAATTTTCGCCGCCAATTGTAGTTGCTCTTCCTGCGTGCCGCCACGCTGGATGGCCCCCATTTGTGCCTGCGCCGCGCGCAGCGTGGACAACGCAGAGGCAACTTGCGCCCTGGTCGCGAGGTCATCCATTGTCAACAACAATTTACCCGCAGGAACATGCTCTCCCTCATGGACGTAGACGGCTTTTACTGTGCCTGCCACCGGACTGTGCGCTTCAAAGTTTTGTTGCGGTTCCACGTTTCCGTTGGTACTCAGCGTACTGATTAAATCCTGGTGCCGCGCCGTTGCCGTGTGGATCAAAACCGTATTCCCGATAAAGTGACGAACCAACAGCACCAACAGCACCAGAGCGGCGATCAGAGCGAGCCACAACATACGCCGCGATTTTTGGACTGTCGCAGTTGCCTGCACAGACGGAATTGCCTGCATGGATCTGGTTGCTTGCGCGGACGTGGATATTTGTACGGACATGGTCTGTAAAAGGTCAGTATATAGGACGCAGCGCAGTGGAAATGGATGCAAGTTTCAGATCTGAAAAGAGGTTCCCTGCTGGATACGTCCTTTTTCCTGCAAGCGCGGGCAACGCAAACGGAATCCCAAGGCCAATCCCGGTACAATCATCGTATGACCGCCGCAGGCCCACGCTACACCGATGACCACGCCAAGGCCGGCCTCGATTTTTCATTTCCAGCCATTGAGACCTGGCCCAATCAATTTGCCGCATACGAGATTGTTATCGACGATCCAGAGTTCACCTCTGTCTGTCCCAAGACCGGACTGCCCGATTTTGGCACGCTCACGCTGCGCTATATGCCGCGTGAACGCTGCCTGGAGTTGAAATCGTGGAAGGAATATCTCTTCAGCTATCGCAATCTGGGAATTTTTCAGGAGAATATCGTCAATCAGGTGCTGGAGGATGTCGTAAAAGCCTGCCATCCGGTCTGGGCCGTGGTGCGCGGAGATTTTCGTCCACGCGGTGGCATCTCCACGGGGATTGAAGCTCGATGGCCGCGCCCAGAGGTCGGGAACAGAAAATAATCCACAAGCGCAGAGCGGCCTGCTATGCTGAGCGCGCATGGAAAAATCAGTTGCCGAGAATGGCGCAGGAAAACGCGCTGCCTGGATTGCGCTGGCGCTGCTGACCGCGCTCAACCTCTTCAACTATATTGACCGCTACATTTTGCCCGGCGTGCAGCCGTTGGCGCAGCGCGAGTTTCATGTGAGCGACGAGCGCATGGGCGCGCTCACCTACGCATTTTTTCTCACCTACATGCTGGCCGCGCCACTTACCGGATGGATGGGAGATCATTTTCCGCGCAAGCCGCTCATCGTGCTGGGCGCGCTGCTGTGGAGCGTGGCGACCCTGCTGACCGCCACGGCGCATAGCTACGAAACGCTGTATCTGCGCCACGCCATTGTCGGTATTGGCGAGGCCAGCTTTGGCATCTTCGCGCCTGCGTTGCTCTCTGATTTCTGGCCGGAGGAGCAGCGTAATCGCATCCTGACATTTTTCTATCTTTCGCTGCCCGTTGGAGCCGCGCTCGGCTACGTCATTGGCGGCACGATGGGCGCTGCTTATGGCTGGCGCGTTCCGTTTTATGTTTCCGCAGTACCGGGAATTTTGCTGGCGGGTTTGATTTTGTTTTTCATGCAGGAGCCGCAGCGCGGCGCTTCGGAGCATCTGGCTCCCACTGCCGACCGCGCCACCTACGCGGGCCTGTTTCGCAATCGCGCCTACTGGACGGCCACGCTGGGCATGGCCATGATGGTCTTTTCTCTGGGAGGCATCTCGGTTTGGATGCCGACCTTTCTCTATCGCAACGGGGATTACTCGCTGTCGCGGGCCAATCAACTGCTGGGCGCAATCACGGTTGTCACGGGCATTGCAGGCACCTGGCTCGGTGGATGGCTGGCGCAGCGCTGGCTGCGGCGCAATCATGCCGCGCTGTATCTGCTCTCTGCCTGGAGCGTGCTGTTGGCGATCCCCGCCGCAATACTGACATTTTTTGGCCCACGCGCAGGCATGGTAACGTGGCTGGCTGTGGCGGAGTTCTTTCTGTTCCTAAACACCGGCCCATTGAATGCCGCGATTGTGAACTCCGTGGCCGCGCCGGTGCGCTCCACCGCGATTGCCATTGAGTTGTTTACCATTCACGCGCTGGGCGATGCGCCTTCGCCGCGACTGATTGGCTGGATCTCCGACCATAGCTCGCTGCGAATGGGACTGGCCCTGACGCTGGGGTCAATGGTGCTTTCTGGCGGATTGCTTTTCTTGGGATCGAGATCTGCTCCGCCGATGGATCTGAAGTTGGCCGAGACAGCGTGACAGGCAAAGATTGAATCGGAATGAGTTGCGGGTGCTTGTAGATGATCAAGAGGTTGTACCGATTTCGGAGCGGCTGATGGGCGGCTTGTAAGAGAGACTACCATGAGGTCGCTGGTGGTTGTGGTAGTCGGTCCAGGGCTTGAGGCATTGGTCGCGTTGTTCGGAGTCGATCCAGTGCTTTGCGTAGGCCCATTCGCGCAGCGCGGTCTGGATAAAGCGCTCGGCCTTGCCGTTGGTTCTTGGCGTATACGGTCGTGTACGACGGTGTTTGATCTGCATCTGCTGGCAGGCGAGTCGGAAGAGTCCGGAGCGATAGCTGGAGCCGTTGTCGGTGAGCAGAGCGCGGATGCCGATGCCGTGAC
>JAJZIJ010000063.1 GCA_021810625.1 Acidobacteriota bacterium
GGACTTCCTCGCTAGCCGTGACAAAACGGCCAATCGCTTCCAAACTCAACTCTTCTGATCGAACCATGCGGATGTTCACTACCCAGCATGACCGACCCTTCAGGCTCATCTTGTATTGGACAAGAGTGAGCGTCGAGGATGCGCCCACGATATGCGACAATAATAGGTCAGGCAGGTGCAGGTTCCAGGTGCTGCCGCCTGCGGAGGAAAGTCATGGGCGAATTATTTACACCCACGCATTTGTTGCTGGTGCTCGTCGTTGCGCTTCTGTTGTTCGGCCCGCGCAAATTGCCGGAGCTTGGCAAGGGATTGGGCGAAGGCATTCGTGGATTCAAGGACGGACTGAAGGGCATCAACACGGAAGACGCGCCGAAGACCGACGCTGCCGCCGCCAAGAGCACAACACCCGACGTAAAGTAGCGTTCGCGCATCCAACCCTGGCATGAAGATGAAAACTCCTCATCGCGTCAAACCACATGCCAACGTGCGGCTTTCCCATGTCTCCTCCAACGAAACGGGGAAATATAAGTCGCAGCAGGCAGCCAACGCCGATCTGGAAAAACATCGCGCCCGCCTGGATCAATTGCAGGAGTTGTTGGCGGCGGAGTCCAAACATGCCGTGCTGGTCGTGCTGCAAGGCATGGATACAGCGGGCAAAGACGGTACCATCCGGCACATCTTCACCGGAGTAAATCCGCAAGGCTGCGATGTTACGCCATTCAAAGTGCCCACGCCGCTGGAAGCGCGGCACGATTTTCTCTGGCGCGCGCATAATGCCGTTCCGCCGCATGGAAAAATTGGCATCTTCAATCGCTCGCACTATGAAGATGTTCTGGTGACGCGCGTCCACAAGCTCATCTCCGATAAAGAAGCGATGGCCCGCATGGAGGAGATCGTCCGCTTTGAGGACATGCTGGTTCGCAATGGCGTCGTCATCCTAAAATTCTTCCTGCACATCAGCCACAAAGAACAGACACACCGCCTGAAAGAGCGACTCTCCACTCCCGACAAGCACTGGAAGATGAGCGAGGCGGATTTTGCCGAGCGCCGCTTCTGGCCCGATTATCAAAAGGCCTATGAGGACGTTCTCTCTCGCACCAGCCGTAAACATGCGCCGTGGTTTATCGTTCCCTCCGACCACAAGTGGTACCGCAACGTGGTGATCTCCGAAGTCATGGTGGAGGCGCTCCGCAGCCTGAAGATGAAATATCCGCAACCGAACTTTGACATCACCAAAATACGCATACGGTAAGCGCCCCCTGGTCAAGCCACGGCATCGGATGCAGCCTTTTTTTGTTGGCCCGCTGCTTTACGGAAAAACAGTTTCGCATTCGTGGATATTTACCGATTGACGCGCACCCCGCAAAGCGCTACTCTGTGCCCATCCGAGTCTTCTTGCCCAGCCACGGAAGCCTGCTGGTTCCCGCCATGCAATCCTCACCGGCGCAGCGGCGCTCTTCTGCGGCGTTCCTGTCCGTTTCACGATCCCGAATCTGGTTTGTCTCTACGCGCTTTGCTGTCCGTCCTGTCGGCGCGGCGGTTTCTAACGCGACCCTATCCCCATGCAACCCATTCCAGCCCAGGGATGAGAAAGGGAACTTCACGCCTTGATGAAAAAATCCATTGAGATCACGCCCAATCTTGAGCCAGTCTTTGGCACACGCGACGAAAACCTTCGTCTGTTGGAAGATTCCCTGAAAGTCCGCATCGATCTGCGATCCGATGCCTTGTATATCGAAGGCGAGCCGGAGAGCGTGGCCCGCGTGGAGCGCATCTTTGCCGATTATGAGGCGCTGCGAAAAGTCGGCGTAACCCTGCAAAATGGCGAATTGAATGGAATGCTGAAGCTCGTCGTCGCCGATCCGGCCATCACGTTGCGCAGCTTGGTGGAGAGCGGCAAGCAACGCTCCAATGGGGTGCGCCGCATGGTGCAGCCGCGCTCAATCAACCAGCGACAGTATCTGGAGGCCATTGAGCACTCGGACATGGTCTTCGGCATCGGCCCGGCGGGCACGGGCAAAACTTATCTGGCCGTGGCGATGGCCGTGGCCGCGCTCGCGGCAAAAAAAGTCAGCCGCCTGGTGCTGGTGCGTCCGGCGGTGGAGGCGGGCGAGCGCCTGGGATTTCTACCCGGAACCTTGCAGGAGAAGGTCGATCCATATTTGCGCCCGCTCTACGACGCGCTCTACGATCTGCTGGAGCCGAATCGCGTGGACAAGATGCTGGAGAGCAATGTGATTGAGGTCGCGCCGCTGGCCTTTATGCGCGGGCGCACGCTTAACGATGCCTTCATCATTATGGACGAGGCGCAGAACACCACCAGCGAGCAGATGAAGATGTTTTTGACGCGCATGGGCAACAACTCCAAGGCCGTCATCACTGGAGATATCACGCAAATTGACCTGCCCAATCCGCGCAAGTCCGGCTTGTTGGAGGCGCTGGAGGTGCTCAAAGGCGTCGAAGGCGTGCGCTTCTGCCATTTTGAAAATGAAGACGTGGTGCGCCATCTGCTGGTGCAGCGCGTGGTGCGCGCCTATGACAGCTTTCAGCGCGCGCAACGCGAACTGCCGCTGGAGATTCCAGGGACGCTTCCCCCGGAACAAACTCATCCTCCAGAACGCGCCATCAAAGCCAGCGCGCAGCCGCAATAATCGCAATAATCCAGGAGATACGCAATTGCGGTACGATGCTGGGATGGACTGTGTGTGCGCCGCCGCCTGATTGTTGGCGACGCGACACCTGTTCCCGGCACCCGATGTTTGGCCTCCAGCATCCGATGATTATTCTCGACCCTCCAAGTACGCAATCCAGCACACGCGCCGCTGCGGGCGGTTCTCTCAAGTCTCCCCCCTCGTTGCGCCCGTCCTCGTCGTCCCTGCCCCCGTCGTCTCTGCTCTCGTTGCGGGGATTTTTGCGGCGCGCGCAACTGGCTGTGGGCATCTCTGGGCAGGTCTCCGTTCTGTTGACGACCGACCGCGTGCTGCGCCGCCTGAACCACGAGTTTCGCGGCAAAGACAAGCCGACCGACGTGCTGTCGTTTCCCGTTGCCGCTCTTCCCGATATAAAAATTTCGCAGCCGTTGGCGGGTGATCTGGCCATCTCGCTTGACACCGCAGCGCGACAGGCGCGCAGCTTGCAGCATTCGCTGGAAATGGAAATTCGTATTTTGATCCTGCACGGCCTGTTGCATCTGGCCGGATATGACCATGAGAGCGACAGCGGCGAGATGGCCATGCGCGAAGAGCATCTGCGACGGCGCTTTCGCCTGCCCACGGCGCTGATTGCGCGGGCGCAGAGCAGCGCGTTCAGCGCATCCAGCGCGAAAGCAGTAAAGACTGCGAAGCCGGAAAAATCCGCGCGCTTGCGAGGCCGCGCATGACCTTCTCTCTGGCATTTGCCGTTGCCGCGCTGCTGGTCGTGCTGACCTTGAACTCCTACATCGACCGACTGTACTTCGAGATGGGCAAGTTTCTCTCCCGCGAATTTCAGGAAAACATCGACGCCTGGGAACAGCGCGTGGAGCCGCATCTGGGCATGGATCGGGAGCGCGTGGCGCTTTCGGCCAGTCTGCTGACCTATCTTTCGATTGCCGCCCTGTCGCTGCTCTTTGGCAAATTGCTCTTCGAGCGCCGCCTCTTCATCGACCTCCCCCCCAGCGGAGGCGAGATCGCGCAGGCAATTTTTGCCATCGTGCTGGTGATCCTGCTGTTCAATCGTTTTCTGCCGCAGTTGTTTTTTACGCGCACGCGCGGACTGTGGATTGCGCGACTTGCATGGCTGTTGCGCTTTCTTTTTTATCTGGTGTTGCCGGTGACGGTGGCGCTGGGCTTTCTGCTCTCCATCGCCGCGCTGGCGGAGCAAGGGGATGCCGAGATCGAAGATCGTCCGGCAGAGGCCGTCGAAGCGTTGATTGAAGCGGGCAAAGAAGAGGGCATTCTGGAGGAGAGCGACCGCGCGCTGATTCGCTCCGCCGTGGAGTTTGGAGATAAAGTGGTGCGCGAGGTGATGACGCCACGCCCGGCGATGTTCGCCGTGCCAGCGACCATGACGCTGGCCGAGTTCACCGAAGCGCTGCGCCTCCATGCCTACTCCCGCGTTCCGGTGTATCAGAACACCGTCGATGACATCCTCGGCATCGCGTTTGTGCATGACCTGCTGCACATCTCCGATGCAGACGCAGTACATCGCGCAGTGCGGGAGATTGTGCGTCCGGCGGCCTTTACCCCGGAGACCAAGCGCGTGCAGGCGCTGCTGCGCGAGATGCAGCAGGCCAAGCAGCACATGATGATCGTGATCGACGAATATGGCGGCGTGGCGGGACTGGTGACTATCGAGGATTTGCTGGAGGAAATTGTGGGAACCATCACGGACGAGCATGAAACGCCGGGTTCCGACGAAACGCCGCAACGTGAGCCGGATGGCTCAATCCTTGTGGCAGGCAGCTTTGAGTTGGCGCATCTGAATGCGCTCTTCGACGAGGGAGAAGAGATCACCTTGCCAGAGGAATACGAATCGACCACGCTGGGCGGACTGGTGACAGAGATTGCCGGACGCATTCCACTGGCAGGCGAAGTGGTGGAGACGGATGGTCTGCGGTTGGAGGTGCTGGCCTCCTCCAGCCGCCGCGTTGATCGGCTGCGCGTGCAAAAAATCCCCCAGGCGTGAATGCGGAGACTCCATCTGCGCCGCGTATTCTTCCACATTCCACGGCAACTCCGAACCCTGCGGCATAAGAGAAAGCTTCCTTTGCCCGCGACGGCACAGCCTTGGACTAGAATTGAGATATCGCTCCTATGCCTCGCTTGAATCTCCAGGTTTTACTCGCGCTGCGCGATACCGCTCCCTTTGCGCTTCTTGTGCAAGCGCTGATGCAGCAAGAGACCTCCGTTGCCCTGGCCTCTCCGCAGAAGATTGAAGACCTGCTGGATCGCCTGCGCAAGGAATCCCCCTCCCTGCTGGTGCTGGAACTCGACAGCAGCGCGACCCTGTTGGAGCAGGTGCGCGCGCAGCATCCCCATTTGCCCGTGGTGGTGGTCATGGGCAAACCCACAGCAGCGATCTCCTTTGCCGCTTCGCGCCTGGGCGCGGAGGACGTTCTGACCTTGCCGCTGGACGAAGCCGAGACCGCCGAGCGAATGCGCGCTGTGTTGGAAAAGCTGGCGCGGCAGCAGAAGGTGTCTCCGCCCAGCGTTGCTGCAACCGTTGCGCCAGAGCCGCCCTCACCGTTGGCTGTGCCACCGCAGGCCACCGAGGGCAAAAGCATATCCGCCCCACGCGCTTCTTCTCCGCACTCGTCTTCTCCGCACTCGTCTTCCCCGCAACTGATTGGCTCCAATCCGCGCATGGCGGAGATTCGCGACATCGTCGCAAAGGTTGCCACCACCGATGCCACCGTCTTGATTCGCGGCGAGAGCGGCGTGGGCAAAGAAATTGTCGCGCGCATGGTGTATGAGGCCTCGCGCCGCGTGCAGAAACCCTTCATCAAAGTCAATTGCGCCGCGATTCCCAATGACCTGCTGGAAAGCGAACTGTTCGGCTACGATGTGGGAGCCTTTACCGGCGCGACCCGCCCCAAGCCCGGCAAGTTTGAACTCGCCGATCATGGCACTCTGTTTTTGGACGAGATCGGCGAGATGCATCCCCTGTTGCAGGCCAAGCTGCTGCATGTCTTGCAGGACGGGCAATTCTCGCGCCTGGGAGCCAAGCACGATCTCTCCGTGGATGTGCGCGTGCTTTGCGCCACCAACAAACGGCTGGAGCAGCGCGTGGCCGAGGGACTCTTCCGCGAAGACCTCTATTACCGCATCAACGTGGTGACGGTGCATGTTCCTCCGCTGCGCGAACGCCGCGATGAGATTCCCTTGCTGACCCACTACTTTCTGGAAAAATATGCTGTCGAGTACCGCAGGCCCGCGCGCTTCTTCAGCGCGGAGGTCGAGCGCCAGATGCTCACCTATGGCTGGCCGGGCAATGTGCGAGAGTTGGAAAATCTCTGCAAACGATTTGTCATCGTCGGCGGAGAAACCCAGATTTTACGTGAGCTTTCGGCGCGCAGTTCCATGCGCCGGAACGCAGCAACCGGAGAACTGCCAGACAAGGCTTCCTTGCTGGATGCTTCCCCCTCCGACGCAGAGGACGACACGAGCGTTCCGAGCCGAAAACGCGCGCAACAAAGCGAGGAAACGCCATCCTTGCTGGAGATTGGTCGCCAGGCGGCGTGGCAGGCCGAGCGACAGGCCATCCAGCAGATGCTGCAGGAGACCCACTGGAATCGCAAGGAGGCCGCGCGCAGACTGGGCGTCAGCTACAAAGCACTCCTGAATAAGATGAAGCAAATGGAGAAAGAAAAGGAAACCCAGGACGATGTCGACCCCGAAGAGAAGAGAAATTCGCATTGATGGAATCATCATTCCACTATTGGGAATATAAGAGTCTTCTAATTTTCCTTCTTCTGCCCTCCGAGACCGAACTCTGCCCTATCCTGGCGGGGATTGCGAGGAGAAATTTCAAGAAAAACATTCGTCCAAGCAATTGAAAATAAACACATAAACACATGAAAAGCCGAGAGGAATGCGCATTGCAGGTATTTCTTGTACTCTTTTCTCCCAGAACTGCAAAGTTTGGCATTGCGCTTGCTTATCATACTGACACACAGAGGCATCTACATGCAGACCTCACTGAATGATGTTCCTCGCAATTCCGAGCGATTCAGCCCCGTAGCTTTTGTACTCTCGGCGGCCTCGCTTCCTTCGATCTGAATTCTTCCTGCTATCCCGCCTCAATGCCTCGACGCAAGGCCCGCTCCAAGCGGGCCTTTTGCATTCTGTCTAAAATCATCCAAGTGAGTCTCCGTACAGCAAAATCCTCTTCTCCTGTTTCTTCCGGTTCCCTCGATGAAGCTCTTCGCGGTATTGACGCGCTATTGGGTGCTGTCGGCCTGACCCACGGCACGCGACGCACGCGCCCACCCGCACAACAAAAAACAACTTCACCCACGCGAAATTCTGCCGCGCCGAAAAAGAAATCGGTGCCCACTCCCGCCGTCCCCCCCACTCCCGCCACTCCCACCGTTCTGCGCGTTCCTGCCTGGGAGCGCTACCCGTGGCTGGCGCATGGCTTCAGCACCCGCCCTAATGGAGCGTCCAAGGTCTACGCGCCGCGCGCGCATTCAGGATCAGGACAGGGCGAACTGAATCTTGGTTTCACGGGGAGCGACACGCAGAGGAATGTCCGCCGCAATCGGGAGATGTTTCTCCACGCGCTGCTGGAGACAAAAACTGCGTCGCCCAAACATACAGCGCTGGCGCAGTTGGCGCTGCTGCGATTGGTGCTGTTGCAACAGATACACTCCGGCATTGTCTATCGTATCGAAGACACGCGCATCGAAGACACGCGCATCGAAGACGCGCCGCAGGCCGACGTTGACTTGCAGGCGGGCGATGGCATGATCTCGACCCAGCCCGGACTGCTGCTGGGCATTCTGACCGCCGATTGCCTCCCCGTGCTGGTGGTTGATGCGCGTCAGCGCGTGGTTGCGGCCTTCCATGCCGGATGGCGCGGCACGGCGGCGCGGGTGGTGGAGCGCGGCGTGGGCCGCATGAGAGCGGAGTTTGGCAGCAGGCCCGGCGACCTGACTGCGGCGATTGGGCCGGGGATTGGCGGCTGCTGTTATGCCATCGGCGACGAGGTGCGCAATGAGTTTGACTCGCAGTTTGCCTACAGCGACGCGTTCTTCCGCGAGGTCTATGATTCCGATCCGATCAAGGAGAAATATCCGCTGCTGTTTTTGACCGCGCGCGCGCCCGGACACAGCAATCTGGGGCCGAGCACGCATCTGGATTTGGTGGAGGCCAATCGGCGGCAACTGATGGATGCAGGCGTGGCGCAGGCAAAGATTCATGCGCTGGGACTATGCACGGCCTGTCATTTGACGCGGTTCTTTTCGCATCGCGCCGAGCAGGGCTTTACCGGACGCATGATGAGCGTCGTTGGCATCCGTTAGAGCATTTTCGATCAGGGTGTGGACAGTGTGGCCAAAAGAGACCCGCTCTCCCACCCTAACCGCAAAGAACGCGGCTAGAGGCTGTTATGAACTTTATACCTGCGGGTAATTTTCATATTGCAGCGGGCGAGCATTCGCGCAGTATGGAGGGATGGAGAAGCGATATTCGACGCAGTATCCGAGCGATGTAAGCGACGAGG
>JAJZIJ010000064.1 GCA_021810625.1 Acidobacteriota bacterium
GCGGGAACTTCAGCCGTCGATCCAGCGTTCGACGATCATCGAACGCTGGATCGAAGCCCCACAACCAGAGTCGAAAGTGTAAAGCATGTGTCGAGACACTTTGTAAACCATGTATCGGGACTTGACACTCGCTTTTGAGACCTGGGATTCATGCAGGTAGAAAGAAGAATCCAGAGGATTTTTGCAGTGCAATAGCTGAGGGACTCTTAGCAGAGTTCCCCTTCGCCCCTCAACAGGCCCAGGCGGGCGCGATTTCATCAGCAGTGTTGGCAACGTCCAGCGCAACAACACCCGGCGCGGCAATATCCATCGTTTCTGTTCGCGTGGCGAAAAATCTCTCCACGGTTTCCAGAATCGCCGCTTCGGTCTTCGATTCATAGATGGCCTTGCGCAGCGCCGCCCCACCTGGAACGCTATGCGTAAACCACGAAGCAAACTGCTTCATCTTGCCTGTCGCTTCAGGATGGCCTTCTTCAATCAACATGGCGAAGTAGGTGCGGATCATGCGCGAGCGATCCATCCCCGTGGGCTGCGTGTACTGGCCCGTGGCTGTGTACTCGGCAATCTGGCGAAAAATCCAGGGGTTGGACGGCGCGGCGCGACCTATCATCACCGCATCGCAGCCGGTCTCGGCGACCATCGCGCAGGCATCCTCCGGCGTGCGAATGTCGCCGTTGCCGATAACAGGAATCTTCACCGCGTCTTTGATCGCGCCAATCCACTCCCACCGCGCAGCGCCGGAGTAGCCCTGTTCGCGTGTGCGGGCATGCAGCGCCACGGCGTTCAGACCGCTGGCCGCGGCCAGTTTGGCCAGTTCCACGCAGACGATCTCGGTGTCGTTCCATCCCATGCGAAACTTGACAGTAAAAGGAATGCGAATCGCGGCGCGAACCTCTTTGAAGATGCGCGCGATCAGCGGCAGATCGCGCAACAACCCGCTGCCGCCATTGCAACTGACGACGCGCTTGGCCGGACAGCCCAGATTCAGATCAACAATATCGAAGCCAGCGTCTTCAACAATGCGCGCGGCCTCGGCCAGCGTGTTTGGGTGGGAGCCAAAAAGCTGCGCGGCGATGGGATGCTCGTCGTCGTAAAAAGTCAGGTAGCGCTTGCGTTTGGATTCGCGTGTGCGCGCAAGACCGTCGGCGGAGGTGAACTCCGTCATAATCAGCCCGCAGCCGGATTGCTGATTACTGATCGCCGCCGCAACGCCCGCGCTCAGATCAGCCGGTGCATTCGTGTTGGCCGCTGCTGCGTCTCCGTGAAACAGGCTGGCATTGCGGATGAAGCGGCGGAAGATGGTATCCGTCACTCCGGCCATGGGAGCGAGCACCGTCGCCGGCGCAATCCGCACCGTGCCGATGGTCATTGACGCAGGCACGCGCACGCCGGTTGGCATGGCGTGCTCCAGCGGATTGTCCCAATGTTTTCTCATGGAGGAAAGCTATATTTTCACGTCGAAGTCTGGCCTGTGTTTGAATGTAAACCGCGTTATATTGTCCATTACTTCACGGGGCATCAGGAAGCGTTCGGGTGGTTGCAGCACTGTGGCTGTTGGGGATGAGTCTTCTTGCTCATGGATCCCTATGATTCCAACACGTCCAATACCATCTCTTGAAAAATAAGAGGCATGAAACGGATCAATTTCAAGAGCAGGGAACAATGTGGCCAGATACATAAAATGTGCTGGCATCTTTTTGATGGCACTAAGAGTAGCTGTACTTGCTGCTGGGCTGGGATCGAGATGGATGAACACAACATGTACATCCCCAGACCCAGCACGATCCACGGCCATTAAATCAAGCTTTTTTCGATCTAGTTTTGGCCAACCAACCTTTAGATAAATATTGGGTACACGAAGAGTGTTTCGAAGGAGGCTGGCTACTGCATTCAATGCGCGGCCTTGCCGTTGCTGTGAGGACAACGGAATGTGCCATTCTGAAGAAGTTCGTCTGCTTTGTGCTTGTAGACTCATTTCAATCCCCCTATTACCCGTAATGCCCACGCTTGGAAGCGTTCAGCATGAATGCCCGCTGCGTAGGCTGTCTCATCGTCAATGATTGTGTTGCTATAGGAATAGTCGTTCTTTCTTGCTAGAAGTTTTTCTAAATGTGCAATTCCAGCGGTCGTATGCCCCAGATCGCTGCAGAGCTTACGAGTGTAGCTGGCCGTTCGTTTATGATCTGCATCTTTCAGCCACTTCCCAGCGAGCTTCACCTGAACTGCATCATTGAAGGCAATAGCCGAATGAACTGCAAGTAACGCGACTCCTGCTGCATAGTGCTGAATATCATCCTGTAGCAATTTCATTGCATCCAGCATTTGTTCGCCGCGAGACTGAAAGTTCTCATGCATGTTTTCTCAATAGCTTCTGGCTCAATTTCCCGTTTTGCAAAAAGGCCCCCGCGTTGGCGGAGGCCTTAAGGTGTTCCGCAGGAACGGACAAATTACTTGCTGGCGGCTTCCTTGTTCGCGGCTTCAATGCCCGCGTCGCTCTTGGCGTATTTGCGGCGGAAACGCTCCACGCGACCTGCCGTATCGACCAATTTCTGCTTGCCAGTGAAGAACGGATGGCAACTGGCGCAGATTTCGATGTGAACGTCGCCCTTGTGGGTCGAACGCGTCTCAAAACCAGTTCCGCAGGCGCATTGCACGCGGATGGTGTCGTATTGGGGGTGAATCCCTTCCTTGGGCATCGGAGAAAACCTTTCGTCGAACGTACTTCCTAGACTACCCCACTTTCCCACAGTTCGCAACGGGATTTGCTCCGAGCGCCCGCAGCGCGGGACTGCGATACTGAAGGGGTGGGAGGAGCGATGCCCGAAGGCTTGCGCAGAAAACATCAAAAACCGACAACGCCCGCCTGCCCGCGCTGCGGCGGCTCCGGTCTGGCCGTAATTTTGCGCGAGGACGGCGAGCAGTTTGCCGCCGAATGCGAGTGCCACATTGCGCGCAAAGCCACGCTGCGGCAGCAGCGGGCGCATATTCCTGAACGCTACACGCATTGCTTGCTGGAGAATTTTACGACCGACTTCCACGGAGCGGATGCCACTCTGGGCCGGGCTTTGGTCTCCGCCCGGCGCTTTGCGGAGAGCTTTCCCATCGAGACCGATGGCCGAGGGCTATTGCTGACCGGAAGCATCGGAGCGGGCAAGACGCATCTGGCCGTGGGTGTGCTGCGCGAACTGATCGAGCAAAAAGGAGCGGTGGGACTCTTCTGCGATTACCGCGAATTGCTCAAAGAGATTCAACACTCCTACAACCCGCAGGTGGCGACTACGGAACTGGATATTCTGCGCCCGGTCTTCGATGCCGAGGTGCTGATGCTGGACGAACTGGGCGCGGTGAAGCCGACGGACTGGGTCTGGGACACAGTCGCGCACATCCTGAACACGCGCTACAACCACAAGCGCACCACCATCATTACAACCAACTATCCCAACCTGCCGCCTGCAATGGTGGAGTCGCACGGAGCGCAGAGCGCGCGTGCCGCCGCCGCGCGCGCCATGCGCGAGGAGACGCTGGGCGACCGCATCGGCGAGCGAATGCGCTCCCGTTTGCAGGAGATGTGCATTCCGGTGCAGATGCTGGGCAAGGATTTTCGACAGAGCGTGCGCAGCGCGCGATTCTAGGGCACGTTAAACCCCACGCGGGCGTTTCCCCACCACGTTTATAGTGCGCCACCAGCGGTCGCCAGCAGCAACAGCGCTGCCGTCAGAGCCGCAGCGCGATAGACCCAATCCGCCATTGGAGGCGGAACGGAACGCAAGTCGCCGCGCTTGGAACCGGGCAACGATCCCGGCAGAAACGTTCTCCAAGGTTTTCTCGATATGCTCAGTTTTCTCGATACATTCCGCATGAGTTCGTCCGCCATTTCCCGATCTGGCTTGCTCCCAATCTGGCCCGTCGCAGCCGCGTCTCAAGGTATGACGTTGTCTTCGGCAAAATGGATTGACAAGTGAGGGAATTTTTTTCGGATTCTTCATGTGAACCCGTTCTGCAGGCTGAAATTTTCTTCCATCTCGGCCCCACAGCGGTAGAATCATGCCATGCCTACCGACCCTCCAGAGCCGACCCATTCGCTGGAATCCAACGCATCCCCGCGCAACCCGCAGGGTACGCCGCCTCTTGCAGCGCCGGAGCTATTTGCCTCCAGCAGTCAGACGAGCCAGCCTCAGGAGCGGCACTGGCTACCGTGGGCGGTTGCGGCAGCGATCGTGGTCGCGGGGCTGGGCCTGCTGGCGCTCTTCGGCAAGGGACATCCGGCAGCAACGTCCAGCGCGGCGGATGCGATGCTCCAGCCGAGCGCCTATGCGCCCAATCTGCTGTTGAGCGACATACATCTGAGCCAGGCGGAGAATTTTGCCGGCAGCCAGGTGACGTATGTTGATGGCACCATCACCAATCGCGGGCAGCGGACAGTTACCGGCATCACCGTTGCCGTTGCCTTTGCCAACGATGCCGGGGAACCGCCGCAGGTGGAGACGATTCCGCTCCTGCTGATTCGCGCCCACCAGCCCTATGTGGATACCGAGCCAGTCAGCGCCGCTCCGCTGGCTCCGGGTGATACGCGGGAGTTTCGGCTGATCTTTGACGACATCTCACCACTGTGGAACCAACAGGCGCCGGAGATTCGCGTCCTTGGCGTGCGTTGATCCCACCCGTCTCCTGTCCATCGGTCTGCGCCCCCAATCGGTTGCCCCGTGCAGAATTTACACAATCGGCAGAAAGTACGTTTCTCAGCGCCTCCATCCGTTGTGGTCGCTCCTTGTGTAAGTTATTGATGAACAAGCTATAATGTGGCAACAACTGGCAACGCCGAATTTGGCATGTTAATTGCAGTTTGCCTTCTCGTCGTGGCTGGGAATTTTCACAGATTCGTAGATAGAGGGAGTGTTGAACACATGTCGCAAAATATCGTAAAAACAAAAAGCGCAGTCCTTTCCCCAGTTGTTTCCTGGATGGCTGTGGCAGCGGTTGCCACGATCTTCGCCCTCCCCGCCGTGGCACAGGATAGTTCCCCAGACGCTTCGACCCCGGCATCATCTCCAGCCGGAGCTTCGACCAGCACCAATGCGGAACTCGGCAAGTACAACACGGATCAGCCACTACAAACCCAGTCGAAAGAAGGATTTTGGGGCCACTTGAATCCGATGGCGCGCAAGAAATGGGTGCATCGGCAGGTCTCCCCGGTACAGGATCGCCTGAATGAGCTGGATCAGTTGACCACGGCCAATGCCCAGCAGATACGGGATTTGGACGAGCGCACGCAAGAAGGACTGCAGAAGGCAAACGCCGCCGCGCAACTGGCGGATTCCCACGCTACGCAGGCCGGAAACACTGCGACGCAGGCACAGACACTGGCGCAACAGAGCAGCGCGAAGACCGATCAGACCTACAGCACGGTCAACGGCCTCGACCAGTACCAGACAGCCACGCAGGTGGAGATTCGCTTCCGCAACGGGCAGAGCATCCTGGGGAAGGATGCGAAGGCGGCTCTGGATCAGCTTGCCAGCCAGGTGCAGGGCCAGCATGGGTACTTGATTGACGTGCAGGGATACTCCTCCCTGCGCGGTCAGGCGGGCCTGAATGCCTCTCGTCGCATGGCAGAAGCCATCACGCGGTATCTGGTCACGCAACACACGGTTCCGCTCTACAATGTGCGACAGGTCGGCCTGGGCAACGCGCCGATCACGCCGCAAACGCAGCCTCAGGATCAAAGCCAAAGCCCGAATCCAACAAAGAAGGCTCCAACAGCGACCATGCACTACCACGGCGGCATCGTGGAAGTGAGTGTGATGCACAACAGTTTGTCAGCCTTGAGCGCGTCCGACATGGGCAGCTCCCCAATAGGCGCGGCGGCGCAGCCCGACACTGCGGCGCAGCCCGCTCTAAAACAATAAAGGCGACTCCAACGCTCTCACAGAAGAGAGAACCAAGGCAGATTGGCCCCTCCCAAAGAGGGGCCTTTTTTTGTGCGTCGGCAAACCCCTATCGAGGGTAGCCGCGCAGTCCGTCCACGCCGCAGGCGCAATGACGAGCAATCTGTTTCAAAGGAGAAGAACGTTCGTTATTCAGCAGGGTGCTACGCCACTGGCCTGCTCGATCACAGCTCGCGTCCGCACCGTCGTCGAGCTGCGCCGGACGCACATGCCCGGCTACGAAATTGCGCGCCGCATCGGTGCCAGTCCAGCCTCTGTCAGCCGCATCCTGCGCCGCGCCCTGCTCACCGACAACGGCTCCAGCTATCGCTCCGGTCTCTTCCGACTCGCCTGCCAGCAGATGCATCTCAAACCCCGCCACCCCGGACCCTATACGCCAAGAACCAACGACAAGGCCGAACGCTTCATCCAGACCGCCCTGCGCGAATGGGCCTACGCTCAACACTGGACGGACTCCGAGCAACGCGATGGTCATCTACAAGTACCCGCGGGCAGCGGTCTTCGCGCTCGCGCAAGCTGGCCGTCGTGATCGGTACGAACGCCAACGACAACGGCGACCCTCTTAGGGTCGCCGTTGTTGTTGACGTTGCCATGCGGTTGGCCGCTTCGAGTCAATCTTTACCCTCTACGAGATGGTGAGGGCAATGGTCGCGGTTTGGGCGGCTCCCGATGCTGGAGTTGCCGTGACGGTCACGGTCGAAGTCCCCGCTGGCGTGATGTGCGTCGCCGCTGGTGTACTCGAAGAAAAACCACCGCAGCCGGAAATTCCCGCCGCCAGTGCTCCTGTCATCAATACCAGCAGGCAGAGTTGCAACATCCGCTGCTGCGTCTTCGAGATGCCACGCTTACGTCCAAAGGCCGCCAGCCCGGCCATGCTCCCCGGCCACCAGAAAGCTAGCGCCGGCAGAATCGGACTCAGCGGGCTGGATGGATTTGCGGGGGAATAGGGCGCATATCTCGGCCCGAACGGGCTGGGCATCCCCTGCATAAGCGTCAGCGGCGGTGCCGTCGCCACGTTGGTCTCGATGTTCAGCGCAACACTCATATTGCTGCCGCTCAGCGTCACGACCTGAGTCTGCGCCCCCGCGTTCGCCGGGAAAGAGCAGTACGCATTGGCGGGCAGCCCTGAGCAACTCAGCGTTACCGCGCCGCTGTAGTTCGTCGTCGCAAGGGTCAGCGATGTGCTGTTGCCCGTCGTTGCCCCCGGCGCGATGCTCATCGTGTTCGGGTTGGCCGTTATCGTAAAGCTGGACGTTGCTGCACTCACCGTGACCGTCGTTGCCGAACTGGTCGAGGTCGTGTAGCTGCTGTTCCCGGCGTAGATGGCGGTGATGCTGTCGCTACCCGTTGGCAGCGTCGGCGTGCTCAGCGTCGCCACGCCATTGGAGCTCACCGTGCCTGGGCCAAGCAGCGTGGTTCCGTTGTAGAAGTTCACCGTGCCGCTGGTCACGGCTGCGCCGCCTGATGTCACCGTCGCCGTCAGCGTTACGCTGCTGCCTGCGGTGATGCTGCTGGCCGAAGAAGTTAGCGTCGTTGTTGTCGATGCCGCTGGGGTAGTGGTTGTAATGCTGTAGGCCGCAGAGCCAACTGCGCTGGTCGTGGATCCAGACGCCGTGGCAATCGCCTTCACCGTTTCCGTCGAGGAAACCGTAATCGGCCCGGAGTAGAGCGTTGACGACGTTGTTGGCGTGGTGCCGTTCGTCGTGTAGTAGATCTTCGCCCCGGAAGTAGCATCGCTGATCGTCACCGTCTGCGCTGAACTATAGGTTCCCGCCACCGGGCTGAAGGTTGGCGTCGCCGCGGGGGTTGCCGTGCTAATGGTGTAGGCCGCAGAACCAACTGCGCTGGTCGTGGATCCCGACGCCGTGGCAATCGCCTTCACCGTTTCCGTCGAGGAAACCGTAATCGGCCCGGAGTAGAGCGTTGACGACGTTGTTGGCGTGGTGCCGTTCGTCGTGTAGTAGATCTTCGCCCCGGAAGTAGCAT
>JAJZIJ010000001.1 GCA_021810625.1 Acidobacteriota bacterium
GTTCTTGGCGTATACGGTCGTGTACGACGGTGTTTGATCTGCATCTGCTGGCAGGCGAGTCGGAAGAGTCCGGAGCGATAGCTGGAGCCGTTGTCGGTGAGCAGAGCGCGGATGCCGATGCCGTGACGAGCGAAGAACTCGACCGCCGAGCGCTTTATCCAGACCGCGCTGCGCGAATGGGCCTACGCAAAGCACTGGATCGACTCCGAACAACGCGACCAATGCCTCAAGCCCTGGACCGACTACTACAGCCACCAGCGACCTCATGGTAGTCTCTCTTACAAGCCGCCCATCAGCCGCTCCGAAATCGGTACAACCTCTTGATCATCTACATGAGATTTCTATAGATAGAATTAAATCATGCAAGCATCCCGTCGGCTGCGCGTTGCTACACTCTCACTCCTTCTCGCTTCGTTCTCAACTTTTTTGTTGGCGCAGCAACCCGCGCCTGCGCCCGCTGTCCATCTCTCCGCAGAGCCACATTTTTTTGATCGCGGCTCGGTTGGCCTGTGGCAGACATTGCAGAAGCTCCACACCCGCGCCAGCCTGCTGATGATTACCGCGCACCCTGACGACGAAGATGGCCCCACGCTCACCTACGAGAGCCGTCACGATGGCGTTCGCGCCAATCTTCTTTCGCTCACACGCGGCGAGGCGGGCCAGAACGTTCTTTCCTCGGATGGCTGGGATGCGCTCGGCCTGCTGCGCACGGAAGAGATGCTGGCGGCGGATCAGTATTACGGTGTCCATCCTTATTGGTCGCGTGTCGCGGATTTTGGATTCACCAAAACCAAAGCAGAGGCGTTCGACAAGTGGGGCCAGAATCGCGTGCTCTACGATGCGGTTCGCGTTGTTCGGCTGACGCGCCCGCTGGTGGTCATGTCCGTCTTTGCCGACAATGTTTCTGATGGTCACGGACAGCATCAGGTCGCTGGCTGGCTGGCGCAGAAGGTCTACCAGGCCGCAGGTGATCCCAGCGTGTTCCCCGATCAAATCCGCGACGGCCTCTTGCCTTGGTCACCCTTAAAGGTCTACATCCGCGTTCCCTTTGCAAAGATCACAGACCAAGGCGTCTACGATTACGCGACCGGGCATTGGGCACCTGCAATTTTTCACAACTACATTGATGGTTCGGATATCCACGGCAAACCCTCCGCCAACGTTGCCATTCCCGTCGGCCAGTATGATCCTTTGATTGGGCTGTCGTATTTTCAATTGGCGATGCTCGGCCTGGGCCAGCACAGGTCGCAGAATGATGGCATCGGTCTGCCGCTGGCGCAGCCTGATTCTGCTGGGTATCACCTGTACGCTTCGCGTGTCGCTACTTCAACGCTCAGTGCGGCACCTGAAGAAAATTTCTTCGGCGGCATAGATGTTTCTCTTCCCGGAATCGCGGCACTGGCTCCCGCTGCCGAGCAGCCCGCGCTGCGCGCCAAGTTGACGGAGATTGAACATTCCATCCATCAGGCCATTGCGGCCTATTCCGCCGAACATCCAGAACACACTGCACCATATCTGGCCTCTGGTCTGCGCTCAACCAATGCGCTGATTGCGGAACTGAATGCCGCGCCCACTACCGATGCCACTGCGCGGAAAAATGTTCTCTTTGAACTGCGCGTCAAGCAGCGGCAATTTTCTACAGCGCTGGCGCAGGCACTGGGCATCTCCATGCGCGCATTTATGATGCGCGCCTCTGCCCCGACAAATGCGCCTGCCCCCGTTCGCGGATTTCCCGATACCTTTCGCGCCGCCATCCCCGGCCAGAAATTTGATGTTCAGGCGCATCTCGCCAGCGGCAGTCCCAGTACCGTGCAGATTGTCGCAATCCATCTTGTCGCCCCGCCGCCCACCGCGCCGCCATCCCCGCCACAGGAGCAATGGCAGATCACCGCAAGCGCGCAACCAGCAGCTACGCTCGCCAACAACGCAGCCACGGATGCCATTTTTTCCGTCCGAGTGCCGCAGCATCCGCAATTCACGCAGCCCTACTTCCATCGCGCCAACATCGAGCAACCGTATTACGACATCGACAATCCGCAATACGAAAATCAATCCGCGCAACCTTACCCGCTGCACGCCGTGGCCACGCTCCGCTTTGATGGAGTTTCGTTTTCCGTGGAGCAGCCCGTGGAGACCGTGCGCCAGCAACGCGGCCTTGGCCCTGTCTTTGAACCGCTGATTGTTGCGCCTGCCCTCTCCGTGCAGGTTGCGCCGCGCATCGCCATTCTTCCGCTCACGCAAAAAATTCTGCGCGTCACTGCAACGATCCGCAGCAACGCGCAAGGGCCGGCGACAGGAAATCTCTCGCTGCAACTTCCAGCAGGATGGACGGCTGTGCCTGCCTCCGCGAAATTTTCAATGGCAAAAAATGGTGATGTCGCCAGCGTGGACTTTACCGTAACGCCGAGCGCCGCAGCATCGAAGACCTACACGCTGCAAGCCATTGCCACGTACAACGGCCAGAGCTACCGCCAGGGATATCGCATGGTTGGATATCCCGGCCTGCGCCCCTATCCGATCTATCACGCAGCCACCACGCAGGTACATGTCGCGGATGTGCGCGTCGCGCCCGGTCTGCGTGTGGGTTATATTGCTGGCACCGGAGATGAAGTTCCCGACGCGCTGCATCAACTTGGCATCACGCCGCAATTGCTTTCCGCCACGGACTTGGCGCAAGAGAATCTCTCCCACTTTGATGCCATTGTGCTGGGCATTCGCGCCTATTCCGCGCGCGAGGATTTGAAGACCTACAGCGAACGGCTGCTTCATTACGTGCAGCAGGGCGGCGTGCTGCTCGTGCAGTACAACACCGCCGATCTGCCATCGGACGCTGCGCCCTATCCGCTGGAACTCGGCAAGAGTCCAGAAAAAGTCATCGACGAAGCCTCTGCGGTGCAGTTGCTGCATCCACGCGACCCGCTGCTGGCCTGGCCAAACGCAATTACCGCGAAGGATTTTCAAGGCTGGATGGAGGAGCGCGGCCACGGATTTCTCCACTCGTGGGATGCGCGCTATACGTCGCTGCTGGAGATGCACGATCCCGATCAAGCTCCGCAACAAGGCGGATTGGTCTACACGCGCTACGGAAAAGGAATCTATATCTACACGGCGCTGGCGCTGGATCGCCAGATGCCGCAGGGCGTGCAGGGAGCGTACAGAATCTTTGCCAATCTCATCAGCGCCGCCAAAAATCCGGCAATGAAAAAATAAGCAGCGTCTTCGACGATCAGAGGGAGGTCACTTCTCCTGCGCCATTGGAGGCGCGGCCCAGATACATCTCCGCCTGAATGCCGGTGGCTGCGCGATAGGCCGCCGACACTGTTTCCATAAATACTGGAACACGATCTGCCTCGACAAGGTTCACCGTGCAACCGCCAAATCCAGCTCCGGTAATGCGCGCGCCATAGCAGCCGGGCTGCTGCATGGCCAGTTCCACCAGAATGTCCGCCTCTTTGCAACTTGCCTGATAGTCCTCGCGCATACTGATGTGCGCTTTGTGCATCAACGTTCCAAAGCGAACAAAATCGTGCTGGCGCAGCGCTTCCGCAGCTTCCATCACGCGGCGATTTTCTGAGAGAACATGGCGGCAACGACGCAACACGTTCTCCGGCATTTCTTTGGCGTAGGGGAGCATCTCGGCTTCGGTCATGTCTCGCAAGGTACGCGCCTGCGGCAGATGGCGCTGCAAAATCTTCACGCCCTGCTCCACGTCTGCGCGACGGGAGTTGTAGTCGCCGTCTGCGTTGGAGTGTCGCACCATTGTGTTGCACACCACCAGTCGCACGCTCTCTGGCAATGGGAGCAGATCGTATTGCAACGTGCGACAGTCCAGCAGCAACGCATGATCCCGCGTTCCGCAACACGAGACAAACTGATCCATGATGCCGCATTGCGCGCCAACAAATCCGTTCTCCGCTTTTTGGCACAGCAGCGCAATCTCCGGCTTCGGCAAATCCACCCCGGCGTGGGCAAGAACGGCAATGGCCACTGCGACCTCCACCGATGCTGAGGAACTAAGCCCCGCGCCTTGCGGCACGTTGCCGCGCAGGGTCATCGCAAATCCCTTGCAGGTGATACCGCGCTGTTGCAGACTCCACAACACGCCGGTTGGATAGTCGCTCCAATGCCCGCGTGAATGTTCAGGAAGATGCTTCAAATTGAGCGTGACGGATTCCTGAAAATTCTCCGAGTGAATCACCGCTGCATCTTCTTGTTTTGAACTGTTAGCAGGGCTGATGACGGCAACTGTGTGGAAGTCGAGAGCGGCGGGCATCACAAAGCCTTCGCTGGTATCGGTGTGTTCCCCGATTAAATTGACCCGGCCCGGAGCCTGAAATGCGCGCCCACGAGAACCGAATCGCTGGAAGTGAATATCTTGTATAGATTTTTCTTGCGACATTTGTGTTTATTGTACCGACAGAATGAATCCGTCGGCTATGGCGCGGGAAAATTCTGCGCATCCGATACCATCAGTACAGGAAGGCCACGCCAAAGAATGCCCTTTACCCATTCCAATTCCACGGTTCTTCGCAAGGAACTGCGCGCGCTCCTGCTGTTGGCCGTGCCTGTTGCGTTGTCGGAGCTGGGATGGATGTCCATGTCCGTGGTCGATACCGCGATGGTTGGGCGACTCAACGCCGTGGCCATTGGCGCAGTCGGGCTGGGCGGCATTTTGTACTACACCATCGTTCTCTTTGGGTTTGGGCTGCTGCTTTCGATGGATCCTCTCGTCTCTCAATCCTATGGCGCGGGCGACATCAAGGACTGCCACCACACCTTGCATCAGGGAATTTTTCTCGCCTTCGCGCTCACCCTTCCGTTGATGGCTCTCACCTACGCGCTGCCGGAGATTCTCCTTCGCTGGGATGTCCGCCCCGTGGTTGTCCTCGCGGCCACGCCCTTCATTCGCACTCTCTCCTGGAGCACGCTTCCACTGCTGCTCTACGCCTGCCTGCGTCGTTATCTGCAAGCGATGCGCCGCGTGCAGCCGGTTATGATCGCACTGCTGACAGCCAATCTCGTCAATGCGCTCGGCGACTGGGCACTCATCTACGGACATTTTGGCCTGCGCGCGCATGGCATTGTTGGCGCGGCTTGGTCTACGCTTTTCTCGCGTATCTATCTGATGGGATATCTGGCGATTTACATCGTCCTCTACGAACGCAAGAGTCACAATGGATTGTTCCAGCATCGTCCGCGTTTGGATTGGCAGCGCATTGGAAAAATGTTGCGTCTCGGCCTTCCTGCCGCATCGCAGATTCTGCTGGAGATGGGAGCTTTTGCCGCCGCAACAGTCGTTGCGGGCAAACTGGCTCCAGCGGCGCTGGCCGCGCATCAGATTGCGCTGAACTGCGCCACGCTCACGTATGGAATTCCTCTGGGCATCGGCGCGGCAACCGCCGTCAGCGTGGGACACGCGCTGGGCAGCAAAGATTCGCAAAGCGCCATTCGCGTCGGCTGGCTTGGCATCGCGCTTGGCGCAGCGTTTATGAGCCTCTCCGCGCTCACCTTTCTTTTATTTCCCACGCAGATCATGCGTCTCTTTACAACCAACGCCAGCGTCATTGCCATCGGCGGTACCTTGATCGCGATTGCCGCCTTCTTCCAACTCTTCGATGGTATCCAGACCGTCGCCACCGGAGCTTTGCGCGGCATGGGCGACACCCATAGCTCCATGCTGCTCAACCTGCTCAGCTATTGGCTGCTGGGATTGCCGCTTGGCTACGCGCTCTGCTTCCACTTCCATCGGGGCGCAGCCGGCATCTGGAGCGGGCTTTCGCTCTCGCTGGTCATTCTGGCCGCAACGTTGCTCATCGTGTGGAACCGACGCGCCAAGTCCCTCATCACAGCCCTGCCCCTTGTTCCTTCTTCCGCCACCGATGTTCCAATGGCTTGGTAGATTCCAACTACGGCAACTCCGGCACCACGGGCAACGCAATGACGTTGACTGCCTTCGGATCATCGCGCAATTTGATGTATAGCTCGGCCCCTTCCGGTCGCGGCACGCGCAACTCCGATCCGGCAAAGCCAATTGGCACGGAGATCGCATGGTGAAACTGCGGATCGGAGGCAACCGCATCCAGCAGAAATAAATCATCGCCCGATAATGTACAGAGCTGCCCTGCCTCCATTGGGCAACGCACCTGCTGAAGCGTTGGCAGGCGCACCAGATTGGCCAGTGGCTGCCAATCTCCCACCAAACCATTCAAATCTACGGGACGAAATTGCAGCGCGCCAAAGGCCGAGGAGCCAAAGCTCTTGGCCGGATATAGATCAGCCAAAACCGTCTGCGCGTCTTGCAGGGTGAGCGCTCCATTGGTAACGCTCAACATGGTGCTGAAGGAGCCATCGACGGCGGCCACCTCAATACTCTCCGTGCGCGAAAACGACGGCGGTACAACCGACTTGAGGAAAAATGAAAGTCGTCCATTCTGCGGCAGATCGTCCCGATTGAACATCTCCATGCTCGTCTGCGCCGCCGACGGAACAGACGACGGCTCCGTTGGCGGAACCCGTTGCACCGTCTTGCTAATCAACGCCACGCGGGGCCGAGCCGACTGGATGACAATTGGCAAGTCGAGCACGCGACCATCTTTCAGCGTGACATGCAGTGTCATTGCGCTATCCGGTTGCAGCGCGGCGAGTTTGGCTGTTTCCGCTGCCGCGTTCCCGGCAGACTTTTTGGCAGTTTTCTGAACGACACTTTTTTCTGCTGCAACAGGAATCGCCAACTGCAAAACATCCACCTTGCCCTTGTGCGTCAGACCGGATGGAACCAGGTGGATTCCCTGCAACTCCGCGCCTGTCACCTGATCCAGCAGCGTGCCCTGCAATACGGCGCTGGTATCTCCGCTATGCAAAACAAAACCCTCCAGCGTCGCTGCTTCGGCATAGGCGCGCAACTGCGTCGTGTCGGGTTTGTCCACGCCATACTGCTGCACAGCCATCGTCATCGGCCCCGGCGTAGCATCCTCCATCGACACCTGAACCTGCAATGTGTCCGGCTTCACCCGCTTCCAGGTTACGGGCAATGCCTTTTGCTGCGCGTCTTCTATCGTTACCTGCTGCGCGCACGCTGCCACGTTCGAGCGAACATCAAACGTATCCTTGCCACCGACAATCAATACATCTGCCGACAGCACATTGCCATGCTCCGTCACTGGCGTCCACCGTGTTGCGCGTGCGCGTTGCAAATGAAAGGCTGGCCCATGCAGCGCATCGAAGCCCCAAAACCCCTGTAACGCGCCTTGCAGTTGGCCGCTTCCATTCACCTCCGGCCCTGGCTCCAGCAGCGCCAGATTCGTCGCGTTCTCTGTGGAGGCATCCAGCACATATCCGCCGCGTTCTGCATCGGGAGTGACCGTCAACTCCACCGGTTCCCCCGTCTTGCGTACAATTTGCAATTTCATTTCGCGCGCATAGCTGCTGGAGAAAACCAGCGGCGCTCCTTCAACCGGAAGCACCAACTTCGGCGATTGCAGGCAATACACCTGCTCCGCGTTGACAGCGTGGAGTAGAGGGAACTGCACCGCCTGCACTGCGGGCATTCCCATTACGAGTACGGATTTTGGTTTGCGAAACGACGGCGGGCTGTTCAATTTCAGACGTATCAAATCCTGGTTCTCCAGCGACAACGCAGGAATGTATTGGTAATCCGCCGTGTGCATGCCACCCAGCAGATGAACCACATCCACAATTGCGCCCACATAGGGGCTGTACATGCCGCCGCCAGCCGCCGGACTGCTGCTGATCTGATTGAATAAGTCGGAGGTCGTACCCGATGTCAGCGCCGCAACCGTTGACTGCGTGTTCCCATTGCCTAACACGAGGCCAGTTCTGTTTTTTGTCAGGCAGGTCGGCTGTTCTTCCACGGGCTTGTCGAAGCAAGCGGTGTCGATCTTTACGTTGAGGCTTCTGGCCAGCAGCTTGGATCGAGCCTCCAGCCGAGCTGGATCTGTAGCGGCAATCTGGCGCACCGCGCTCAGAAAGGTTTCCACGCGAGAGCGATCCAGGCTGGCCTGATTCAAATCCACAGCGGCGCGAACAAAGACGCCCGGCTCGCTTTCCACTGCGGCGCGCACCGTGCTAAATCCGCCGCCAGTCTCTGGGGCCAGCAGCAGCAGCACATGCTCGGCGCCCTGCGGAACCGTCACGCGAATGCCTTTGTTGAGTACAGATTTGTTCCACGTCTCCGCCTTGGTGAACCACTTCACGGGAGGAGGGTTGGTCGGGCCGCGCAGAAACGCCACAATCATCAAATAGCGAATGGACTGCCCTGGAAGCAGTTCCGGGCGCAGCCATATCTGATCCTCCGGTTGCAGGTTCGGCACCTCTGCAATCGGCAGCACCACCGCGCCGCGCGTCACATTCACATGAATCTGTGGCCCATCCAGATCGAAGGCTGAATTGGAATATGCCAGTCCTGTCGCTACAGGCAGAAGAAAGAACAAGAGCCAGATACGTCGTTGCACGCCCATGCTCACATTGTAGAATTTTTCGGAAGAGCTATCCCTGCTTTTTCTTCGCTCGGTGGAGCGAACACATCTTTGTGCGCGTCGTAGATCGACAACACCTTGCCTGCGCGTTGCGGATCCGTGGACCAACTCTTTGAAACCTCTGTAATAAACTGCTCTCCGTTCGTGGCCTGGAGCGCGGCGGCATAGTGCGAATCCGTGGAACGCAACCGCTCCAACAACTGCATCCGCGCTGCAAAACATGCGCCCCAATCTGCAAACCTCGTCCAGTTTGCCTGCACCGTCACCCAGCTTCCATGTAGATACTCCCGCGTGGGCAGAGCCAGTGTGCCACTTCCCGCGACCGGAGGATGACTTTGCTTTTGACCGAAAAGATTGTTGGCCTGCATCGCCAATTCAGAATGCCCCCAGCCGGATTCCAATGCGGCCTCGCAGGCGGCAAATTCTGGAAAGATGTGTTTGGCCGCTGCCGCCGCGTTCGATGCGCGCAATAAAAAATCACTCTGTACCGACATGAGCCATGACTCCTTGAATCAGGAAATATAAGGTCTATTTCAAGTATTCAGAAGCCGCAGCAACAACTACGCCACTCCCCGTTGCAACAGAGAGTGGCGCAAAACTTAAGGAGGGCATGGTTTAGCCATCTGGCATTCCCTCAGCGGCTGAAGCCGCGCCTATTTCTCGACAGTTACGGACGGGCTGAAGCCCGTCCCCTTCAAAACAGGGATTTGACCAGGGTGTTCCCAAGAAAAACGCGGGGCAGGCCAACTACACCACGAAATACTTGGCCTGCGGATGATGCACGATAATCGCGTCCGTGCTCTGCTCCGGCTCAATGTGATAGCCCTCCGTCAAACGCACGCCAATCGCCTCCTCTGGATGCAGCAGCGAAAATATCTTTGTCTGATCCTCAAGATTCGGACACGCCGGATAGCCAAAGGAGTAGCGCGAGCCGCGATACTTCTGATGAAAAAGGTCGCGCACATCCGAAGCATCTTCACCGTCAATTCCCAGTTCCATGCGCATCCGCTTGTGCATCCATTCGGCCAGCGCCTCCGCCGACTCCACGCTCAGTCCATGCAGATAGAGATACTTGGTAAAGTCGCCGTCATCGAATAATTTTTTCGTCACTTCGCTGGCACGATCCCCAATCGTCACTACGGAAAATCCAATGACGTCCAAACGGCCCGACGCGACCGGAGAAAAGAAATCGGCGATGCTGAGCAGCCTGCCTTCGCGCTGACGCGGAAAGGTAATCCGCAGCAATTCGTGTTGACTCTTCGCATCTGTGGCCGCCTCTGGATTGTAGACAATCACATCATTGCCATCACTGTTGCATGGAAAATATCCATAGACCGCCTTTGGCTCCAGATAGCCCCCGCTCTTGGCTTCCGTCATTAGCTCCCGCAAAATCGGTCGATATTTTTCCTCCACCAGCCGCGCATAATCGGTCGCCGAAGCCGTCTTCAACTGCCACTGATTTTTGAACAGCGCAATTTCGTTGATGTAGCCGAATAGATGATCCAGATCGAAGTCCCGCGCCACGCGCACTCCATAAAAAGGAGGCTGCGGTATCTCAGGAACATCCTGCACAATTGCCGACCGCTGCGTACTTACGGGCTGCTCCGCCAGCGCTGCTGCCTGCGCCACAGCCTCCTCTTTTTTCTTGAAGACGCGCACCGTGCGGCCATCCTCCAGCCTTTGTTCCCGGACGGTCGCATCCTCCGCCATTAAATCGCTCATCACATGCAGGCCAGCAAAGGCATCCTCGGCATAAAACACGGATGAGGAATACTCCTTGCGCAGATCGTCTTCCACGTACTTGCGCGTCAGCGCCGCTCCGCCGCAGATAACCGGAATGCTCATTTTTAGGCGTTGCAAATCCTGCACCACATACTTCATCTCCAGCGTGCTTTTCACCAGCAGACCGCTCAAGCCAATTGCATCCGCCTTATGCTGCTGCGCGGCTTGCAGAATCACGTCCGACGGCTGTTTGATGCCAAGATTCACAACCTTATATCCATTGTTGGAAAGAATAATGTCCACCAGATTTTTTCCAATATCGTGAACATCGCCCTTCACCGTCGCCAGAACGATGGTTCCCTTCTGCGTGCCTTCGACGCGCTCCATCTTTGGTTCCAGATGCGCGACCGCCGCCTTCATCACCGCTGCCGAATCCAACACCGAGGGAAGCTGCATCTTGCGCGCGCCAAACAATTCTCCCACCGTCTTCATGCCGTCTAGTAGAACGGTGTTAATCAACTCCAGCGGAGTGTATTTCGCCAGCGCAACCTCTAAAACCTCAATCAGCGTCTGCTTCGCCTCGCCCACGCCGATGGTGCGCTCTCCACGAATAATCAACTGCTTCAACTTGTCTTCGGTCGTCAGTGTGGCATCGGCAGACGCATCCTCGCCGCTCGATATGCCCTTTTGCCCTCCAGCAAAGTGCGCCATGTAGACCTGCAATGGATCGCCGTCGCTGGTATCGCGAAAGATCAGCTTGCGCGCCAGTTCCACTTCCTTCTCTGGAATTTTGTAGAGCGGATAAATTTTGGAGTAATTGACGATGGCCGCGTCGAGTCCGCGATCCACGGCCTCCTTCAGAAAAACGCTGTTCAGCACGCGCCGCGAGTACGCCGACAGTCCAAAGGAAATGTTGCTGACACCCAGAATCGTTTTACATTCCGGCAATTCCTGCTTAATGAGGCGCACGGCCTCCAGCGTCTCCATGCCCGCCGTGCGATAGTCCTCCTGCCCCGTGGAGATGGGTAGCGTTAGCGGATCGAAGATTAAATCCTGCCCACGCAGGCCGTATTTTTCCGTCGCCAGTTGATAAATTCTTTTCGCCACGGACAGCTTTTTCTCTGCGGTCAGCGCCATGCCATCTTCGTCAATGGTGAGCGCAATGACCGCCGCGCCGTACCGCCGCGCCATTGGCAGCACACGCGAGGTTCGCTTCTCGCCATCCTCCAGATTGATGGAGTTGATGATGGGCTTGCCGGGTATGCGCTTGAGCGCCTCTTCAATCACCTCGGCTTCGGTCGAATCCACCAGAATCGGCGCGGGCACCCGCGTGGCAATTTTTTCCAGGATGGAACACATGTAGGCGTTTTCATCCTCGCCCACAATCGCGCAGCAGAGGTCGAGCATCTGCGAGCCTTCCGCGCTCAGCCGCTTGGCCAGCGCAAGAATGCCGTCGTAATCCCCGCCTCGCACCATGTCGCGGAAGTGCTCCACCCGCGTGGTGGTATTCATCTCCTCGGCCACGATAACGGGCTGCCCATCCACCTCCAATGGAACAGCGGAGTACGCGCTGGCCACAACGCTCTGCGGCTTTGCGTTGGTCACTGCGGGCTGCACGTCGCGGAGCATCTCCACCACGGTGCGCAGATGCTCCGGCGTAGTGCCGCAGCAGCCGCCGACCACGCGCACGCCGTACTCCTCGACAAACTGCTTGTGCGCCTGCGCCAATTCCTCCGGCGTTAATGTGTAATGCGCGTGTCCGCCTACGTTTTGCGGCAGGCCGGCATTGGGCAGCACGCTGATTGGGCATGTCGCATTCGCGCAGAGAAAACGCACCGCATCGTGCATCTCGCGTGGCCCGGTTGCGCAGTTTAAGCCAATTACATCTGGCTGGAAGCACTCCAGCACGGCCAACGCAGCTCCAATCTCGCTGCCCAGCAACATTGTCCCCGTAGCTTCGAGCGTCACCTGCATCTGTACCGGCAGACGTTTTCCCGCCACGCGCATCGCGTCTTCGCAGGCTGCCAAAGCAATTTTTGCCTGCAACAAATCCTGACAGGTCTCAATGAGCAGCAGATCAACGCCGCCCTCAATCAGCGCCTCAATCTGCTCTCGATAGGTCGCCGCCATGTCGTCATAGGAGATGTGTCCCAAGGACGGCAGCTTTGTTGTCGGCCCAATCGACCCCGCCACAAAGCGTGGATGATCGGGCGTTGAGAACTGCGCGGCCACTTCTTTGGCCAACCGCGCCGCCGCAAGATTTAGCTCGCGAACCTGATCTTCCAAATCATATTCGGCCAGCACAATACGCGAGGAGCCAAAGCTGTTGGTCTCCACCACGTCGCAGCCCACCTCAAAAAAACTGGCGTGAATGGCGCGAATAACATCGGGGCGGCTTTGCACCAGCAGTTCGTTGCAGCCTTCCTTGCCCCAATAATCATCGACAGAAAGATCATATTTCTGGATGTTGGTGCCCATCGCGCCGTCATAGACCACGACCCGACGCCGAATTTGTTCGAGGAAGCTGGACATTTTTCTCTCAGGATTTCAATTGCATGTGCAATTTCAAGCTACAACAAATCGGGTGGCAATCCTTGCCGGGATCGCCGCCTGTGTTGCCATCCTCGCATTCAGTTTATTTTGGGAGCGTCGGAGTGGTCGGCTGGGCCGGCATCGCAGTGAGCAATTGTTCCTTGCGCATCACTAGGCTGGTCGCGTTCAGCGAGGCCAGTTCAAAGCCGTGACCATGCGTGATGGCGTCCGTCGGACATGCCTCCACGCAATACCCACAAAAAATGCAGCGGTTGTAGTCGATGTTATAAACCTTGGCGTAGCGCTCGGCGCTGGAGATGCGCTGCTCGGCTGTATTTTCTGCCGCCTCAATATAAATGCAGTTTGCCGGACACGCCGCCGCGCACAGAAAACAGGCTACGCATTTTTCCAGTCCATTTTCGTCGCGTTGCAACACATGCTGGCCGCGAAAACGCTCCTCAAACTGCGCGCCATGCATTGGCCCCGGCCCATCCGGGTAATTTTCCACCTGCGTCGGCTCAAACATTTCCTTGAAGGTAATGCTCATCCCCTTGGCAACGCTCGCAATATCGCGCACAATCGACATACCTGAAGTATACGGCATGGCACGGAAAAAAATGAAGATCGAGCGCGTCCTCATCTATCGTCTGGGTAGTCTCGGCGATACGGTTGTCGCGCTTCCCTGCTTCCATCAAATTGCGCAGGCCTTCCCCCACGCCGAGCGGCGTCTGTTGACCAATGTTCCCGTGCATGGCAAAGCGCCAGCGGCCTATTCTGTGCTCGAAGGTTCTGGCCTTATCGCCGACAGCGACTCCCTGCGCTATCCCATCGGTACGCGCAATTTTTCTGAACTGCTTGCGCTGCGTCGCCAGATTCGCCAGTGGCGTCCGCAGGTGCTGGTCTACCTCACCGCGCGCAGGCGCTGGCAACAGGTCGCGCGCGATGTGGCTTTTTTTCGATTCTGCGGCATTCCGCGAATCATTGGTGCGCAGGTCTCCCAGGACATGCGCTTCAACCGCGTGGACGCGACCAGCGGCATCTATGAACAAGAAGCCTTTCGACTGGCGCGAACCCTGCACGCTCTTGGGGAGATTGATATCTCCAACGCCGCCAACTGGAATCTGCGCCTCTCGCCTGCCGAAAATGCTCGCGCTCAGCAGGAGTTGCTCCCTCTCGGCAACCGTCATTTTTTCGCCTGTAGTATGGGCACAAAAGTTCCGGCCAATGATTGGGGCGGCGATAATTGGCGCGCGGTTTTGCGCTCACTGGCGCAGCAATATCCTGACCTTGGCTTGGTTCTGATCGGCGCGCCGGAGGAACGGGCCGCCAGCGACCTTGCCGCAACCGAGTGGCAGGGCCGCTGCATCAATCTCTGCGGCAATCTCACGCCGCGCGAATCCGCCGCTGTGCTGGTGCGCGCGCGGCTCTTTCTAGGCCACAATAGCGGCCCCATGCATTTGGCCGCCGCCGTACAAACCCGCTGCGTGGCCGTTTTTGCCGCGCGCGACCGCGAAGGCGTGTGGTTCCCCTGTGGTGTCGGGCATAAAGTTTTTTACCACCGCACCGACTGCTGGGGCTGCGGTCTGGAAGTCTGCATCAAACAGCGCAAGAAATGTTTAACAGCCATTCAGCCGGAGGCTGTACTCTCCGCCGTGCAAGCTGTCCTCACCGCTCCATCAGAAGAGTCATTCTGAGCGAAGCGAAGAATCCAGAGAATACTGGCTGAGAATAATGTGCCAAGATCGTCTGGATTCTTCGTCGCGTTGCTCCTCAGAATGACAAGCTCACTTTAATGGAAAATCCACAATCGCCACACTACAACCCCAGCTTGCTCCAGATGGCATCAACACGGGCCTTAGTCGCGGTATCCATCGTGAGCATCTCCGGCCAGGGGCGCGTGAATCCCTCCGCCGCCCACTTGCGCGTCGCGTCGATGCCCATCTTGCTGCCGTAGCCCGGCTGGCGCGAGGCATGATCCAGTGAATCCATCGGCCCCATCGTGAACTGGATATCGCGCTCCGGGTCAATGTTGTTGGCCACGCGCAGCGTCACCTCGCGCAGGTCTTGCACGTCGCAATCCTCATCCACCACCACCACGCACTTGGTAAACATGGCCTGACCCAGCGACCAGATGCCATGCATCACCTTGCGCGCCTGCCCTGCGTAGCTCTTGCGAATCGAAACGATCATCAGATTGTGAAAGACCGCCTCGACGGGCAGGTTGATGTCCACAATCTCCGGTATTGTCAGCTTCATCAACGGCAGAAAAATGCGCTCGACGGCCTTGCCCATCCAGGCATCTTCCATCGGCGGTTTGCCCACAATGGTCGAAGCGTAGATGGGATTCTTCCGGTGCGTGATGCAGGTGATGTGGAAGACAGGGTAGTCATCGGGCAGCGTGTAGAAGCCGGTATGGTCGCCGAATGGCCCCTCCGAGCGCAGCTCATCGGTGCGCACATAGCCTTCCAGCACAATCTCCGCCGAGGCTGGAACTTCCAGATCGACCGTCTCGCATTTGACGAGTTCGACGGGCTGCTGGCGCAGAAATCCTGCGATGATGAACTCCTCGACCTCTGGCGGCGCGGGAACAATGGCGGAAAAGGTCATTGCCGGATCGGTGCCAATGGCCACGGCAACTTCGAGACGATCAGCTTTCGGATTTGTCCACGCCGTTACGTTGGCGTCTACAGGTAAGCTCGCGCCGCCGCCTGTCTCGGCCATACGCGCCACGCGAGCTGCCGCAGCATTTTCTGGAGTTGCAGCCTCGGCTCCCTGACGCATCCGTTCACGATAATGTTCGGCTGCGACCTTCTGCCTCTGCCAGTGCATTCCCGTGGTCTGGCCGTCGTAGACCTGCATTCGATACATGCCAACGTTGCGCTTGCCGCCTCCGCCACTTCCCTTGCCCGGATCGCGGGTAATGACGCAGGGCAGTGTGAGGAAGCGGCCTCCATCGCCGGGCCAGCATTGCAGGATGGGAAAATCCAGCACGCTGAAGTTCTCCCGCAGGATGACTTCCTTGCACGGCGCGTCTTTGCTGGCGACAACCTTGGGAAAGAATTTTCCCATCTCGGCCAGCATGGGCAACATGCGAATCTTGTCCAGAAATCCATCCGGTGCGCGGAGGTTCATCAACGCCTGAATTCTGCCGGAGATTTCATCCAGTGAATTCACATCCAACGCCAGCCGCATTCGCCGCTCGCTGCCAAACTGATTCATCAGCACCCGCGCGCCGGGATAGCCCTTGACCCGCTCAAACAACAACGCTGGCCCGCCAGATTTTGATACGCGGTCGGTAATCTCGGCGATCTCCAGAATCGGATCAACCTCCTGCTGGATGCGCTTTAATTCTCCGGATTTTTCCAGTTTCTCGATCCACGCTCTCAGGTCGTCGTAGGCCACGTTGTATTCTCCCTTGTTCCCAGCTTTGCGCCTACAGCGCGTTTGCCTGCTCCAGAGCTTCCTCTTCCGTCCCCGATGATTCGGCTATCTTGCGCAGCGAGACATGTTCCACGCGCGCAAAGAACAGGCCGACAGGAATGACGCTCAGAAATGTTGACAGGTAGAGAAGAATGCCGCAGGCTGTGGCCGCCTCCGGCCCCACGCCAAGAATGCTAATCATGGCGTGAATCGTAGCCAGTTGCGAGCCTCCGCCCACCACGGGCAATTGCAACACCGAGCCAAACATGCTGTACATCATCAAAATAATGGTCTGCGCCGGGAAGATAGCGGCCAGCGACGGCACGCGGAAGGCATGGACAACCTCCACGTAGGCCAGTGCAATCAACCCCCAGGTGGCGAAGGACCAGAACAGCGCCAACAGCAGATCGCCAACACTATGAATGGTATCCAGACCGTGACTGAAGGCCAGAATTTTTTCCTGTACGTGATGGCCTGCGGTCTTGGAAATCCAGCCAAACATCCGCCCAAAGATCGCCGCCACGCGCTCCCCGGAGACGCGCGCGGCCACAGCGAGTCCGCCGAGCAGACACGCCGCCAGCATGGCCAGATATCCCGCATGGCGAAAATTCTGACTGTAGGGCAATGCGCGAACGGAATGACTGAACGTAAGCGTAAAGGCAATGATAGTCGCCGCCGCCAGCAGATCGAAGACACGCTCAACAGCATAAACGGCAATCTGCGAGGTAAAGCTAATCTGCTGCCGCCGCGCAATTAAATAGGGCCGGACGAACTCCCCCAATCGCCCCAGAATGGCGACGGCGGTAAAGCCGATAAACTGCGATGGGATCAGAGATGCGGGACTCGCCGGTTTTGTGGGTCGAAGAAAAATGCTCCAGCGAAAGGCGCGTGTGATGTAGGCTGCGTAGATCAACGCAATGGCGATGCCAATGCGCGACCAGAGAATGGAGCCGAAGACGCGAGCCAGAATCGACCACTGAAAGCTGCGGAACATGCGAAATTGCAGATAGCCCAGCAGCACCAGAACCAGCAACACCATCGCCATCAGAAGCCATCGTTTTGCTTTCATGCAGGAAGGAACTCTCTCTTACTCGTTGCCCTACTCGATTTCTGAATTACTTCGGGGACGGGCAACGTGGGAAGGTGCATGGGCCGGCGGCCATCTGCGAATGCGCTGACGTATGGGCAAGCTGCCGCTTGCGCTGGTTAAAATCATGGATCACGCGCGCCACATAATGTCGCGTCTCCGCATAGGGAGGGATGCCGTGATAGCGATCCACTGCCTCCGGCCCCGCGTTGTAGGCCGCCAACGCCAGCATGGGATTGTCATGGTAGCGCGTCAGTAACAGGTCAAGATACGCCGTGCCTCCGGCAACATTTTGTTCGGGGGAGAAGCTGTCCTGCACGCCCAGTCTGGAGGCTGTTTCGGGCATCAACTGCATCAGCCCCTGCGCGCCTGTACGGGAAACTGCGCGTGGATTGCCGTTGCTCTCGGCGTGAATCACGCTGGCCAGCAGATCGGCATCAATGTGATGCGCGGCGGATGCCTGCGTGAGCAGCGCAGGCAGATTGACGGGTTGCGCGGTCGCAGCCTTCTCTTGCGCCGTTGCAGCCGAAAGCGCAGGCTTGATCGTCGCGCCGGGAGTTTTTGCATCGGGCATCGCTTCGGAGATTTCCACCTGGCGCACGATATCGCTCGGCGCGACGTCCACATAGCTATCCTCGTTGGATGTTAGAAAAAGACGAATTTCGCCGTTGACCGGACGCTGATGATCGCATACGACATCAAACCCGGAGCGCAGCGTAACGCGCTCCGCCGCCGAAGCGGAGAGGACACACACTCCGATCAGCATAAAAATCAGGAAGCCGCGTTGGAGAAACGATTGCATTCAGGCTAAGAAATCTCTGTGGTCAATCTACCACGAAAACGGGCTTGGCTCTGCGTGAAAAACTCCCGTCCAACGCGGCCTCTATGACTTGCGCCGCGCCATCTTCCTCATTGCTGGCTGCAATTCGCCAACCGTTCGCTGCTGCCAGCGTATGCATCTCCGGCGCAGCATTGGACATCAGCACCGGACATCCGCTCCAGGCCAGCATGTCGGCATCATTCATGTTGTCTCCCAACGCCAGCACTTGCGCGGAGGAAATCCCTTGCGCCGTCGCCACGCGCTCCAGCGCCCGACCTTTGGAACACGCCGCAGACAGCAGATCAACAATGCAGAGATCGCGTATCGCATACTCCGTGCGATGAATCGAAATGGCGGCGCGCAGATTCCGCGCCTCTGGCACATCGGAATCCAGCACGGCGAGAGCCGCCGTCATCCGCTCCAGCGTGCCGCAAAGCATCCCTTGCACGGGAGCCTCGCCCGCTGCAAACGCCGCTTCCAGTGGAGTTACCGTGGCAATCTCATGCACATTCGACTCCACCCATTTCGCAATGCTGCGGTGCAGCGTGGTCAGTCGCTCCACCACCATCGCGCCAGGGCCGGTGCGGTCAAAGGTAAAGAGCATGGCATCGCGAAACTCCGCCAAGTGGTCGCACAATTGCCGCGCTGCTTCGACAGGCATCCGATGGCGCTCGATCAACGTCCCTTCCATCGTGCGCGTGACTGCGCCGTTGGAGGTAATCAGCACCGTATCCGCGCGCAAACCTGCGTTCGCCAGCACCTGCGCGGTAAAGCTCTGGCGGCGTCCGGTGGCAAAGACCAGAAACACCCCTGCCCGCTCAGCGGCGCGCAACGCAGCCACGGTTCGCGCGTTCAACTGGCCGTTGGGAGCAAGCAAGGTGCCATCCAGGTCGGCGGCGATCAGGCGGATCGGATCGGACATACTTTGAGTGTAAGCGGAGAACGTACTACGCTGAAGAGGTGGCCGCAATCTTCCACTTGAAAATACATCCATGACCGAATGCCTCTACAAGATCGACCCGCTGCTGACGCGCTTTGATGCCGTCGTCACCGATATTCAGGAATTTTCCCACGCCAATGGCCAAACGTTCTGGCGCATGACGCTGAATCGCACGGCTTTTACTCCCACATGCGCCGCGCCACAGGGCGATGTTTCTTCGACAAGAGGCCGCCTCATCGCCACCGCGCGCAGTGGCGCGGAGCTGACCGCAGAGATCATCCATATTGAGGAAGATACTGCCGGACAAGTCTGGCACCACACTGTCAAACCTTTGCAAGTGGGAACAATAGTTCGCGGCGAGGTGGATACGCCAAGCCCCCGCGCATAAATCCATTCCACTGTGGACTGCAAGCAAAAAAAAATCTCTTGCATTAAAAATTTTCGGCATTCCCTCCCGGTACACTGATTAAGGAATCTATGCGAATTCTCACGCTGTTCACGCTCGCGACTTCCCTGCTGGCTACATCTTTGGCCTGTGCGCAAAACCAACAAATCCTCGCAAGCAACAGCAGCACGATGGAAGCTGTTGTCCCGTCCACGACCGCCATCCTGCCGCCGTCAAGCGCATCAACTCCCGCTCTCACGTCCACTCCCGCAGCCGCGCAGCAAAACGCGCAGGTCATCTGCGGCATCACGCATCTGGTGCGCTGCATTCAAGACCTCGGCGAAGACGATAAAGGAATCTTCACCAGCCCGCTGCATGTAAAAGCAACCGATGCCTACTGGCTGGCACCGATGGGCGCGGCCACAGGGCTGGCCCTTGCCTACGATGCCGATGCGCAGCAGCTTCTCGGTGTCGATACCAGCCGTATCAACACGGCGAACAATATCTCGATCATGGGAGAATTCTTTGTAGCGGGCGGCGAGAGCGCAGGCATTTACTTTGCCGGTCTGGCGTGGAAAAACTCCAAGCTGGCCGAGACAGGCCGTCTGGCGGCAGAGACCATCATTGATTCTGGCACCGTCACGCTGGGCCTGAAGCTGGCAACCAATCGCCAGCGCCCCTACAACGGAACAGGGAATGGGCCTTTCTGGACTAACCCACGGTCTGGCTGGACGTGGGACTCCTCCTTTCCTTCTGGTCATGCCACGGCCAGCATGTCTATTGCGCGTGTGGTCGCAGGCGAATATCCGCACTGGTACGTGATTGCGCCCGCTTACGCATTTGCGGAAACTGTCAGCATCTGCCGGGTGCTGGGCCGGGATCATTTCCCCTCGGATGTGCTGGTTGGCCAGACCATCGGCTTCCTCGTTGGTAATTATGTTCTCAACCATCGCGCCTTGTATCGCCCCGGAAAGAAGGGCGCAATGGCGCGAATGATGAACAGCGTCACGCCCATCGTCGATCCATCCACGCAGACAATGGGCGCAGTCATCTCCATCCCTGTGGGTCGCCAGTAGCGGGATAACACCTTGGGGTCTGCTCCTAAGACCCCAGGACAATTACCTATGGCTGGTAGCGCCAGAGATCATTGAGATCGCCACTCGTGTTGGTCGAACCGGTTCCATCCCCACCAAAGAGCCAGAGGTTGCCACTGCTATCCATCCAACTTACTGCGCCAGATCGCGCTCCAGGAGTGTTCGTGGCAGCGGCGACACCCAGCGTGCCGTAAACACCGGAGTTAGAATTCACATTCGTACTCGCCGCATTGCTACCGCTCATCCATGTCCACATCTTACTTGTGAGATTGAACTTCCAGAGGTCGTTAAGGTTGCCCTCCCTTCCGGTCGAATCAAAACCGTAGCCTCCAAAAAGCCAGAAGTTGCCACTGCTATCCATCCAACTCATTGCGCCTCCTCGGCCTCCGGGAATATTGCTTGGAGCGGCAGTGCCCTCCGTCCCGTACACACCAGAATGGCCACTGCCTGTTGCGCCCACCGTGCTGCTGCCGCTCATCCAAGCCCACATCTTGCTTGTGAGATTGAACTCCCAGAGGTCGTTGAGCTGTCCCTGCGTTCCGGTCGAATCAAAACCAGTTCCTCCAAAGAGCCAGAGGTTGCCGCTGCCGTCCGTCCAAGTGACAGAACCAGATCGACCTCCTGGAACATTGCTGGCAGCAGGAGTGCCCAGCGCGCCGTAAACACCGGGTTGACCACCAAACTGACTCGGCACTGTGTTGCTGCCACTCATCCAAGTCCACTCTTTGGTCTGGGGGTTGAATTCCCATAGGTCGTTAAGCTGGCCTATCGTTCCGGTCAAATCCGCGCCAGTCCCACCAAAGAGCCAGAGGTTGCCACTGTTGTCTGTCCAGCTTGCGGAATATATCCGAACTCCGGGAATATTGCTGGAATTGGGAATACCCTGTGTGCCGTAGAAACGCGTTGCATTCACCGCAGTGCTACTACCGTTTACCCAGGTCCAGGTCTTGGCGGCTGAGTTGAACTCCCAGAGATCGTTGAGATAGCTGTTCGCTCCGATTGAATCATAACCTTGGCCTCCAAAGAGCCAGAAATTGCCGCTGAGATCTCTCCAACTGACGGATCCGTACCGTGCTCCCGGAATGTTCGTGGTAGAAGGGACACCGAGCGTCCCGTAGACACCGACTGCATTTGCCGTGTTACTCCCGCCCACCCACATCCAAGTATTTGTGGCTGGGTTGAACTCCCAGAGATCGTTGAGGGATATCGTCGTTCCGGTCGACATGTTAATGACTGTACCGCCCAAAAGCCAGAAGTTGCCGCTGTTGTCCGTCCAACTGACGGCGGCACCTCGTGCTCCCGGAACGTTCGTGGTGGAGGGAGTGTTTTGCGTACCATAGACACCCGGTGCGCTCGGCGTATTGCTGCCGCCCATCCATGTCCATTTTCCTTGGGCTGCACCGGAGGAATTTGATGTGCTGCTCGCGCTCCCGCCACAGGCAGTGAGAAGAATCGGAATAAAGAGAGCAAAGATCGCGGATAGGCTCAGCAGCACGCGCAGCAGCACTTTGGAGGAACGATGCGAGATAGGCATCTATGCACCTTTCAGATACTTGGGAGTAAAGACGGATTTATTGTACCCTTCCCCCCTCGAATTTATGTCAACAATAATTTTTAGAAATGCAAGGTGCCCTCGGTCTCGATTTTGAAACCGAGGATACAGCACACTCCCACAGGAACGTCATTTCTACCGCAGACTCCGCAGCGCGGGATAGATTTTTCTGTACGCCGCATAGCCCTGCTCATACACTGCGCGCGCAGCGGCCTGCGGCTCCCGATGCTCAGCCACATGGAGAGCCATCTCGCAGGCTGCATCAACATCCTTCCACGCGCCTGCGCCCACGCCCGCCAGCAGCGCTGCGCCAAACGCGCCGCCCTCCTCGGCAGTCAGAATCTCGACGGGATGGCCATAAATATCAGCCTGCATCTGTCGCCAGAGCGCGCTGCGCGCGCCACCGCCGCCCAGCCGCACTCGGCCATGCACTGGAATTCCCAACTCCGCAAAGAGCGTGAATGTATCGCGCAAGCTGTAGGTCACGCCCTCCAGCACCGCCCGCGTCAGATGCGCTTGTCCATGCGCCGCCGTCAGGCCGACAAAGGCCGCGCGCGCCTCCGGGTCAAGATGCGGCGCGCGCTCACCCATCAGATACGGTGCCCAGAAAAGTCCATCACTGCCTGCTGGAATCTGCGCCGCAAGCTGGCTGAGCGCGTCATACGAAGTGCCGGGACGAAATGTATCGCGATACCAGCGCAACGACAGCCCTGCCGCCTGCGTCACGCCCATCACATGCCAGCGGCCCGGCACGGCATGGCAGAAGGTGTGCAGCCGTCCGTCGGGATCATGCACTGGACGATCCGTTGCGGCAAAGACCACGCCGGAGGTGCCAATGGTCGCGCTCACCGATCCGGGCTTCAGAATCCCCATGCCCACGGCACCTGCGCCCTGATCGCCCGCGCCAGCCACAATCGGCGTACCTGCCAGCAGCCCGGTTCGCGCTGCTGCCTCCGCGCTAATCCTGGCGCAGATTTCCGGGGATTCAAATAATTCCGGCAGCCAGGTCAGCGGAACTCCAGCCGCCTGCGCGACCTCCTTCGACCAGCGGCGATGCGCCACATCCAGCAGCAATGTGCCAGAGGCCTCCTGCACATCCATCGCGTAGGTTCCGCTCAAACAAAAGCGCACATAATCCTTGGGACAGAGCAAATGCGCCACGCGGGCAAAGATCTCCGGCTCGTTATCGCGCACCCACAGCAACTTGGTGAGAGTGAAATTCGGTAGAGCGGGATTGCAGGTCAACTCGATCAACCGCGCGCGGCCCAGCGTTTGATGCAGCCAGTCGCATTGCGGCGCGCTGCGCGTATCGCACCAGATCAGCGCGGGCCGCAACACTGCGCCCGCTGCATCCAGCAGCACCGCGCCGTGCATCTGCCCGGTCAATCCCACGCAGGCAATCGCGCTGGCTGGCTGGCCGCTGGCCGCGAGCACAGCGCGGATGGATTCCTGCGCGGCGCGATCCCAGTCGGCTGGGTCTTGTTCCGCCCAGCCAGTGGAGATGGAGCGAAAGGGCGCATGTTCGCTGGCTGTGGAGGCAATCACCTTTCCCGTTGCATCCACCAAAACCGCGCGCGTGCCGCCCGTGCCAATATCCATTCCAAGAAAGAACAAGCTGTTTCCCCCTTCAGAAATATCCTGTACCAAATCCACTGTAGAGTAGCCTGGCAGATATTGATATTGAAAGTCAGCAGGAGAAATGCTCTAGGATGGTGCAATAGGAAGAAGATTCCTCCCACCATGCGCTTTGAACTCTTTATCGCACGACGTTATCTCCGCGCCAAGCGTCGGCAGGCGGTCGTCGGCATCATTACCGGAATCTCCGTTCTCGGCGTGGCTGCGGGCGTGGCCGCGCTCATTCTCGCGCTGGCCATCACAAATGGAATGCGCCGCGACCTGCAAGATCGACTGCTCGGCTCCACCGCGCATGTCGAGCTGATGCGCGTGGCCAGCGACGGCATCGACCACTGGCGCAGCCTGACCGAACGTCTGCGGAGCCTCCCGCACGTCACCGCCGCCGCGCCGGGACTCTATGGGCAAGTGTTGATCTCGCGTGGCGCGCGCTCTGGCGGCGCGCTCATCAAAGGCATCCTGCCCGATCAGGAGCGTACCGTCAGCGACCTGCTGCAATCGGTCAACGAGGGTAGCGCAATGGCGCTCGCTCCCGTTTCCACCAGCGCTTCCACTGCCCCTAATGCCGCAATGCCGCCCGTTGTCATTGGCTCTGACCTTGCGGATTCCATCGGCGCCAACGTGGGCGATGCCGTGCTGGTCACCAGCCCGCAGGGTGAACTCACTCCCTTCGGCTTGGTGCCCAAATATGAGAGATTTCAGGTTGTCGGCATTTTCCACTCCGGCTTCTATCAGTACGATTCCTCCTATGCGCTGGCGCGTCTGGCCGATGTGCAGCGTCTCTTTGGCGAGCCGGATTTGGTCTCCGTCATCAGCTTCAAGGTGGACGATCTCTACCACGCCGACCGCATCGGGCGCAGCATTGAGGCTGCTGCGGGCAAGGGATTTCTAACCACCAACTGGATGGAACAAAACCGCGAACTCTTCCGCGCCCTGCGCCTGGAGCAGATGGTCACCTTCATCGTGATTGGCCTGATTGTCTGCGTGGCCGCGTTGAACATTCTGATCGCGCTCACCATGATGGTGATGGAGAAGACCCGCGACATTGCCGTGTTGATGTCCTTCGGCGTGCGCGCCGATCAGGTGCGGCGCATCTTTCTTTGCCAGGGAATGCTCATCAGCGTGATTGGAACCGCGCTGGGCCTCGTCGTCGGGTACACGCTGGCCTGGGCAGGCGGGCATTACCGCTTCATCCATCTCTCGGCGGAGGTCTACTCCATCGACTATCTGCCCTTCGCCCCGCGCTGGATCGACGGCGTGATCGTCTCTGCCGTCTCGCTGGGAATTTCGCTGCTGGCCACACTGTACCCTTCCGCCTCCGCAGCAAAAATCCTTCCCGCCGAAGCGCTGCGGTATGAGTAGGGGAAAAATTAACTGTAGATTTGCTCATCTAAAATTACCGAGATTACACCAAAAGGGCCGCCTTAACATATACTTTTTTGTGAACACAGAACATTTATTGAAATGCTAACGAGACTACACATCAAGGGCTTCAAGAATCTTGTCGATGTCGACATTCGCTTTGGCCCTTTCACTTGCATCGCTGGTGCAAATGGTGTCGGTAAATCAAATCTTTTTGATGCCATAGCATTTCTGAGCGCCTTAAGTGAAAAACCTCTGATTGATGCCGCTCTCAGCGTGCGAGACGAGGGGGGGAAAACAGGTGACATACGAAACCTATTCCATCGCGTGGCAGACAATTTCGACGAAGAAATGTCCTTTGAAGCGGAGATGATCATTCCTGAGCACGGGTTTGATGACTTGGGACAACCTGCGGAAGCCACGAGCACATTTCTTAAATATTTCTTAGCACTTCGGTATCGACAAGACGAGGGGCAGCGTGCAGTAGGCGGACTCGAAATAATCGAGGAAAAGTTAACACACATCAAGCAACGCGAAGCCAAAAAACAGATACCCTTCACCAAGTCAACAGTATGGAAAAATTCTGTGATTTATGGAAAGCGTGGAACGCCGTTCATATCTACTGAAGGAGATACCCTAGGAAGTAGAACCATTAAAATCCATCAAGATGGAACGAGCGGGCGTACACGCGCTGTTCTTGCTAAAACTCTACCCCGGACTGTAATTTCTGCGACGAACGCTGCGGAAACACCAACCGCAACTTTGGTACGCAGAGAAATGCAGTCTTGGAGACTTCTACAACTGGAACCAAGTTCTCTTCGTGCCCCAGACCCATTTACTTCACCCACGAGACTAGGGAGTGACGGATCGAATTTAGCTGCGACTCTGTATCGAATGGGAAGAATCAAGGATGCTGATGCCCCAGCATCAAATAGTTCTCGTGGCAATTCTGTATACGCTAAAGTTGCCAATCGTTTAGCCGAGCTAATCGATGATGTTCGAGAATTACGCATTGACCGTGACGAAAATCGTGAACTACTCACATTATTTGTGTCTGGCAAAGATGGGACAGCTCACCCAGCGCGTGCGTTGTCGGATGGCACGCTGCGTTTTCTTGCCCTTGCGGTTCTTGAACTCGACCCTGATTCGCAAGGGGTGTTATGTTTGGAGGAACCTGAAAATGGGATTCATCCAAAGCGCATTCCGTTCATTTTAAATTTATTGCGCGATATATCAGTAAACACGGATGAAGAAGTTGGAGCCGACAATCCGCTACGCCAGGTAATCATCAACACGCACTCACCAGAAGTCGTGAAGCAAGTCCAGGACAACAGTTTATTGATTGCAGAGCTTAAACAGGTTTCAAACTCCAATAAGTCGTACAGTGTGCTATCTTTTTCATGCTTGCCGGATACATGGCGCGCTGACATTCCAGAAGCTGAAATAGTGCAGCGTGGTCGCGTATTGGAATACTTGAATCCTACTCCGGGCGCTAATGAGGCCACGGAACAATCAACCTCGCCTACAAGCAAACCCGTTCGCCTCGTTAAGGATCGCAAGGACATGCAGCTTCCTTTTCCTTTTTCTAACAATGAGTAACCTTCAATACACGTTAGTGACAGATGGGAGTTCCGATAGGGCGCTGATGCCCATTATCGACTGGAGCATCAGGTTGCAGGGACACCCCTATGTGATCCAATCGGCTTGGGCTGACTTCGGCCCATTTCGCGTGAAGCCTCGTAGCCTTACTGAAAAATTATCTTTGGCGGTAGAACTGTACCCTTGTAATTTATTGTTTGTACATCGGGACTGCGAAACATCCTCAGTAGCTGCCCGACAACAAGAAATCAGTAACGCTGTATTGAGCGCCTTTCCAAAGGAAAAGGATAGGCCAGTCGTTTGTGTTGTTCCTCAGCGAATGACAGAGGCATGGCTTTTGTTGGATGAAGATGTTATTCGCCAAGCGTCAGGAAATCCCCGCGGCAGGTCTCCTCTTTCCATTCCAAAATTAAAAGACTTGGAAAAACTTCCCGATCCAAAAGATAAGTTATTTTCACTATTAAAAACGGCCTCGGAGCTACAGGGCCGGAGACTGCGCAACCTGAATGTCCATCGCATGGTACACAGAGTCTCTGAATTAATTGATGATTTCTCCCCACTCAAAAATCTACCCGCCTTTAGTGAATTTGAAAAACAACTCGTAGGCGCGCTAAAGTCTCTATAGCTTTGGGACAACACGCTTTTTGCGACGATTTATGGAATCTCTGCACATATCCCTATTTCGAGGCAACCTGCCTTCAAAATGCCGACTTGTGCAAGGTTTCCTTAGCAACCCCCTGCATGGGCACTCTTTGTGGCGACGGCGACATTGGTGGAGGAGCAGGTTGTCTCTCCCAAATTAAAACACCTGTCCCGTTTTGCGCTGCATCCCCCGCAATCATCCGCAAAGACACTTTCTTTGGTTCAACAGTTCTATGATAGGTATAGGACATGGGTTGGGGTTGGGTATGCAGACACCATCGAGCCGCGAGCTTCGCACCGCTTTCGCAACAGGCGAAAGCGCGGGAAATGTTGCGTTAATGGAAGACCCCCAGGAACCTGTATTGCTGCGCGTGGAAAATCTGCACAAGGAGTATCGCACTGGCTCCGACGCGCTCGTTCTTTTTGAAAATCTGAATCTTACCGTGCATGCCGGAGAGATGGTTGCCATCGTCGGCGAATCCGGCTCCGGAAAAAGCACGCTGCTGCATATTCTGGCGGCCCTTGATACGCCCACCAGTGGTCACGTATACTGCGCCTCAACTTGCATCGGGAAGCTGAGTTCCAAAGAAGCAGCGATTTTTCGCAATCGAGAAATCGGCTACGTATGGCAATTTCACTATTTGCTGCCGGAGTTTACCGCACTGGAGAATGCAGCCATGCCGCTGCTTGCACGCGACGAACCCCGCGCCTCCGCCCTGGCCAAAGCTGAAGTATGGCTGCGGCAGGTCGGGCTACAGAATCGAATGCACCACCGCGCCGGAGAACTTTCCGGCGGCGAACAGCAACGTGTCTCGCTGGCGCGGGCGTTGGTCACGCAACCCCGTCTGCTGCTGGCGGATGAACCCACTGGCAATCTCGACAACCGAACGGCTGCGGCGGTCTTTGTGCAGATGGAAGAACTGCATCGGACGCATCGGCTCACCTCCATCATCGTTACCCACAACGTCGAATTCGCGCAGCGTTGTGGCCGTATGTTCCGGCTGCATGAGGGCCGGTTAGAGGAGTGTCAGAGAACGATGTAGGGCTGCCTGCATCATTTCCTGACGCTGAGGAGTCTAATAGTTCGAACCGGGCCTTTGGGTGCCCACAAGGGGGAAGTATGTTCGAACGATATACAGAAAAAGCGCGGCGCGTGATCTTTTTCGCGCGCTATGAGGCCAGCCAGTTCGGTTCGCCCTACATTGAAACGGAACACCTCCTGCTCGGTTTGCTGCGCGAAGATAAGGCCCTGAGCAACCGCTTCCTGCGCTCCCATGCCTCGGTGGAATCCATTCGCAAGCAGATTGAAAGTCATACCACGATTCGCGAAAAAGTCTCCACTTCAGTCGATCTGCCACTCTCCAATGAATGTAAGCGCGTGCTGGCCTATGCTGCGGAAGAGGCTGAGCGACTCTCCAATAAACACATCGGCACCGAGCATCTTCTGTTGGGCCTGCTGCGCGAAGAAAAATGCTTTGCTGCGGAGATTCTGCAGGAGCGCGGCCTGCGCCTCTCCACAGTGCGCGAGGAACTGGCCCGCACCACGCAGGAGCGCGCCCCCCAGACGCAGCGCAATCGCGAGACCAGCACACTGGCCGAGTTCTCCCGCGACTTGACGCAATCGGCAATGGACAATCAACTCGACCCGCTTGTGGGACGCGATCAGGAACTGGAGCGCGTCATCCAGATTCTCTGCCGCCGCACAAAAAATAATCCTGTGCTGATTGGCGAACCCGGCGTGGGAAAAACCGCCATCGTCGAGGGCTTGGCGCAGAAGATTGCCGATGGAGACGTGCCCACATTTTTGGCCGACAAGCGCGTGCTTGGACTTGATCTTTCTCTGATCGTTGCTGGAACAAAATATCGCGGCCAGTTTGAAGAACGACTCAAGACCATCATGAAAGAGTTGATGGAAAATCAGAACTGCATTGTCTTCATCGACGAGCTGCACACGCTGGTCGGAGCTGGCTCTGCGGAAGGCTCTCTGGACGCAGCCAACATTCTCAAGCCTGCGCTTTCACGCGGAGAAATCCAGTGCATCGGAGCCACCACGCCTGCGGAATATCGCAAGTCCATCGAAAAAGATCGCTCGCTGGAGCGGCGCTTCCAGGCCGTCAAAGTGCCGCCGCCCAATGAAGAAGATGCCATCAAGATCATCATGGGCATCAAGGATCGCTACGAAAAATTTCATGCGGTCAGCTATACCGACGATTCGATTCTTTTTTCCGTCAGCCACTCGAATCGCTACATCCCAGATCGTTTTTTGCCGGACAAGGCCATCGACTTGATCGACGAGGCAGGCGCGCGCGTCAAGCTGCGTCAGACTTCCCTGCCCGAAGAGATCACCGAGGTGCAAAAGCGCATCAAGTTCATCGTGCATCGCATGGAGAACGCCATCGCGAATCACGAATTTGAAAAGGCTCGCTTCTACTCCGATGAAGAGCGCAAGGAACGCGAGAACCTGCGTGCTCTGCGCGACAAATATCATCTTGACGATTCCACTGCGGGCATCGTGACGCGCGCGGATATTGAAGATGTCGTCAGCCGCTGGACTGGCGTGCCCGTCACCTCCATCAAGGAAGAAGAAACGCAAAAGCTGCTGCGCGTGGAAGAAGAACTGCACAAGCGCATCATCTCGCAGGAGAAAGCCATTTCTGCTCTCTCGCGGGCCATTCGCCGCTCGCGGGCCGGACTTAAATCCCCGGCGCGACCCATCGGCTCGTTTCTCTTTCTCGGCCCCACGGGTGTTGGGAAAACCGAAATGGCGCGCACGCTGGCGCACTTCCTCTTCGGCAGCGAGAAGGCGCTGATCCGCTTCGACATGTCGGAGTTTATGGAGAAGCATTCGGTATCCAAGCTCATCGGCTCGCCTCCGGGCTATGTGGGATATGAGGAGGGTGGTCAGTTGACCGAGCGCGTCAAGCGTTCTCCGTATTCCATCGTGCTGCTGGATGAAATCGAAAAGGCGCACCCGGATGTCTTCAACATCCTGCTGCAAGTTTTTGAGGACGGACAGTTGACCGATGGGCTGGGCAACACGGTTGACTTCAAAAATACGATCCTCATTATGACCTCGAACATTGGAGCGCGTCATTTGCAAAAGCGGCAGGGTCTGGGCTTCCAGTCCGACCGCGATGACATGGTTGCGGACAAGGTTGAGGAACTCGTCAAGAGCGAAGTTAAACGCACCTTCAACCCGGAGTTCCTAAATCGCCTCGATGAAATCATCATCTTCCAGGCGCTCTCTGATAGCGACCTGATCCAGATTCTCGAACTGCTGGTGCAGCAGTTAAACACGAACCTGGCCCAGAAAGCGATCACACTCTCCGTCACCGAAGAAGCGAAGAAGTGGATTCTGGAGCGCACAATGGTGGATCGCACCTACGGCGCGCGTCCGTTGCGCCGCGCGCTACAACGTTACGTGGAAGACCCACTTTCCGAGGCGTTGATTGCGGGCCATATCGTGGATCGACCTTCGTTTCTGGAGGTCTATCTGGACAACAATCAACTCTTCTATCGCCCGATTCTCAAAGAGGGCGAAGAGCGAACCGATGGAGTTCTGCTTTTCAGTAATTGATGCGCCAGAGATTCGAGTATGCCGTTACGTGGTGTCTGATCCGTGCGATGGGGCTGCCGCCGCGCTCCGTTGCGCGGCGCATTGGGGCAGCCATCGGCGCAATGGCATATTGGAGCCTGCCGCGACTTCGCAAGGTTGGACTCCGCAATCTTCATCTCGCCTTCCCTGAAAAATCTCTGTCGGAGCGCCAGCGCATCCTGCGCGGCATGTATCGCTCCCTGGGCTGGCAACTGGCGGAGTTTTGCCGGATGTCTCGCTACACTCTCAATCAAGCCAGCCAGTGTATCCGCTATGAAGGTCTGGAAAATTATCTTGCGGCGCAGCAACGCGGGCGCGGCGTGCTGGTGTTGACCGGACATTTAGGCGCGTGGGAATTGAGCAGCTTCTATCACTCGCTGGCTGGCCATCCCATGAGCATGGTCATCCGCCGTCTCGACAATCCCTTCGTGGATGCGCTGGTCAATCGCATTCGCTGCCTGCATGGCAATCGAGTGCTGCACAAAGATGATTTTGCGCGCGGCTTGATTGCCGCCATGCGCGCTGGCGAAACCGTCGGCATTTTGATGGACACCAATATGACACCGCCGCAGGGGGTCTTCGTTGATTTCTTCGGACACGCCGCCTGTACTGGCTCCGGCATGGCGCGCATCGCACTGCGCACCGGGGCTGCCGTGGTTCCAGGCTTTTTGCTGTGGCATCCTGACGAACAGAAATACGTGCTGCATTTTCTTCCTGCGCTGGAACTGGTGAGCACCGACAACGACGAAGCCGACGCGCAAGCTAATACGCAAATCTTCACCCGCGTTCTCGAAGAGACCATCCGGCGCTATCCTGAACAGTGGCTCTGGGTGCATCGCCGCTGGAAGACACGGCCAGCAGGGGAAGCGCCGCTGTACCCGCAACGTGAAAAACAATGACGCTCTCATTGCAACAACTCGCGGCTGCACTCGACGCGCAATACACAATGCCGGAGAATCTCTCACGCAGCCTGCTGATTGCGCGCGTGTCCAGCATCCCGTCGGCGGACGCGCAATGCCTCGTTTTTGTGGAGACGGCAGCATCGCTGGCTGAAGCGTTGGCTTCCGCTGCTGGCGCGATCCTGCTGACACCCAAACTGGCAGAGACGATTCTCCATGAGACGCCGCCGCTGCTCTGCGTTCCGCAGCCGCGTCTGGCCTTTGCCCGCGCAGCAACTCTCCTGCGGCCCAAAGAGGCGGCAACGGGCATCCATTCCACGGCCATTCTTGGCGAGAGCGTGCAATTGGGCGCGCATGTCTCCATCGGCGCGTATGCCGTTCTGGGGGACGATGTTTGCATCGGCAACCACACGCAGATTGCCGCCGGGGTTATCCTCGGCAATGGCGTGCAGATCGGCGCAGACTGCCACATCCATCCGAGAGTGGTGATCTATGCTGGAACGAAAATCGCGGATCGCGTCATTCTCCACGCCGGATGCGTTCTCGGCGCCGATGGGTTCGGCTATGTTCGCGACGCAGAGACCGGAGCGTACACGCAGTTTCCACAGCAAGGCACGCTGGTTATTGAAGAGGATGTGGAGATCGGCGCGAACACAACCATCGACCGGGGCGCGCTGGAAGAGACGCGCATTGCGCGCGGTGCCAAGCTCGACAATCTTGTTCACATCGGCCACAACGTTCGCGTGGGTCGTAACGTTGTCATGGCCTCGCAGACGGGCATCTCCGGCAGTAGTACGGTGGGCGATGGCGCAATTCTTGGCGGGCAGGTAGGCGTTGGCGAACATGCCGAGATTGGCCCGCAGGTGGTTCTTGGCGGCGGCGCAGGCGTGCTTAGCCAGAAGAAACTGCGCGGGCCGGGCCTCGTCTTCTGGGGACGACCGGCGCAACCGCTCCGCGCCTATCTCAAGGGTCTGGCTGCCGTGGCGCGGCTCGCGCGTAGATCGAAAGAGTAGGAGCCAGCAGAAATGGCCATCATTGTGGTCGGCGGGCACACGCGCAACATCGGCAAGACATCCGTCGTTGCCGGAATCATCGCCGCGCTCCCGCAGTACAACTGGACAGCCTTCAAGATCACGCAGTTCGGCCACGGTATTTGCTCGGCCAATGCTGAGCCGTGTGATTGTGAAACCGATGCCCACACCATCGCCGTGACCGAGGAACGCAACGCCGCCAGCGGAACCGATAGCGCCCGCTTTTTACGGGCTGGCGCGGCGCGTTCCTTCTGGGTACGGACGCGACAGGGGCAGCTCGCCGAGGCGATGCCGCGCATTCGCAAAGAATTGGATCATTCCGAAAACGCCATTCTCGAATCGAACAGCATCCTGCGCTTTTTGCAGCCTGATCTCTATCTAACGGTGCTGAACGTTTCTGTTGCTGACTTCAAACCGTCGGCGCAGTATTTTCTAGATCGCGCCGATGCTGTGCTGCTCGCATCTTCTCCAGAGCGCGCAACTCCGGCGTGGCCGCAGGCGCTGCTGCGTATCGTCAAAGAGAAGCCCCACTTCCCTGTCGCGCCGCCGTCCTTCATGTCGTCAGAATTGGAAAGGTTTCTCGCGCTGCGCCTGTCGCTGCTGCGCCAGGAAAACTCTTCGCAATCCCTTATTGCGAAGCCACATTCCCTCAGAGGCTGAAGCCTCGCGTTGATTTTTCTACATGTACGGCGGGACTAAAGTCCCACCCCTTCAAAACGCTGACTTGTTCAGAGATTCCGCTAGACAGCGGGAGTCATAAACTTGCTTACCAGCATGGCTCCGGCCACCACGGCTAGCATTCCCAGCACGTTGCTGGCAAAGATGTTCAACAGCGCCATCTCCCAGCGGCCTTCGCGGATAAGCGCGTAGCTCTCCCAGGTAAAGCTGGAGAAGGTGGTGTAGCCACCACAAAAACCCACGGCAACCACCAGTCGCCAATTGGAATCGACGGGCAAATGATCTCGCGCCCACATGAAGAAAGCACCCAGGATAAAGCTGCCGGTCAGGTTAATCAGCAGCGTGCCCAGCGGGAAATCAATCGGAACAACGCGCCCGACAAAGCGCGCAACGCCGTAGCGAAGATTGGCTCCCAGCACCGCGCCCAGAGCCACATAGAGCGAACCCTTCAGCAAACCCGCGCTCCTCTCCTGTCGCAACCCACCGACGTGTCGAGGCTAATCCGCCGCGTTGGTGATCGCATCCATATAGGCCACGTCATAGGCCGTACCCTGCACCGTCACGTTTCCATTGTAGAGTTCCGAGCCAGCCGAATACGTGGTGGAGAAGGTCGTGATATTGGCGTTCGTCGTGGCATAAATGTGCAACTGGCCGCCATAGGCAGTGTACACCTTGTGCCATAGCGTGATGGCGCACAGCCCGGTCAGATCACCATACCAAGGTTCCACCAGCACCGAGTTGTTGGTCAGATTGAACATGGTCAGGCAGCCACTCACCAGATTGGTCGCGGTGCGAAATCCTTCCTGGCAGGTCTGCGAGCCAATCCACAAGGTATTGTCATCCGCAAACAGCATTTTGGTATGCGTGCCATCAGAGATGGGGTACTTCGCCGTCACCTGCATCGTGCCCAAATTGAGGATGCTCAGAAATCCTTCCAGCAATCCTGCCTGCGGCCCCGATGTCAGCACCTGCTGTCCAGAGACATACAGAATTCCATTGCCATAGAGCGCCATCGTGGCGCCACCGGGCACAGGGATTCTTGCCGATTCTGTGGGAGGGGTCTGCGTTGGCAAAGCCGGCGCGGGATAGGTGCTGCCCGGAAAGTTATAGATGTTCAGCACTCCCGTGCTCAGAAAACTGACACTGGCCGTCGCCTGGCCCGTTACAGGGTCAATGGCAGCATTGCCACACTCCGGCCCGCAATTCATCACCCATGCCGTCGTGCCATCGGAGGAAAAAATGGCATTGAGTGGCCGATCAAACTGAATGGGATTGCCATTTTTATCCAGTACCGGAACAACGCAGTACACCGGAGTCGCAATGGGCTGGCAATCCACCGGACTCACCGCCGAGGGCCAATTGGCCTCGTTGGGAAAGGTGGGAACCGGCGCAATCGTTCCATTGGGTTGTTGCAAGTGGATCACGCGATAGGCATAGTTGCTGTTCTGCACATACGCCATTGCGACCGAGCCACTGGGATTTACCGCCACGCGATATACATTCGGAAGATTCAGATTGACCGTAACGCCCGCAACACGATCAATCACCGTCAGGTATTGCAGGGGCTGGTTGGCAGCAAAACCATAGTCGCCATCTTCCGTGACATACACAGCGCCGGGAGGCAGGTCCTTGGTCAGTCCTGGAATGCGCCCGGATTGCGCCTCTGTGGAGTAATTGATCGCGGCCAAGCTGCCATCCCCATAGCCATAGACGTACCCGGACTGCTGCTCCGGGTAGTTCAGAATGATGCTGGGGAGCGCGCCGCCATAGCCGCTGACCATGAAGTCTGGAATGGTTCCGTTTTCTGCATTGCGAATATCGTAGCGGGCATCCACGATCTGCAATTGCCCCGCCGTAAAGGGAGTCGGATTTTGTATCGCCACCAGCACTCGTTGCAAAATTGTGCTGGGCGGAAACGGACGACCTGCGAAAAATGACCTCACGCCCAGGCAGCCAACGACGGAGAGGCCAACGATGGCAACCGATAGCGCCACGGCCACTCGAACCAACACACCACGATTCATCAAATCTCCATGCTCCTCATACCCAGGGCATTCCGTACAGATCAGGTGGAAAATCTGAGTATATCAAACGGAACCGACGCTGGCGCTCGACGGCAACTCCCGATAGGATAAGCGCACGGATTCTCCATTATGCCTTCGCAACTTCAGAACTTATTTTCCAACCGCACCATCCTATGCGACGGCGCGATGGGCACCACGTTATACGCCCGCGGCGTGTTCATCAACCGCTGTTATGACGAGTTGAATCTGTCGCAGCCGCAACTCGTCCGCTCCATTCACGAAGAGTATTTACAGGCCGGGGCGGAGGTCATCGAGACCAATACCTTTGGCGCAAATTCTTTTCGCCTGAGCCGTCACGGACTCCAGGATCAGACCCATGCCATCAATGTAGCCGGGGCCAAACTGGCTCGTGAGGCGGCGCAACAGATCAGCGAAAAACAGGCAACTCGCATTCTCGTTGCTGGTTCCGTTGGCCCGCTCGGCGTGCAACTGGAGCCATTGGGCACGATTTCCTTGAGCGCGGCCCGCGCCGCCTTTGCGGAACAAATACGCGCTCTGGCCGAGGGCGGCGTTGATCTGCTGATGGTCGAAACCATGACGGCATTGCAGGAAGTGCATCAGGCAATTCTGGCGGCGCGTGACGTTGCTCCGCACCTGCCCGTGTTTGCTATGGTCACGGTGGACGAGGAAGGTAATGGTCTGGACGGATCGTCCCCGGAGACAGCGGCGACGCGGCTGACCGAATGGGGTGCCGATGCCATCGGCTGCAATTGCAGCACCACCCCCGCTGCGGTGCTTACGACCATTGAGCGAATGCGCGCCGTCACTTCCCTGCCGCTGGCCGCCATGCCGAATGCAGGAATGCCGCGCGCTGTCGAAGGCCGTAACATCTATCTCTGCTCCCCCGAATACATGGCCAGCTATGCGCGAAAATTTGTGCAGGCTGGCGTACAGTTTGTTGGCGGATGCTGCGGCACCACCCCCAATCACATCCGCGCCATGCGATCTGCCCTGCGCGCCATCGAAGCCCGCGAATCCGGTTCCGTGCGCTCCGTCGTTGCGACCACGGCGGCGACATCCGTGGAACCGCCTCCGTTTGCAAAACGCTCCAGCCTGTCTGCTCGTCTGGCGGCAAAGGAATTTGTTGCGCTGGTGGAGATCGTGCCCCCACGCGGCATTGACTGCACGCGGGAGTTGGAAGCCGCGCGCATGTTGGCGCAAAACGGCATTCATGCCATTAACGTGCCGGATTCCCCCCGCGCCTCCGCCCGGCTAAGCGCCTTGAGCCTCTGCCTGCAAATACAGCAACAGGCGGCGGTGGAAACACTGCTCCACTACACTTGCCGCGACCGCAATGTGCTTAGCATTCAGTCCGATCTGCTGGGCGCGGCCTCTCTGGGCCTGCACAACATTCTCTGCCTGACTGGCGATCCGCCCAAGCTGGGCAATTATCCCGATGCCACAGCGGTCTTTGATGTCGATGCCATCGGGCTGGTCAACATTGTCCGTGGCCTGAATCATGGACTCGACATTGGAAACAATTCCATTGGCGCATCGACGGGATTTACCATCGGCGTAGCCGCCAACCCTGGCGTGCCCGATCTGGACAGTGAGGTTCGCCGCTTCGCCAGTAAAGTGGAAGCGGGCGCAGAGTACGCCGTCACGCAGCCTGTCTTCGACCTGCAATTGCTGGAAACATTTTTGAAGCGGGTCGAACAATTTCACACCCCCATTATTGCCGGCATTTGGCCGCTCACCAGCCTGCGCAACGCCGAGTTTATGCGCAACGACCTGCGCGTCAGCGTTCCCGATGCGATTCTGTCGCGGATGCAGCGCGCCGAAACTCCAGAGCAAGCGCGGGCCGAGGGTGTCTGCATCGCGCAGGAGATGCTGGGCGTTGCGCGCGGCATGGTTCAGGGAGTTCAGGTCAGCGCGCCCGCAGGTCGATATGTAGCTGCGGTCGAAATTCTACAATCCATCCTCAACCCGGCGGACGCGCGTCCAGATATATCGACCATCGGAGGAGATACGCTCACAACCGATACTGCACCCCAGAAGGAGGCAAAAATTGGCCAGCTTTGAAGAGTCTCTGAAACAGTTGGAAGCCATCATCGGCAAACTGGAAAAAGGCGACCTGCCGCTGGAGGAGTCCGTGCGCCTGTTCGAGGATGGCATCCGCCTGTCGAATGCGTGCAAAGCAGACATTGAATCCGCCGAAGGCAAGGTGCAAATTCTGCTGAAGAAAAAAGATGGCAGCATGAAGGCCGAGGCATTTCCAAAAGAAGAATAAAGGCCGATGCGCGCAGGAAAGCCCAAAACGGACACAGCCAGGAGTCAAACTCCTGGCTGTGTCCGTTGAAGCGCCGATTGAAACTTTACATCTCTAGTGAGTCGTGTGGTGATGCGTCGGATGCGGCTTCGTCACTGGCGAAGGCGCCCCGTCTTTCATGATAATCATCGGCGGAGATTGCGTATAGGAATCGAAGGTCGCAATGTAGTCGACACTCGAATCCACTCTTGGCAGTTTCCGCAAGGGCTGCTTCATGTTGATCGTGAAGTCGGCTTTTCTGGATTGCTGAGCATCGTCGGAGACCGCCAGTTGAACCTGGTTTGGGGTTGCTGAGATCACGATGCCCGGAACCCTGGTGGTGACACCCTTGACGGTTGCCCAAACTTTTCCAGCATCGTCCGGCTTGCCGTTGGCAAGAATGAACTCCTTATCCGCCAAGGCAAGCGTGCTTAAATTTGGCGTGCTGGCGACGGTTTGCGCAGCCAGTTCCTGCGGCGACGGCGGTGGCGGAGCTGGCTGAATGGTAAAACCAACAACTGGATCCAGCGCTGCCCTGGCCTGCGCCTGCACCAAGTCAAATCCATCCAGGCCACCGTGGTACTTCTTATACCAATACTCGGCGGCTTTCTGTAGCTGGCTGTGGAATGGCTCCGGCGCGTACACCGCCGCGCGCGCCAAGTACCAGATGGCGTTGATCAAATCCTGCGGTGTTTCCTGCAGGTAGGCATTGCCCAGAAGGTAGGTGTCCTGCAACCCTCCCCCCTGCGTGGTTTGCGCGATGGACATCGACTTCAGCTCCAAGTGGAAGTTCTGAATGGCCTTGGCGTAGTCCTTTTTGTTCAGATAGGCAGCGGCGATTGCGCCATAAAAAATCGGTGTAACCGAGGCTTTGAATTTGTAGAAGCTTTTTGCATCCGTGTCCGAAGCCGCAGTGTTGGATACGCCGACACCACCAAAACTTCCGGTGCTCGTATTGGGAATCGTGGCCTTGAGTCCCTGTTCTCCGTACCGCGCGGCCCGGTCATAGAGCGGCTGCGCATCCGCAGGATTCGCCTTCTGCGCGGCCTGAGTGCGCAACAGATAAGCGCTCAGCGCAAGGGCGCGCAAATTATTGGGATCAATCTGAATCAGCCGCTTGGCCGTGCTCAGCATTTTATCCATGTTGCCGGTCTGCTGATATGCGCCCATCAGTCGCTGCAATACGTCCACCTTCACGACGCTCTGCGGATAACTTTGCAAAAATTGTTCCATCGCAGATTCCTGCGCCTGGGGCGTGGATTGACTGACAGCCGAGGTGTAAGCGTTGTACTCTGCCGGATCCCTGATGGTAATTGTTGACTGCCCGGAGTTTTGTGCCAAGGCAACAAAGGCTGTGCCCATTGCGATGATGGCAGCCGCCAGCATCGATGCGTATAAAAACTTCTTCATTTCATCACTCCTCACGAATGAGTGTACCAATCAGGATCGTTATACATCTGCAGTTGTAGATTGTAATGCGTCCACACCGAAGCCATATTTCGGAAAGCGCGTACCGAGAAAAATCTCAAGCAGAAAATCTCAACAAATATGCCGATACTGCGGATTATAAAAACAATTTTATTACTCTGGCAAGGAAGATCGAAACCAAACCCTGGAAATCCCAAGTGTATAGTCAAATACCCCGTCCCACGTCTTGGCCCCCGGACGCAAGAAGATTATAGTCAAAGTCCATGCAGATTCCTGACCAGCAGATCATCGTTATCACTGGGGCCAGTCGCGGAATTGGCGCGGCCATCGCGTTGCGGCTGGCCAAGTCTGGCGCTCATCTTGTGCTCACAGGTCGAGACCGAGCCAAGCTGCAAAGCGTGGCCGATTCGATCCTCTCCGCAGGCGGCACGGCGGAGGCTCATCTCTGCGATCTGCGCGATCCAGGCCAAATCGAGTCTCTGGCAAAAACCGTCCTCAGCCGACGTGGACGCTGCGATGTGCTTATCAACAATGCGGGTCTGGGCCGATTCGGAGAACCGCTGCACAGCTTGGCCCCCGGCGAGTGGGATCGCATTCTTGAAACGAATCTGCGCGCTCCCTACCTGCTGGTTCGCGCCTTCGCTCCCGCCATGATCGCAGCGGGTGGAGGCCACATCATCAACATTTCCTCCCTTGCAGGCAGAAATCCCTTGCCCAATGCAGCCGCGTATGCCGCCTCCAAATGGGGCCTCAACGGCCTCATGTATTCTGTGGCGGAGGAGTTGCGCCCGCACAAGATTCGCGTCTCGCTTATCGCTCCCGGCAGCACGCAAACGGAGTTTGCTGGCGGCCTGAGCGCGAAGAAATCTCCGCTCGGCGCGCTGGCTCCCGACGATGTGGCCCATGTGGTGGAGATGTTGCTCACCCAGGCCGACGCTTCTTTCGTCAGCGAAGTTCTCATCCGCCCGACACTGAAAAGTTGACCTTCGTGGAAGTGCCGAGAGCAATAACCCACCGATAATTGCCCTACATCTAGGGTTTTGTACCTCTTATCCACAAGATATAGCGCTCTGGTTGTTGACCCTGACCTCCAAGGCGGCTACATTGGAGCCAAGTTCGCCCTTCGCGGGCCACGCGGAATCGGCAGTGGAAAGGAGTCTCCCGCTTGCTGCAACTTAAGAAAATTCACCTTCTCGGCTTCAAATCTTTTTGCGACCGCACGGAGGTCGCCCTCGAAGGCAACAGCGCGCATGGTCTGACGGTCATTGTCGGCCCCAACGGCTGCGGCAAGTCAAACATCTCCGACGCGGTGAGTTGGGTACTTGGCGAGCAATCGGCCAAGAGCCTGCGCGGGGTCAAGATGGAAGATGTCATCTTTGCCGGTACCCGCGAGCGCAAGCCGACGGGCATGGCGGAGGTGGCGCTGACCTTCATCGACCCAGAGGTCTATGAAGCAGAGGCCAGCGACGCGGCGGATGGGCCGGAGATCGCTCCAGGCGGCCCTGCTGAAAGTGAGTTGGAAGATTGGGACGAATCTGCCGCGCGCGCAATAGCCGCGCAGGAGACCGAGGACGCCGTCGCCGAGTTGCAACCCGGCCAGATTCTCGACGAAGAAAGTGACAGCATCTCTCCAGACGCCACGCCCGCAGAGGCCGGCCAGACAGACATCAGCAATGCTTCCGTCGTTTTGAAGATTCGCCGCCGCAAGTTTCAGCGCGCGCCCGCCCGTCGGGGAGAGATTGTCATCACGCGCCGACTCTTCCGCTCTGGCAACAGCGAGTATCTGCTGAATGGCAAGCTCTGCCGCCTGCGCGATATTCAAGACATTTTTATGGGCACGGGCCTGGGGCCAGATTCCTACGCCATTATTGAGCAGGAGCGCGTTGGCCAGTTGCTCAGCAGCAAGCCGCACGACCGCCGCGCCATTATCGAAGAAGCCGCAGGCATCACGCGCTTCAAAACAAAAAAGCGGCTGGCGGAGTTGCGTCTGGAGCAGGCCAGGCAGAACCTTGCCCGTGTCAACGATATTTTTGATGAAGTCACGCGCCAGATGAACTCCCTGAAACGCCAGGCAGCCAAGGCCGAGCGCTACGCCGCGCTGCGGCAGGATTTGCAGCAGCGTCTGCGCGTGGTGATCGCCACGCGCCTGACCGCAATGGACGCGGAATCCGCAGCGCTGACGGTGGAACTGGCCGCGCTCACCGCCCGCGTGGAGGAGTTGAGCGCCAGCATCGACACGTTGGATCATCAGCAAACCGAGGCCGTGGCCCAGGGCTACGCGCTGGAAAATCAGGCTCGCGAGGCTTCGTCCCGCGCCAACGCCGCCACCGTGGAACTGGAGCGGGCGCTGACGCAGTTGCAATCGAATGAAGAACGCGCCACGGAGTTGGTCATCCGCCTGAAAGCGGCGCAGGCTGAACTGGAAGAGGCGCGCAAGCAGTTGTCCGAGCTTGCCAGCGAACGCAGCCAGCATCTGGCCTTTCGCGCTCAGGCGCAGGAGGCCGTTGATGGCTCGCGCCACGCCATGCAGAGCCGTCAAACCGCAGCGCAGCAGGCCACAAGCAATCTTTCCAACGCGGAGCAAGACATTGAAAATCTTCGCCGCCAGATGCTGCACTGGATGAATCAGGCCAATCAGGTTCGTCAGCAGATTCTCCAGGGAGAAACCAGTCTGGAAGGCTTGCAGCGCGAGGCCGACCGCCTGAGCGCGGAGCATCAGAGCGTGCTGGCCGATCAGGAGCGTCTCGGCATGGAGCGCGGCCAGGTCTCTTTAACCTTTGGCAACGCCACGGAATTGCTGCGCCAGATTGAATCGGAACTGGCCGCGCTGCGCTCAACGCTGGAGGAAAAACGCGCCGAAGAAACTGCGGCTCGCCACAGCGTCGATCAACTCCGCGCCGAACATGCCACACTGCTGGGCCGCCGCAATTCGCTCGAAGCTCTCATCCAGGGCCACAGCTATTCGACAGACACCGTGCGCAAGCTGCTGCGCGCCACCACGCTCGAAGGCGGGATGGCTCCTGTCGGCATTCTGGCGGATTTTCTTGAAGTCTCCGATCAATATGAAACGGTCGTCGATGAATTTCTCCGCGAGGAGCTGAATTACATTGTCGTCAAAAGCTGGGATGCCGCGCAGGAAGGAATGCGCGTGCTCAAAGCCGATGTCGATGGCCGCGCCACGTTTCTGGTTCATCCTGATGACTCGCAGGCGAAGTTCTCCTTTGCTCCGGGCGAGTACGCGCCGCTGACCACGCCGCGCGAGGGAGTCATCCGACTCAAAGACTGCATCCGGGTTCTGGATGGATTTGGCAAATCCCTGGAAGTGATTCTGCCCAAGCTGCGCGATGGCTACGTTGCTCCTGACGCGGAATTGGCGCGAACGCTGGCATTGGAAAATCCCGAAGCATTTTTTCTCGCGCCCAACGGGGAATGCTTCCACAACGTCACCGTCACTGGCGGCAAGCCCAGCGTGGAAGGGCCACTGGCGCTGAAGCGTGAGTTGCGCGATGCCCAGCAAACCTTGGCGCTGACCGAGGAGAAACTCGCCAAGGCGGAGATGCACGCCGCAGCGTCCACCCATGCCGTCGTCGAGCTGGGACAACAGATTGAAGCGCAGTCCATTGCTCGTCGTCAGATGGAACAGGAATCAGCCAACACCGGCGCGGCTTTGCGACAACTGGAGGCCGAGACAGCGCGACTCGAACGGCGAATGCAGGATTGCGCCTTGCAGTCCGAGCGCAACAAGCAGGCGCAAACAGAAAAATCGGAATGGATTGCCCAGCGCCGCGAAGAGATCGCGCGCATGGAAGCCGGACACGCTGACGCAGAACAGAAATTGACCGAGGCGCAGGCTTCCATCGAAGCGCTGCGCGGCGCGAGGGAAATCGCGCAGACGGAACTCTCTGAGGCTGCGGCGCATCTGGCCGGATTAGAAGAGCGCCATCGCGGTGCTGCTGCCGCCGCCGAGCGGCTGGAGCGCATGTACGCCGACCTGGAGCAGCGCGTCCGTCAACTGGAGCAGCAACTGGCTGCCGGAGAGGCCGAGCGCATCCAGAGAATGCAGGAGAGTGCGCGACTGGAGCAGCGTCGCGTCGAACTGGAAAGCACACGCGAAACCGCCCGCCAGCAGGCTGCCGCGCTCTCTCAGCAAACGGCGCAACTCCGCCAGCAGGCTGCGGAATTGGAGCATCAATTGCGCCTGTTACGCTCCGATGCGGACACGCAGCGCGACCTGCGCAGCAACGTGGCGACCCGCGCTGCGCGACTCTCCTCCGACCTGGCGCATCAGGAAGAGACCTGTTTACAGGAATTGGGCGTGGCCGCAGAGGAACTCCGAGCGGATGAATCGTTTGCGCGCTTGGAGGCCGAGCCTCTGGCGGCAGAAGACGAAGCCTGCCGCAGCTTGAAGCAAAAGCTGGAGGCGATGGGGCCAGTCAACATGATGGCTCTCGAAGAGTATCAGGAGGCGGCGCAGCGGCATGAATTTCTGGAGACGCAACGCAAAGACCTGCTTGACTCCATCGACAACACGCAGAACAGCATCCGCGAGATCGAGGGCGTTACGCGCATCAAATTCGAGGAGGCTTTTGCGCGCATCAACGAAAACTTCAGCGTGACTTTTTCGCATCTCTTCAGCGGCGGGCAGGCATTCATGCGCCTTACCGACGAGGAGAACACGGCAGAGAGCGGCATCGACATTGTCGCCTCGCCGCCGGGCAAGAAGCTGCAAAACGTTCTGCTGCTCTCCGGCGGAGAAAAGGCGTTGACAGCGTTATCGCTGCTGATTGGCATCTTCCAATACCAGCCCAGCCCCTTCTGCCTGCTGGATGAAGTTGATTCCCCGCTCGACGAAACCAACGTGGGCCGTCTGGCAACGATGCTGAAGGGACTCAGCGATAAGACGCACTTCATCGTCATCACGCACAGCAGGCGCATGATGCAGGCGGCGGAATCCATCTTCGGCGTCACCATGCAGGAGCCGGGCGTGTCAAAGGTGGTCTCCGTGCGCTTGGGCGGCGAACGCGGAAATGAGCGCGGCGGTAGCGCCGAACAAAAAGCCGAGCGGCGCGAACTCGCCAGCGCGTAGAAGATTTTTAGCTTGCAATCCCCTCCCCCACCCCGGTTAGCTTGGCTACGGATCATCTCTGACCTGACCAGAAACCCAGATAACTTGTGGCTTGGCGCTCGCATCCTAACTCATTGAGTCGTCATATCCTTCCCGATTGTTGGCGAGAAGCTCCAGACGGCGCCTTTTTCCAGGAGGATTGCAATGAAACGCATGGTCATGATGATTGGAATGGTTCTTAGTTTGGCGCTGCCGACGTTGGCGCAAAACAATGGAGAAGTCGGGGCCTATGGCGACTACTCTCGTTTGGGTTCTGGTAATTCGGCAACCAGTTATGTGGGCATAGGCGGGAGGGTTGGAGTTAATGTTACCTCCGCTGTAGTGCTGGAAGCAGAGATGAATTACGACTTCGCCCGTAATGTCACTTCGACGAACAGCAATGGAGGCAGTACATCCTTCGCCGAGACCAGCGTGCGCCCACTCACTGGACTTTTTGGCCCGAAGTTTCAGGTGGGCGGGGCGAGGACATTTCGCGCCTTCATAACAGGGAAAGCGGGCTTCATCAATTTCGGCACAAGCAGCAGCGGAGGGGTTTCTGGAACCACATTCACTAATTCTGTGACTGGCGTTGGAGGATCGGGTACGTACCTCGCGTTCTACCCCGGCGGCGGAGTGGAGGGATTCCTTGGGCCTGTAGGATTGCGCCTGGATGCAGGAGACGAAATCTACATGGACAACGGAGTCCATAATAATCTGAGAGTTACTTTCGGCCCAACCATCCGCTTTTAAGCGCCATCTGCTTTTAAGCGGCGGAGGGAAGAATCCAGAAGACACCTGTCTTGTCGATGCGGTCAGTATCGTCTGGATTTTTCCCTTACGCCCGCCACGGTGGGCCTCGGATTTCTCCGGCATCAAAAAGAGACTTGGGATAAAATGCGCGTCGTCCAATTGCCCAGCCACTTCCGTTGACAAACCGTCTACCGCATCTCACAATCAAGATTCGCTCCGTATTGACTCCCCTGAATTGTGAGGCGCACTTTCTTTGCCGGCAACACTCCTGACAACGGACTTTGATAGCCTGCAACTGCACGCGCGCGGTAAGGTGCGCGATCTGTATTCGGTCGGCAACGACCTGCTGTTTGTCGCCACGGATCGCATCTCCGCCTTCGATTTTGTGCTGGCCACGGGCATCCCCGACAAAGGGAAAATTCTGACGCAAATCTCCCTTTTCTGGTTTCAATTTCTGACCGATCTCGTTCCCAACCATCTGATTACCGCCGATGTTGCCAGCTATCCGCAGCCTTTGCAACAATATGCAGACGCGCTCCGTGGTCGCTCCATGTTGGTGCAGCGCGCGCAGATGTTTCCCGTCGAGTGTGTGGCGCGTGGCTATCTCTCCGGCTCCGGCTGGAAGGAATACCAGGCTACGGGCAAGGTCTGCGGCATCGCGCTTCCCGCTGGCCTAAAAGAGTCCGACCGGCTGCCAGAGCCAATCTTTACTCCGGCATCAAAGAGCGCCGATGGCGAGCATGACATCAACATTTCCTTTGAGGAAATGGCTGCGCGGATTGGCCACGCCGATGCCGCAACGTTGCGCGATTTAACTCTGGAAATCTATCGCCGCGCTGCCGCCCACGCCGAGCGTTGCGGCATGATTCTGGCCGACACAAAATTTGAATTTGGCCGTACCGCCCACGGCATCATTCTGGCCGATGAAGTGCTGACCCCGGACTCTTCTCGTTATTGGCAAAAAGATACTTATTTGCCCGGCGGCCCGCAGATTTCCTTCGACAAACAATTCGTTCGGGATTATCTTGAGAAGATTCGGTGGAACAAGCAGGCTCCGGCTCCGACTCTGCCGGAGGAGGTTGTGGCGCAGACACGCGAGAAATATCTGGAGGCCTTCCGGCGCATTACCGGCCAGCAGGCATTGGAGTAAGACCAGCATGACACTTGTGGACATTGCCATTATTGTGATCCTGGTGCTTTCGACGCTGGCGGCCATTGCGCAGGGGTTGATACGCGAACTGTCTTCGCTGGCTGGATTGGTGCTGGGCCTGGTGCTGGCCTCGTGGAATTATGCGCGACTGGCCGCTCCGCTGGGGCGCTGGATTCACTCTTCGGGCATTGCCGACGCGCTGGCATTTTTGTCGATCGCCCTGGGGATCATGCTGGTTGCGGGAGTGATCGGGAACCTGCTGCAGAAGACCGCGCAGGGGATAGGGTTGGGATGGCTGGACAGAATCCTTGGCGCGGGCTTTGGTTTTGTACGCGGGTGCGTGCTGGTCATGGTGGCCATGCTCGCCATTGCCGCTTTTCGCCCCGGCGCGCCGTGGATGCAGGGGTCGCGTCTGGCTCCATATTTTCTACCGGGAGTCAGGATTCTTTCAGTCCAGGCTCCGGCAACGTTGAAAGAAAAAGTTGTGACGGGGATCACTTTTTTGCAGCATCCGAAGGTCTTCGTGGATACAATAGAACCTGTCTCCACTCAATGATTCCCCGTCGTAGGAGTCCCACAAAAAGCAGCATCAGCTTAATATGCACGATGAGGTCAGCGTGAAACGCGAACTTGATAGCTTGGTTGTTCAGATGTACGCCAGCAGCATTACCTACGAAGAGGCTGTCCACGAATTTCGACGGCGCTATATCCAGGAAGTGCTGGCCCATCACAAAGGGAACCAGTGCAAGGCCGCGCGCGAACTGGGTGTGCATCGCAACACGCTCAGCCGAATGATGACCGAACTCAAGCTCGACCCCTCCCAGATAAAGCTGGGGCTGAAGCGACCCACCCGCAGCGAATCAGCTACGCTTCATACCATGCAAGTGGTACGCTCAAAGTAGTCCAGTTCTGCGGGAGAAGATGGTTGCAAGCCGTCTTTGCAGAATCCCAACGCTGGATGCAAAAGCAAACGCCGTGCGCTCTGTCCTCCATGTAAGAAGAACCTTCGGAAGCAATGTTGCCGCAGGTTGCAGCAAAGTCCTTGCGCTGGCGCTGTGTTATGCGCTGCTCTGTGGCGCAACGCAGCCGCTACTTCTGGCACAAACGCCGCAGGCTCCGGTCGCGCCAGAAGCGCCGGTTGCTCCACCGATGATTGGTGCCCCGCTCGCCAAACCCACCAAGTCCACCAAAGCCGAGACTCCAGCATCTCCCAAGCAACAGAAAAAAGCGGAGAAACTCTTTGCCAAAGGCACGGCTGCGCTCAAAAAAGGCGACTCGGTTCATGCGCTGCTCTGGCTCGCGCAGGCGCACCAGTTGGTTCCAGACAACATGGGATATCTGGCCAACTATGAGTTGGCCAAGCAGCAAAGAGTGACCAAGCTGTTGCAGAAAGCCAAACAGCAGCAGAGTTCCGGAGCACAGGCCGCCGCTTTGAAGACGTTGCATCTGGCCCAGTCCATCGATCCAGACAGCCCTTTTGTACGCGAACACCTTCTGGCCACAAGCCAGGCCATGAGCGCGCAGCCTGCGGCCACCATCCATCTGAATCCGATGCCGCAATTGAGTAGCGGCATCATTCATCTCAATGCCGCTACCGCCAAGCAGAGCTTCCATTTCCGCGCCAACATGCATGACCTGATCCAGCGCGTCTACAAGGCATACGGCATCACAACGCTGCTGGACGAATCCGTCCCCAACACCAGCGTGCGCATCGACATGGACAATATGTCCTTTGCCGCCGCCTCCACGTCCATTCAACTGGTAACCAAGACCTTCATCGTGCCCCTGGATCCGCATCGCGTACTGGTGGCAAAAGATACGATCCAGAATCGTAAAGACTTTGAGCGGCTGCTGGTGGAAACCATCTATCTGCCCGGCTTGGACACCAAACAGATGACGGATGCGATGAATCTGGTCAGGAATCTCTTCAGCGTGAAGCAGGTCGCTTCCAGTCCGGCAAACAGCACAATGACGATTCGCGCAACGGAGCCAATTCTGCGCGCCATCAATCTGACACTATCCGGCCTCTACGCAGGCAAGCCGGAGGTACTCCTGGACGTGCGCGTCTACCAGGTCAACGACACGCGCGCGCTGGTGCTTGGCCCGCAATTTCCGCAGACATTTACTCTTTTCAACGTTCCATCCCAGATTGAAAGCCTCATTGGACAGTTTGGCCTTAACTCTAGCAACTTTGCAGCCATCGCCGCGATCCTGGTCGTCTCTGGACTCGCCAGCAATTCCGTTCTCAGCCAGCCCTTTGCCATGTTCGGCAATGGAATCACGCTCACTGGTCTCACTGTCAGTCCCGTAGACATAAATGCGTCCCTGAATACATCCACCGCCAAGCAACTCGATCACATACAACTGAGAACAGGAAACATGAAACCCGCCACGTTCCTCCTTGGCTCCCGCTATCCCATTACCACGGGAAGCATGTCCTCCGGCTTCGGCCCAACGGCAGGTGGCATCCCCGGAATGGCCGGTGGCGCGGGCATGGGTGGGTTTGCGGGACTTGGCGCAAACTCGGCGGCTGGCGGCGGAATGGGCGCGTTGGCATTCGCTCCACAAATACAATATGAGAATCTCGGTCTCACCGTGAAGGCCACGCCCCAGATATACCGGGATCGCCGGGTTCTCCTGAAATTAGAAGTAAAAATTGAAGCGCTTGCGGGAACTTCCATCAACGGGGTTCCCACGCTGACCAACCAATCCTTTACCTCCGACATCAATCTCAGTGATGGAAATAGCGCTTTATTGGCCAGCAGCATGACCCGATCTGATTCCAATTCCATCTCTGGCATTCCCGGTCTGAGCGAACTGCCCGGCATGTCCTGGACAGCCGTCAGCTCTCCCCAGGTAACGATTGGAGATCTGGTGTTGGTGGTCACGCCGCACATTGTTAACGCCGGCCCCAGTGCCGAGGCATCTTCCATGCTTCTCGTGCCTGCAAACGAAAAATAACGGCAAGCGACATGTCGCGATATATGGAAAAAACGGGATGGGGTCTATGACCCCATCCCGTTTGTGTTTGCCAAGCTGCGGCCTGCTGCGATTACGGCTTTTGTGTGGCCGACTTGCCCTGTGCCGCCGACGAAGTTGCCGAAGCCAGCGTCTGTTTGCCGGATTGCGCTGCCGCGAAGGAAACAAGCTGCTTCAGCGTGTCGTAGGGAACAGCATTGAGCGGAACCGGACGACCATTGATGAACAGCATCGGGGTCTGGTTTACCTCAATAGATTCGCCGAGTTGTACGGAGGCCGCGACTGCGGCTTTCGTGGATGGGGCGGCGACGCATTTCTTCATGGCGGCAGCATCCGCTCCGGCCTTCGTGGCAGCATCCTTCAGCGCCTGATCCGCGCCCGTCGGCGTCAAATTCGCCTGGGTGTCGAACACAGCCTCCATATACTTGAAGAATGCATCATTGCCCTTGAGTTGCGCGACGCAGACTCCATATTCGGCTGCTTTCTCGGCTTCAGGATGAATCTGGGCCAACGGAAAGTTCGCATACACGATGCGGGCATTGGGGAAATCCTTTGCCAGGTGATCCATCGTTGCTTGCCCTTCCTTGCAGTGGGGGCATTGCAAATCGGAGAACTCAACCAGCATGAGGTTCTTTGACGAAGCTCCCCGATAAGGGCCGGTTGCTCCCGCTTCCAGCTTTGCGCGCACGGAAGCAAAAGGATCGGCACCAAAAGATATGACCTGCCCACCGGCAACAGCATGTTGACCATCTGGAGTGACAAAAAAGACAGTCTGCCCAGCCTGACTACTGGTACCCTTCTCGCCAACAAATATGGTCACGCGAACCACGCCCGGAGCATCGGTTTTCTGGATGCCCTCGACCTGCCAAGTGCGATTGGGGTCATATCCCCAAAGCTGATGCAGGAAGGTGTTCACGGTTTTCACCGTGGGGGAGGTGGCGGTAAAGTTCTTCGGATCAGGCGGAGGAAAACTGATCGGCTTGGGTGCCGGGGGATGTCCCATAGTGGAGAGCTGGAGAGGTGGCTGTTTCTGGGGGGAAGCGCCTGCATGTGCGGGAGCTGCGGGAGCGCTTGCGGCAGGAGGGGCGGACTGCCCATACGCCAAAACAGCCAAGCCAAACCCGGCCACTGCGATTATCTGTAACACTTTTACCTTCATTTAGTTATCCTCGTTTCTTAAACTTGAACTTTTACTGCGATAGGGAGCCTTCGTCCACTCCCAAATGATTTCTCCGTTACCTTCAAAACCGGAGCTGCCTGCTGACGCTTGTACTCACTTCGTTCCACTAATTGCAAGACCTTGCGAACGTCATCTGGCTCCTGCTTCTGTGCATCTGCGATTACATCCGTCCCCTGGGCGCGTTCGACATACGCTTCCAGAACCGGATCCAGCATCTCGTAGGGGGGAAGCGAGTCCGTATCTTTCTGATCGGGCCGCAACTCCGCCGAAGGTGCCTTGGTGAGTGTGCTTAGGGGAATGATCTCACAATCCCGGTTGACATGATAGCTGAGTCGATACACGACTGTCTTTAGAACGTCGCCAATCACGGCTAGCGCCCCCACCATGTCTCCATACAGGGTACAGTATCCCACAGACATCTCAGATTTGTTGCCTGTCGTCAGCACCAACGCCGAAAGCCTATTGGAAAGCGCCATCAATAGAGTACCGCGAATCCGCGATTGCAGGTTCTCTTCTGTCGTGTCCGGTTGCCGACCCTGCAATATGGGAGCCAGCGCGGACAAATGCGCATGAAAGATACCCTGAATGGGGATCAACTCAAACTGGATGCCTAGATTTTTAGCAAGCTGGCGAGCATCATCAATGGATCCTTGCGAGGAATACTCGCTGGGCATGCCCACGCCCATCACGTTCTCCTTGCCCAGAGCCTCGGTGGCAATGGTGGCCACCAGCGCTGAATCAATGCCACCGCTGAGTCCAACAATCGCCTTGGAAAATCCACATTTGCGCACATAATCCCGCGTCCCCAGCACCAGAGCATCGTAGACGGCAACATCTTCATTCGACTCTTTTTCCGGGCGAATCTCCCCGGTCAGCGCCTTGGTATCGACCAACACCATGTCTTCCTTGAAGGAGGCTCCCCGCGCAATGCAGCGGCCATCGGGAGCCAGCGCCAGACTGGTTCCATCAAAGATCAGGCTGTCATTGCCGCCCACCTGATTGACCATGACCACGGGAACCTGATACCGCCGCGCAATGGCTGCAAGCATCTTCATGCGAAGTTCGCGCTTGTTGCGATAGTAGGGCGAGGCGGAGATATTGATGACCAGCGAAGCGCCCTGCTGCATCAGTTGCTCTATCGGATCGACACTGTACAGGCGATGGGGCCAGAAATTCTTATCGTTCCAGGCATCCTCGCAGATGGTCACTGCCATCGGCTCGCCAGCGAAATTGTAAAGAGTTTGCGACTCCGCCGACGCAAAATAGCGCTGCTCGTCAAAAACGTCGTAGTAGGGTAGCAGTCGCTTCGACTGGGTAAATGCGATGCGCCCCTGTTGCAGCAGGACGGCGGAGTTCATCATGCGCTTGCCTGTGGAAGGATGGGCTGGCGTGATACATCCGCAAAGAATGGCGATATCGCGCCCGGCGGTCATGGCCGCAACCTCATCCAGCGCCTCCTGGCTGCGGGCCAGAAAGGCGGGACGCTCCAGCATATCCGCCGGAGGATACCCGCAGATCGCCATCTCAGGAAAAACAACCAGACGCACGCCCTGATCGGCGGCGGCCTCTGTAAATTGGGCAATCTTGCTCAGATTGCCGAGAAAGTCGCCAACGGTTGGATTGATTTGCGCGAGAGCGAGAATCACAACTCTCAGTGTATCGACTTGCTCTTGCAGGTGACAACCGCGAGTCGCATGAGGAGGACGCGACTCCAGCCCGTCCATAGGTTCTTCAATCTAATTTCCCGTGCCGCTGAGAACCACGCCGAAGGTGCGGGTGATGATCTTCAAATCCAGCCAGAGGCTCCAGTTGTTGACGTAGGCGGTATCCAGGGAAATGTAGTTGTCGAAGGAGGGATCCTGGCGCGCATATATCTGCCAGAGGCCGGTGATTCCCGGCAAAACATTCAGTCTCCGCAGGTGAGGAAGCTCGTATTGGCACACCTCGCCAGCAAGCGGAGGACGCGGCCCCACGATGCTCATATCCCCCATCAGGACGTTGAAGAACTGAGGCATCTCGTCCAGAGAGTATTTCCGCAGAAACTGTCCGATGCGCGTCACGCGGGGGTCGTGGCTAATCTTAAAGAGAACGCCATCGCGTTCGTTCATATGGCGCAATGCTTCTTTGCGGGCCTCCGCATCCATGACCATCGTGCGGAATTTGAGACACTTGAAGATTCTTCCCTTGCGTCCGACACGCTCGGAGGGATATAGCACAGGGCCTTCTGAATCCAAACGAACCGCCAGCGCGATCCCCAGTAATAACGGGGCGAGCAGGATCAGAGCCACAGAGGACACGGCAATATCCAACAGGCGCTTTACCATCAGGCCAACGACAGGAATCTGTCTGCGATGCAGCGGCAGGGTGGGAAACTGCCCCACGTACTCCACAGGAACGTTCCAGGCAACGCCATCATACATGTCTGGGATGACACGAACATCCGCGCCGCTTTCGGCAGCTTCAGCCAGCAGTTGCTGCATCAATCCGCGCTCACACGGCCCGGCGACGAAGATATCGTCAATGAAGTGCTGGCGCACCAGGCGTCCAATCTCCGACGTATCGCCAAGAACCCCTTCGACCCCGTTGTGGCCATCGCTTTCTGTGCGCACAAAACCCTTGCAGATAAATCCAAGTCGGCGCACCCGCTGCAAATGATTTTGTACGGCAACCGCCGCAGTTCCCGTGCCGACAATCAATACGTTCCGGGTATTAATCCCGCGCTCGAAGCGCTTGTAAGCGAGGTACCGCCAGATGCCGCGACGCAAAGCGAGAAGAAAAGCAGAGATAAGAATGGTGGTTGTTACGACGGCGCGAGAAACCGTATCCTGCCGGGCAAGATAGAGCGCTCCGGCCAGGATCAGGCCTGCCGTCAGGCAGGCTTCCAAAGAAAGGCGCTGCTCCCGCAACCCGCTCCGGCTCAACAAGGCATCGTAGAGTCCACGCGAGCGATTCACCAGCAGCAAGACAAGCGTAAACCCTGCGATGTAAAGAAAAAATACGTTCGGCGTGTTGTATTGCAGCGCGGAGTGACGCAGAAGGCTCCCCTGCATCCCTTTACGAAGCACAATGGCCAACATGGCGGCCATCACGACGGTCGCGCAATCGATGAGCATCCAGATGGCGCAAACCGTAGCGTCGGATGCCGACTTTCGCGCACCCATCACGCCAGTTGATCGGGCGGCAGATGCCTCGCCGCGTTGAGCCGTCTTCGCTACAAGCCAATGATTAAAATCTGTGGATGCCATTTCATGTCTTCCCTGCTTACGCTGTCGTTTGAAAGCAAACCAAACAAAAGACATACGAAGCGCACAAAAAAATCCTGCCGGACAGTGTCATCGTTCCGCCTTGGGAGACATCCGAGCAAATCGCTTTAATATCTGCAACTTGCCTCACTTTCCAACAAGGCTCGGATCACAGCGCCCATCGTCCGATTCTTACGGTTCGCGGCAGTTCTGGTTTGGGAAAACAAACATGTCGCCATTGAACGACGTATGCTTGCAAAGCTCCTCTGCTCGTGCCCCTTGATAATACGCACAATTGTCGCCTTTCGGCAACAATTATTTTAGTGAGCATTAGGATTCTCGCTGGCAGGCAGCATCCCATGAAAAAAGTCGGCACAAAAACGTTTCAGAATGTTGGGCGTGAAGAATCAGAGCTTTCCCGGGCTGGACGCGGCTGGAACCCCTACTGGAATCCCCACTTGATCCATCTCCAGAAAATGCTGCAACGCTGGGTCTGTACTCTGCCGCATCTGCTCCAGGGTTCCAAAGAACCTGGCCTTGGACTCGTGGAGAAAAAGCACCCGGTCGGCCAATGTCTCGGCAAAGCGCATGTCGTGCGTCACCACCACGCTGGTCAACTTCAACTGCCGCTTCACTTTCTGGAGCAAATTTGCCAAAAGATGCGCCATGACCGGATCGACCATCGTCGTGGGTTCGTCGTAGAGAATGGCCTCCGGCTGGGCAGCCAGCGCCCGCGCAATGGCCACCGAGCGCCGCATCCCCGTCGACAGGTCGGCGGGGAGCAACGCGGACATCTCCGTCACGCCCACCATCGCCAGCAGACCGCGCACGACCTGCTCAATTTGATCCTCCAGCAAGTCTCCGCGCTCACGCAGGGGGAAGGCGACATTCTCGGCCACGCTCATGGAATCAAAGAGCGCGCCATTCTGAAAGACCATCGTCACCTTGCGCCGCACTGACTGCAATTGCTCTTCGGTGAAGTTGGTGATGTCCTCTCCATCCACAAGGATTTTCCCGGAATCCGGCTTCAGAAATCCCATGATTTGCTGCAACGCCACGGATTTCCCCACGCCGCTGCGACCAATGATGCACAGCGTCTCTCCGGGGAGAACATGGAAGCTAACGTTATCGAGTACGCACATATCCCCAAACGCCTTCGAGACATTCTCGAAGGCAATGTAGGGGGCAGCGTCAGCGTAAATGCGCGTGTTCATCCTGTCTATGAAGATACCGGAGGAACGGAGGATTGGGAGATTTTCGTCTGGGAACCAGAGATCGAGAGACTCAGGTTGGAATGTTCAAATGCACACAGCGAAGCGTCATTTTGAGCAAAGCGAAGAATCCAGCGAATCATGGCTGCATCGACGAAGCGAGTCCCCTCTGGATTCTTCACTCCATCCTCAAACATTTTGACATTCTTATGACTTTTGATATCCTTTCGGTATGCAGCTTCACGGACATCACCGTCATCCCCATCATCATGCCTTGGCGGGCGTGTCAGCGAAGCTTTCTGAGCCGAATTCCTAAGCATCACCAAGATTCAGCAAATCAGACAGCCCGCAGATGCGCTCAGCATCCGCGGGCTTTTCCTTGCCCGTCTACACTACAAAGAGAGAAAACAGCATGACAACAGCAACATCCACGGAAATTAAGCTCGACTTCAGCAAACTCGATGGCCTGCTCCCCGGCATTGTGCAGGATGCGGCCACCGGCGCGGTTCTCATGGTCGGCTTTCTAAATGAAGAGAGCTACCAGAAAACATTGGCCTCCGGCTTCGTCACCTTTTGGAGCCGCACCCGCAACAAGCTCTGGATGAAGGGCGAGACCAGCGGCAATCGTCTGCGCATCGTCGAAACCCTTACCGATTGCGATACAGACACGCTGCTCTTCCGCGTCGTCGTCGAAGGCGACGGCCTTGTTTGCCACGAAGGCACGGTAAGCTGCTTCACAAAGCCGATTGCGCTTGCGCCCACAGCCAACACCACGTCCACCAACAAGGGGAAACAATAATGAGTACGCCAAATAATAAACTCCGCCTGGGCATCCCCAAAGGCAGCTTGCAGGACGCGACCATTGCTCTGTTTGAGCGCGCAGGCTGGCGCATCTTTGTCAGCAGCCGCTCCTATTTTCCTGGCATCGACGACACGGAAATTGAGTGCATGTTAATCCGCGCACAGGAGATGTCGCGGTACGTCGCGCACGGCGCGCTCGATGTTGGACTCACCGGTAATGACTGGGTGGTGGAAAATGGACTCGACGTGGCTAGCGTCACGAGTCTCACCTACTCCAAACAGAGCCGCCAGAAGGTGAAATGGGTACTGGCCGTGCCGGAGGATTCTCCCTACCAGCGCGCCGAAGACCTGGACGGCAAGATCATCGCGACGGAACTGGTCGAAGCAACGAAAAAATACTTCGCCAGCAAAAAAGTCTCCGTCAAAGTGGAGTTTAGTTGGGGCGCGACCGAAGTGAAGCCGCCGATGCTGGCTGACGCAATTGTCGAAGTCACCGAGACGGGCAGTTCGCTGCGCGCCAATCGCCTGCGCATCATCGACACGTTGATGGAGAGCGAGACGCAGTTGATCGCCAATCGCGCCGCCTACGCCGATGGATGGAAGAAGCAGAAGATCGACAACATCGCGATGATGCTGCAAGGCGCGATTGCCGCGCAGGGTCAGGTGGGAATGATGATGAATGCGCGCAAGGCCGATCTGCCTGCGGTTCTGACGGTGCTGCCTGCGCTCAACTCTCCAACAATTTCCACGCTGAGCGATCCGGCGTGGGTGGCGTTGAACACCATCCTCGACGAACGCGCAGTGCGCGATGTGATTCCAAAACTGAAGGCAGCAGGCGCTACCGGTATTGTGGAATATCCACTCAGCAAAATTGTGCTGTAGAAAAATAAGCAGCATTGTTTCGCAATTTAAGGAACAGCAAAGGCCATGAAGACCCTCGCCACCTTCGGACGCTCCGCAAAACGCGCAGAAGCATTGCTGCGCCAACTCGAAGAGCGCTCCTCCGTTGCGACCACGCAGCTTGAACCAGCCGTGCGCCGCATTCTGCTTGCGGTTCGCCGCAGCGGGGATGCTGGCCTGCGTCGTTATGCCAGCAAGCTCGACGGCCTTGCAGCGGAGACTCCACTGCGCGTCAGCCGCGAGGAGATGGCGGCGGCGTGGCGCGAAACTCCGAAAGAACTGCGGCAGTCCCTGCAAATTGCGGCGAAGAACATTCGCCGCTTCGCGCAATGGCAGATGCCGAAGAATTGGACGCGAAAGGCGGAAGCTGGTCTGCAACTCGGCCAGCGCTGCCTGCCCTTGGCTTCGGTCGGCTGCTATGTTCCGGGCGGTCGCTATCCGTTGCCTTCCACCTTATTGATGATCGTTCTCCCCGCGCAGGTGGCGGGCGTGGGGCGCATCGTCGTTGTCTCGCCGCGTCCCGTAAAAGAAACTCTCGCCGCCGCGCACTTGGCTGGCGTTACCGAGTTCTATCGCATTGGCGGCGCGCAGGCCGTGGCAGCTTTGGCCTACGGCACGCCGAGTATTCCTCGCGTTGACAAAATTGTCGGCCCCGGAAATCTCTACGTGACCACGGCAAAAAAACTGGTCGCGTTCGATTGCGGCATCGACATGCTCGCCGGGCCAACGGAAATCGTAGTCGCCAGCGAGAATGGCGATTCAGCATTCATTGCCTCCGATCTTGTCGCGCAGGCTGAGCACGATCCCAACGCTCTGGCCGTTTTCGTCACCAGCAATGCAGCGCTTGCCAGGGCCGTCGATCTGCAAGTGCAAAAACAAGCTGTCGGCAATGCAATTGCTCAGCAATCTCTCAAAAAAAATGGATACATCCTTATCACGGCATCGCCAAAAGATACCGCGACAGTTACAAATCGCCTCGCGCCGGAACACCTCTCGATTGATCGTGAGAGCGATCTGCAATGGGTGCGCCATGCAGGCTCCATCTTCATTGGAGCGGACACGCCGCAGAGTATGGGAGATTACATCTCCGGGCCGAATCATGTTTTACCCACGGGCCGCATCGCGCGCACTCGCGCCGGACTCAGCGTGTATGACTTTCTGCGCGTTGTGACCACGCAGAGCTACACGGCCAAGGGACTCGGAATCTTGGGGCCGCACGCCATTCGCATTGCGGAGGCTGAAGGTCTGCGTGGCCATGCGGCATCCGTGCGCGCGCGGTTGCAGACTGCAAAAGCATCATCCAGAAAGCGCAAGGAGGCCACAGCATCGTGACTTTATCTGCAAGCACCACGCTGCGCCCACGCAGTGCCGTGGAACGAATGAGCGAATATCATCCGCCGCTGGCTGGACGCGATGGCCTGCGTCTGGACTTCAACGAGAACACGCTCGCTCCTTCGCCACGAGTGGCCGCCGTGCTCCAGCGCATCAGCGCCGAGGGGCTTACAAAATATCCAGAGCGAGAGCCGTCCGAGCGCATCGCCGCCGCGCACTTTGGACTTGCGGCCAACGCCGTGTTGCTGACCAACGGCGTGGATGAAGCCCTGCATCTGGTCTGCGAAACGTATCTGGAGCCGGAGGACGAGGTCATCGTTGTCACTCCCACCTTCTCCATGTACGCGCTTTACGCGGAGGCAACCGGAGCGAAGGTGCGATCCATTCAATCCGACGCGACCTTGCAGTTCCCTGCCGCGCGCGTGCTGGAAGCGATTCGTCCGAACACGCGGCTCATTATGATCGCGTCGCCCAACAACCCCACCGGGGCCATTGTCGGCAACGATGTGCTGTTGGAAATTGCGGCCAAAACACCGCAGGCTGCGCTTCTGGTCGATGAGGCCTACTACCACTTCCACGGCGAGTCTGTTCTTTCTGCAACCGCCACGGTTACAAATCTTTTTGTGGCGCGCACCTTCTCCAAAGCTTACGGGCTGGCGGGGCTGCGTATTGGCCTGCTTGCCGGACATCCCGATGCCATGAAGTTTGTTCGCAAGGTCAGCTCGCCTTACAACGTCAACAGCGTGGCGCTGGAGTGCCTGCCAGAGGCGCTGGCAGATGAAGCCTACATTGACTGGTACGCGGAGCAGGTGCGCGAATCCCGCGAGGAGCTTGCATCTGCGTTGGAGCAACTCCATGTTCCCTACTGGCCAAGCCACGCGAATTTTATTTTGATGAAGATTGGCGCGGCGTACGCTGCCGTTGTGGAGGGAATGCGTCGACGCGGCATTTTAATCCGCGACCGCAGCAAAGACCCCGGCTGTGATGGCTGCGTGCGCATCACCGTCGGGCCACGCGAACATACCCAACGCGGCATCGCCGCATTGCAAGAGACATTGAAGGAGTTGCAATGGCAACCGGAAAAATAAAATCTCGAACGGCAACGCTGGATCGCAATACGACCGAGACAAAAATTAAGTTGCGCCTTGCCATCGAAGGCCAGGGGCGCTATACGATCCAGACGGGCATTCGCTTCTTCGATCACATGCTGGAGCTATTCACGCGCCACGGCGGATTTGATCTCACCTTGCAATGCAAGGGCGATCTGGATGTCGATCAACATCACACCGTCGAAGACGTAGGCATTGCGCTCGGCGAGGCATTCGATCAGGCGCTTGGCGATAAAAAAGGCATTCTTCGCGCCGGATATTTTTTGATGCCAATGGATGAAACCCTCGCGATCGCCGCCATCGATCTGAGCGGGCGCACGGCCTGCGTCGTCGATGCCAAGGTGCGCGTGCGTCTGGTTGGCGACCTGCAAACGGAGTTGCTGTACGACTTTTTTGAAGGCTTCGCGCGTGGAGCACGCGCCAATGTCCACCTGAAGGTTCTGTATGGCCGTTCCAATCACCATAAGATTGAGGCCGTCTTCAAGGCCTTTGCGCGCGCGCTGCGCTTTGCCTGCTCCCGCGACCAGCAATTGCGCGACATGCTGCCCAGCACCAAGGGACTTCTATGATCGCTGTTGTCGATTATCGCGCAGGCAATCTCACCTCCGTCTGCAAGGCGCTGCGCGCGCTGGGATGCGAGCCGCTGGTGACTGCCGATCCTGACGCTTTGCGCACGGCAGAAAAAATTATTCTTCCCGGCGTCGGCCACTTTGCCGCAACGGAGAGGCTCTTTCAATCCGGGCTGGCCGCAGCCATTCAGCAGCGCGTTGCCGAAGGCGCGCTCTTCCTGGGTATCTGCGTTGGCTTGCAGTGGATTTTTAGCGGAAGCACAGAGGCTCCCACGGTTCCAGGACTGAATGTTTTCCCAGAACAATGCGAGCGCTTTCCTGATTCCGTGAAATGTCCGCATGTGGGATGGAATTCTCTCGATGTCATTCGTCCCTCGCGGCTGCTGCGCGGGCTGGCTCCCGCGACACATGTGTATTTCACGCATTCCTACCGCGCTCCCACGATACATGCAACCGTGGCGGTTACAAATTATGCTGGAGAGTTTTCCTCTGTCGTCGAAGATAAAAACTGGATGGCCGTTCAGTTTCATCCAGAAAAATCTGGCGCTGCCGGACTGAAAATTTTGCAGAACTTTTTGGAGTTGCCCGCATGTTGACGCGAAGAATCATCGCATGTCTCGATGTAACAGCAGGGCGCGTGGTAAAAGGAGTGCAGTTTGTCGGTCTGCGTGATGCGGGTGATCCGGCAGAACTGGCCGAGCGCCATGTGCAGGGCGGCGCGGACGAAATTGTTTTTCTCGACATCACGGCCACGCACGAAGGCCGCGATACGTTACTGAATGCCGTACAACGAACAGCCGAGCGCATCTTTGTTCCGCTCACTGTCGGCGGCGGCATTCGCGCACTAGAGGATGCAGCGCGAGTTTTTGATGCGGGGGCCGACAAGATCAGCCTGAACTCCGCGGCTATTACGCAGCCGAAATTGATCGAAGAAATCGGCGCTCGTTTTGGAGCGCAGGCCGTCGTCGTGGCCATTGATGCGCGTCGCGCCCTGCCCAATCAAACGGAGCGCGTTGCTTCCGAATTGGCTGAGGTCTACATCAACGGCGGACGCAAAGCCACAGGAAAGCGCGTGCTGGATTGGGCGAGAGAAGCCGAGCAACGAGGCGGCGGAGAGATTCTGCTCACGTCAATGGACGCGGATGGAACGCGCAATGGATTCGATTGCGAACTGACCGCTGCCGTCAGCCAGGCCGTGCAGATTCCAGTCATCGCCTCTGGAGGCGCGGGCACTGTCAATCATTTTGTCGATGTATTTACGCGGGGCCATGCAGACGCGGCGCTTGCGGCCAGTATCTTCCATTACGGAATGATGGATGCGCGCGCGCTCAAAGAACAACTCGCAGCGCGTGGACTCTCCATGCGTCTGCCCTGTTGAAACAAACATAAAAAATATCAACGCGAGGATGAAGAAACCGAGATGCTGCTTCCTGCCATTGATTTAATGGGCGGCCAGATTGTGCAACTGGTGCAAGGCGAGCGACTGGCGCTGCAATTTGACGACTTTGAATACTGGATCGAACGTTTTGCGGCATACAAGCTGGTGCAGCTTATCGACCTCGATGCCGCCAAGCGACAAGGCGACAATCGCGCCTTGATCGAACGCATTCTGCAACGGCTTCCCTGTCAGGTGGGCGGCGGCATTCGCTCTGTCGCCGATGCTCGCGCCCTGCTGGATATGGGGGCGGTGCGCGTCATCTTTGGCTCGTCTCTTTTTACCGCGCCAGAAACATCGAACGCCGCCACCGCTTCTCCGCAGGATTGCGTGCGCATGGATTTTGCAAAAAATCTTGCGGAGGAGATCGGTAGAGAACGTCTGGCCTTCAGTGTCGATACCAAGGGCGGCACCGTTGCCGTTCGCGGCTGGCAACAGAACATTGCCCTGCGCCCGGAACAGGCGATGGAAATCCTGGAGCCGTACTGCGCGGCCTTCCTCTACACACACGTCGATACCGAGGGTTTAATGCAGGGCTTTCCTTACGAAATCGCAGCGCAATTGCGCGCGCTTACCCAACGGCAGTTGATCGTGGCTGGAGGCATCCGCGAACGCAGCGAGATCGACGCTCTGGACGCTATCGGCGTGGATGCCGTAGCGGGCATGGCTGTTTACACTGGCCTTCTCGCGACATAAAAATAAAGAAGACGCGCTATGATCCTGCCAACGGTTCGGCGTGTGGCGGGTCAGATGGAAGCGTTCCTGCTTGTGGCGCATCGACCGCATCCGCTTGTGAAATTATCGGCGCGCCCAGCCCTTCCTTGCGCGTGCGCAGATCGTAATAACAGAGCGTGGTTGCAATGCCGATAAAGGAGATCGTCCACGCGCCAAAGAGCAGATTGACGGCTGAGGCAACGGCATTCAAAAGCGGGAACATGGCCAGATGCCTTCCGGGATACATCGCCATCAGGCGAAGGGGCAGAACAATCATCGCGCTGACCACAGCAAACACCATCACCAACGCATACGTGGCGTAGATGCGACTCCGGCTCTTGGCAGAAAGCGCGATGGAACGCCGAACGGCATCGGACGCTGGCATGTTTTCCGCAAGACACGCTGGGATCGAGATGGCGTAGCGCGCAATAATCCAGAAGAGCGCCAGCACGTACACACCCAGCAATATGGCAACCACCGGAACCAGCACCAGCGCATATCCCATCCAACCCGATGCGTGCAGCGATTCTCCGATCACGTTCTGCAAGAGAACACCTACGGCGACTCCGATCCCACCTAAAATCAAACCGAAGAGCACGGTATATCCAAAGACCCGTGTCGCCACCTGCAACGAAACGCCAATCAAGCGACCAATCCGCTCCAGCGCCAGACTACAGGCATCGCCTACAAGGATCGTTCGGTCTTCGACCCACGCCGTGACCGCATAAAAGAACGCGCCCTGTACCACCTGCATCACCAAATACGTCAGCAACGTTGCCAGCAGGCAAACACCGACGAAGAACACAATCTGTAGCGGCGGCATTCCCATGCCAGCCTGCCGTTGCAGCAACGCGCTGGAAGAAGTGATGGCTCCGGTAGCCACAAGCTGCACCGCAGCCGCAATCAGCATTAACCCAAACACAAGGCTGGGGCGCTCACGATACATCGCAAAGGTGCGCTGCAATAATCCCGACGGAGCGAGCGGCCCGTAAGGATTGGCATCGGATGTTGCCTTGGGGATTTCTTCATTGGTCATAAATAGTGTGGGTGAAACACAAAGTGCCCGTGCGCGGAGAATACCACAGCGGCCCTGTCGAAGACACTGAAAAATCCAGAACCACCAATTGCGGTATGAGTTCTGCATCGGTTGACGCGGACGCATCCCCACTGGTCTGATACAAATACGCGGCCCAGCCTGGGCGTGCAACAACTGAATCGCAATCAAGGAAGGCCACATGAAGTTTTTTTTCGGCAAGCCATCGACATTGTTTTTCCTCCTGCTCCCAGCGCTTCTCTGCCTGACGACGATTGCTATCGGTCAATCCAGCGGCAATCAAACATCCAGCGCGGCGACCGCTCCTGCAAAGGAACAAACTTTTTCTCCCATCCACGGATTCGACCGCAGCATCATGGATACCTCGGCGAATCCTTGCGAGGATTTCTATCAATACGCCTGCGGAAACTTCTCAAAGAAATATCCTATTCCCGGCGATATGCCGATCTACGATCAATTTGAAAATCTACAGGAGTACAACACTCAACTGCTGCATGGAATTCTGGAGCAGGCGGCGCAGCCGAAACCCACGCGCACCGCCAACGAACAAAAGATCGGCGACTACTACGCCAGTTGCATGGATACCGCTGCCATCAACGCAGACGGATTGAAACCGCTGCAACCGGAACTGGATCGCATTGACGCGCTACGAAACAAGAGTGACCTCTCCGCCCTGATCGCGCAGGATCAAAAAATCGGAGTGAATGCCTTCTTTTCGCTTACCTCGCAGCAGGATTTTCAGGATGCCACCAAGGAAATCGCCGTCGTAGATCAGGATGGCCTGGGGCTGCCAGAAAAAGATTATTACCTACGTACAGACCCAAAGAGCGTGCAAATTCAGCAGGAGTATGTACAGCACATGGCGAACCTGCTGCATCTTTATGGTCAGCCGATGGATCAAGCCCAGCGCAACGCAAAAGACATCATGGTCATGGAAACCGCAATGGCCAAGGTCTCTATGGGCAACGTGGAACGCCGCGATCCGAGCAATGTCTATCACATGGAAACCGTCGCCGCGCTCGCGGCCAGTTCGCCTCTCTTTGCGTGGAAGGAAATTTTCCAGGATGTACAGGCTCCCGCGTTTGATTCTCTAAATGTTGCGAGTCCAGGTTTTTTCACGGCGCTGAGCGGCATCGTGCAACAAACAGACATGGCTGTCATCAAGAATTATCTGCGCGTGCATCTGCTCGACTCGTTCTCCTCGCGGCTACCCACGGCCTTCGATGCGGAGACCTTTGATTTCTACGGGCACAAGCTCTCTGGAACTCCGCAGCAGCATGTTCGCTGGAAGCGCTGCGTTGCTGCTACAGATGGAGGTTTAGGCGAGGCACTGGGGCAGGTCTACGTGGAAAAGTATTTTTCTGGAGACAGCAAACAGCAGATGTTGGACATGGTGCAGGCCATTGAGTCTGCGATGGGCCAAGACCTCAGTTCGCTGGATTGGATGAGCGCGGACACCAAAGCAAAGGCCAAAGAGAAGCTCGACCTTATCACCAATAAAATTGGCTACCCCAACAAATGGCGGGATTATTCCAAGCTGAGTATTTCGCGCACCGACGCGCTGGGCAACTCCATGCGCGCGCGGCAATTTGAGTTTGCACGCGAGATCGACAAAATCGGCAAGCCCGTGGACAAAAACGAATGGGATATGTCTCCGCCCACAGTGAATGCGTATTACGATCCCAGCATGAACAACATCAACTTCCCTGCTGGCATTTTGCAGCCACCGTTCTATGACCACGCCGCGCCGCAGGTAGTTAACGATGGCCATATTGGAGCCATCGTTGGACATGAACTAACCCACGGCTTTGACGATGAAGGCAGTCAGTTCGACGGACATGGCAACCTGAAAAACTGGTGGACTCCAGAGGATAAAAAACACTTCGAGCAGCGCACATCCTGCCTCGTCAACGAGTACAGCAGCTTTGTCGCGGTGGACACATTGCACGTCAATGGCAAGTTGACTCTGGGAGAAAATACTGCGGACAACGGCGGCATCCGTCTGGCGTACATGGTGATGGAAGCCTACGCGCAAAAGAACAACATCAACCTTGCGGCAAAAATAGGCGACTTCACATTGGAGCAACAGTTCTTCATCGGTTACGCGCAAAATTGGTGTTCCACGGCGCGGCCCGCGTTTCTCCGCCTGCGCGCGCAGACGGATGAACACTCCCCCGACCGCTTCCGCGCCAATGGCGTGGTGCAAAATATGTCGGAGTTCTCCCACGCCTTCCAATGCAGGCAGGGCCAGCCAATGGCTCCCGTGCATCGCTGCCGCGTCTGGTAAATTGCGTCCGCAAACACCAAAGGACGCGGCTCAGGCCGTGTCCTTATTCCTTTGCGGCGAGACTGCTTTATGTTCGCGCCGTCTGTCCCACGGCGGCCAGATCCATCACCAGTTGCTCCAGCACCAGCCGCTTGTCGATTGGGGAGGAGCGCAGGTCGCGATCAGCACGCGCAACCCGTTCGATCATGCGCATCAGGTCGCGACGACTCTTGTAGCGGCGCGCCTGACGGATCAAATCGTCAACGGCAAATGGAGCCACGCGAAATCCCGGCCACAACGCCTGCCAGATGGCGTGCGAATCGCGTACATTTTTTTCCAAAACCACCAGCATCTGGCGAAAGGTTCGCGCCAGCATGTACAGATGCCCAATGGCGGCATCCTCGCCGCCATCGCTGGCATTCAGCAATCCTTGCAGCAGTAGCAGCGCGCGCGCCTTGTCATGCGCGGAGATGGCATCCGTCAATTCATACAATGAACGTTGCCGCGCAGATGCGACCATCGCCTCCACATCCGCCAGCGTGATCTGGCTGCGACCACTCACATAGAGCAATAGCTTTTCCACCTCGGAAGCAATGCTCATCATCTCCCCGTGCAGCGCGTCGATCAACCCACGCGCAGCATCGGCATCGCATCGCACCCCCGCCAGCGCCGCTGTTTCCACCACCCAGCGCATCGCATCGGTTTCACTCGCTTCCGCCAATTCCACCATGCCGCAGTGGATGCCCAGCGTCTCCCGAATTTTTTCGTATTGCTCCTTATCCTGCATGTCCATGCGCCGGACATCGGCAGGAATGTGCAGATGTTCGGCAATAAAAATAATCAGCGCCTGCGGATTGGCTTCGCGGAAATATGCGTCGATGGCGGCAAACTCTTCCTTCTTGGAACCACGTTGGTAGAGCGCCCGAACATTCCGCACAAAGATCGCCTGAAACGGAGCCATCAACGACGGAGTTCGCGCATGGTTGAGCGCATCGAAGATGCTCTGCTCTCCCAACACAACTTCAGACACACAAAAATCGCGCATCGTCGGATCAATCAGGGCATCGAGAATTCCCTTGCGACATTGCTGCTGAAAAAACGTCGAATCCCCAAGAAACACGTATCCTGATCGACGCGCATCGCTGTGCAACTCCGCCAGGAATCGCCGAACCGCCGCAAAGCTCCCACCCAACGGCGCGTTTTTTGAAGTTCCGTCCTGCATCCCAAACCACCACTCTCAAAAAGAATCCAGAATGTCGCTCACCAACGCCTGCGCAAAATCGCGCGCCAGCCGATGCACCGCCGGAGTGTCTTCCTGAATAAAGCTGGTCAGGTCGGCGGTGGCCTGATACTGCTGCCGAAAAAGATAGTTGGAATTCTGGTACAGCACCTTGCCGTCGCGATCCGTCAGCACTATCTTGGCCGTAATGGCGATCAGATAACTGGAGGATTGTTCGGTCTGCGAATTGTAAGTCAGAGGCGTATACACCTCGCTCAGAATGGTGCCTTGCAGCGTCGCATCCGCCGCGCCGGGATGATCGCTGGAAAGAATACGATCCTGCGTTCGATTGGTTAGCTCCTGCACCACGGCCTTCGTGAATGCAACCTCCGTATGATAATTCTCCACCTTGGTTTGAAATATCGGCACGGCAATGGAGGTGACATCCGCCGGCAAATGCACAGACGCTCCCGCCGTGTGATAGCCGCAGCCGGAGATACAAAGCGAAAGCGCGCACAGAAAAACAGGAACAAAACGCATCATCGTTGAAATCCATTTCTATTGTACGGATTCGACAGGCCCGCCGAATATCGCGGGTATGTGGCTGCAACCATCCAATGAAAAAGGCAGCCTCGCGAGGCTGCCTTCCATTTACCATGCAGGCGGAATCGATGTTATGCCGGAGAAGGCTGCTCTCCTGCAAATCCCGGCGAGCGGCCAGCGTCAGGCTTGAGCACCTGCTGGATATCCCCGCCAGAACCATCGCTCAGCGTGCTCATCGGTGGCAACTCCACACCCTCGATGAGCATACGAATCTCTGCTGCATCCAGCGTCTCCCGTTCCAGCAATGCCTGCGCCATGCGGTGCATGAGCGGCTGGTTGTTTTCCAGGATGCTGTGCGCCGATTGATATCCGTTGTCCACCAGGGAGCGCACTTCGCCATCAATCTGGCGCGCTGTCTCTTCGCTAAAGTCACGATGCTGCGAGATTTCCCGTCCCAGAAAAATCTGCTCTTCTTTTTTGCCGAAAGTCAGCGGCCCCAGACGGCTCATGCCATACTCGCAAACCATCTTGCGAGCCAGCTCCGTGGAGCGCTCAATGTCGTTGCCTGCGCCCGTCGTAATTTTCCCAAGAAAGATTTCCTCGGCGCAGCGTCCACCCATCAGAATGGCCAACTGCGTTTCCAGATATTCCTTGGAGACGGTATGTTTGTCGTCCTCCGGCAGTTGCATCGTCAGGCCCAACGCCATGCCACGAGGAATGATCGTCACTTTGTGCAGTGGATCGGCGTGGTCGCGCAGGGCGGCAATCACCGTATGTCCGGCCTCGTGATATGCCGTCACCTTCTTTTCTTCGTCGGTCAACAGCATGGACTTGCGCTCGGCACCCATTAGCACCTTGTCCTTGGCCGATTCAAAGTCATACATGATGACTGACTTGCGATTGGCGCGCGCAGCGCTCAAGGCGGCCTCATTCACCATATTGGCCAGATCAGCGCCGGTAAATCCCGGTGTACCGCGGGCCAAAACGCGCAGATCAACATCCTCCGACAGGGGCACCTTCTTGGCATGAACGCGCAACACTTCCTCGCGGCCACGAACATCGGGGCGACCCACAATCACGCGACGATCAAAGCGGCCCGGACGCAGCAGCGCCGGATCGAGAACATCGGGGCGATTGGTGGCGGCAATCAGAATGACCCCATCGTTCGATTCAAAACCATCCATCTCCACCAGCAACTGGTTCAGCGTTTGCTCGCGCTCGTCATGTCCGCCGCCGAGGCCAGCGCCACGGTGCCGTCCAACCGCATCAATCTCGTCGATGAAGATGATGCAGGGAGCATTCTTCTTGCCCTGCTCAAACAGGTCGCGCACGCGACTGGCACCCACGCCGACGAACATCTCCACGAAGTCCGAGCCGGAGATGGAGAAGAATGGAACATTGGCTTCTCCGGCCACAGCACGAGCCAGCAGGGTTTTGCCGGTTCCCGGAGGGCCAACCAGAAGGACACCCTTGGGTATCCGCCCGCCGAGTTTCTGGAATTTCTGCGCCTCTCGAAGAAATTCGATGATCTCTTTGAGTTCTTCCTTGGCTTCATCCGCGCCAGCCACGTCCTTGAACGTAACCTTTTTCTGCTGCATGGAGAGCAGCCGCGCGCGGCTCTTGCCAAAGGACATGGCCTTGTTGCCGCCACTCTGCATCTGGCGCAACAAAAAATACCAGAGAGCGCCCAGCAGCAGGAAGGGCAGGAACTGAATCAAAATGTTGAACCATGTGCTGCCCTGCGTGTCTTTTACCGTCACGCTGACTTGATGATCCTGCAACACCTTGTACATGTCGGGATAATTGGCCGGGATGATGGTATGAAAGCCCGCCTTATCGGCGCGGTAATGTCCGCGAACTTCGTTGTTGATGACCGTAACATCCGCGATCTGGCCCTGCTGGGCATCCGCCATAAACTTGGAGAATGGGACTTCCTGGTCATGGCCGATATTCGCTCCATGCTGCACCACCTGCCACAACACAATGAGGCAAGTGCCAATCAGAACCCAAAATAAAACCTGCTTTACCGTCGAATTCACGAACTCCCTCATTTCTCCCTTGCAGCACACACTGAAGCGCGGATGAAAACGCGCCTGACAAACGGCCACACCGAGATTTCCGCCCCGTACCTTCTTGTAGATGCCCACGCAGGGGAAAAGTCGCGGCGCGTTGGGAAGGCCTTCCCGCCCCCAGCGCCTTTTACACAATCCCAAGTGCTTATGATTCTACTCCTGATTGCGAAATGCGGCGAAGAATCAGGGCCAGAAAAGCAAGAAATTGCTATTTTTCAGGATTACGGACAATCCCCGCCATCGCGTAGAGAACAAACATGGATGCGAACCTGCGGGGCATCCTCCGGCATCGCGGCCACCGTTGCCCCTTGCAACCAGACCACGCGCCCCTGCCAGACCACCACCGGCCAGCTTTGGCGTTCCCTCCCCTGCACGCGCATTTGATCCAGCACCTCTTTCACCTTCTTTGAGCCGCGCGCATGTTCCAGGGCCACGCGATCTCCTGGTTGCCAGGCGCGCACCGTGGCCGCTGGTAACGTTTTCGAGTCAGACGGAAGCTCCGCCGTCGCCGTAAAACGCAGCCCATACGCCTCGGCCTCAACCGTACCGGGAATCGGCAGCGTGTATTCCGGCATTGCGGCTGCCTGTGTGGAATCGACGGCGGCTGCCTCTGTGCGTTCCAGACGCAGCTCTCGCGCGCTGCGCTCGGCATACACCTCTTCAGCAAGCTGCAATCGGCGACCTGATTTTGATCCTGTGCCTGAGCCTTCCAGCAGCGCCAACAGCACCTCCGTATGGGCAAAGTCCAACGACGCGCCAAGCTGCTCTGCTGCCGCGCGCAGCACGCGACGACGCGCGGCTGCGGGATAGGCCAGCAACCGTTGCGCGTCCATCCCCACAGAGGCAGCGCCGGAAGCCGTCGCAACACTGCGACCTCCGCCGCGCACTGGCCTTCCCGGCAGCAAAAGCAAAGGCAGGAGTCGCGCCATCTCCCCCTGCCAGTACGCCTCTTCGTCGCGGGCCAGCGTAGCCATCCGCGCCAGTTGTTCTTCAAGGTTGGGATTGTATTCCCGCAGCGCGGGCAGCAGATGATGCCGCACGCGATTGCGCGCATGTGCCAGATCGCGGTTGCTGGCATCCTCGCGCCAGTCTTGTGCCAGCGCGTGCAGATACGCCTCAATCTCTGCGCGACGCGCGGCCAATAAGGGGCGAACAATGCGCCCGGTCGCAACTCCCTGCCCCGCAAGAACGGGATGGATGCCACCCAGCCCCTCTGTCCAGGCTCCGCGCAGCAGCTTCATCAATACGGTCTCGGCCTGGTCGTCCAGCGTGTGCGCGGTGGCAATCACATCGGATTGATTTGCGCCAAGAATTTTCCGAAAGATTCCATATCGCAGATTTCTGGCCGCTGTTTCCAACGAGACTCTTTCCGTGGCTGCATACGCAGGCGCATCCACGCGAACCACTTCACAGGACAAATCAAGCTGCGCGGCCAGCGTGGCGACAAAGGCAGCATCAGCATCGGCCTCCGCGCCGCGAATCCCGTGATGAACATGCAGCACAGAAAGCGCGATGCCCAACTCCGCGCTCGCCGCCGCCAGCGCGCGCAACAGCGCCGTCGAGTCGGCCCCGCCAGAGACGGCCACGCAGACGCGCTCCCCCGGATGAAACAGGCTGCGGTCAAAGGAGAGCATGGAAAATCGCCCTTTCGCGCTGCTGGTTTTGGCGCTCATGTTGGATATGGTACCGTGCGAGATAGGATTACACGGTATCTGCGGATATTTTGACCACTATCCTTACGGGCATATGAACTGGACTAACTGTACAACTAGGTTCGTCATCGAAGCAGCAGTTACTGTTGTCGGATCTGGCCTCGGTACAACTGTGGTTGGTTTTTTCTTCCAACGGAAACTTGATCGCGAACTTGAAATCCAAAAAGCATTTCTTACTCGCACCTCGCGTGTACACGAACGACAAATTGATGCCCTGATGAAGCTGTATCGTGACTTAGACAAGGCACAGGGGCTCTTCCAACGCTTGACATCAGGCAGCCGTGTAGCTGGCGAAGTGTCGGACGATGAGTATCATCGACTGTTGCAGTGCGCCGTTAGGTCTGCACAGGACACATTTTCGGAGTGCCATCTGTTGATCCCCTCGTTATTGGCGCAGCAGTGCGATGCGTTCTTTGCAACTTTATTCAATGGACAACTCAATCTCCAATGCGCTGAGATGGTTCCGGGTAACGAGCGCGCAGAGCTTTTTCAAGACGCACGAGATACAGCATTTAAGCAAATGCCAGCACTTTTACAGCAGATCGAAAACGATGCCCGTAGCTTGATACACGGCGAGCAAGTAAAAAATTCTGTATAAGTACCCTCTCTTAGACTTCTCACACCCCCCTCCCACCCTTCGCAAAAGCGCGAAGGATGGCGCACCTGTGATCTTTCAAGAGGTTGTCCATTTGAACTGAACCGGAGAAGCTGATTGTGACGAGCAATCTGTTTCAAAGGAGAAGAACGAATGGACATTCATAAGAATGTCCGACTTAGCTTTCGTAGTCGAGAGGATTTAGCCAGATTCGTTATTCAGCAGGGTGCTACGCGGAAGGCGGCCGCGGCCGCCTTCCGCGTCAGCCCCAAGACTGCCGCCAAGTGGGTTTCCCGTTTCCAGGCCAGCGGTGCCACTGGCCTGCTCGATCACAGCTCGCGTCCGCACCGCAGTCCGCGCCGTTTATCCGAGAGCCTTTCGCTCCTCGTCGTCGAGCTGCGCCGGACGCACATGCCCGGCTACGAAATTGCGCGCCGCATCGGTGCCAGTCCAGCCTCTGTCAGCCGCATCCTGCGCCGCGCCCGGCTCACCGACAACAGCTCCAGCTATCGCTCCGGCCTCTTCCGACTCGCCTGCCAGCAGATGCAGCTCAAACCCCGCCACCCCAGACCCTATACGCCAAGAACCAACGGCAAGGCCGAGCTTCATCCAGACCGCCCTGCGCGAATGGGCCTACGCTCAACACTGGACGGACTCCGAGCAACGCGATGCCTGCCTCAACCCTTGGACCGACTACTACAACCACCAGCGACCTCATGCTAGTCTCTCTTACAAGCCGCCCATCAGCCGCTCCGAAATCGGTACAACCTCTTGATCATCTACACGCACCGCAACCGCCGCAACAGAGCCTCTGGACGCAGCGATGGCGGGTACTGCGCCATACTCGCCAGAAATGCTGGCCAGGTATCGCGGGATATCTTCAGTGATGCTGGAACCACGTACATATTCATCGCAATTTCCGCGACCAGCAGCGACCACGCAGCGCCATACAATCCATACCTGCGCGCCAACACAAAGCACAGCACGCATGTAATGCCTGTGGCCAGGATGTAATACGCTGCCAGCTTCTGGTGCTGATTGATTGCAGCTAATAGCGTCGAGCTGGTAGCCCACAGCGCATTGACCACCACTACCAGTAGCAGGATGCTGAGCAGCCCTCGGCTCGGAGGCACATGCCCGCCAGTCCAGTGGTGCAGAAACCACGGCCCAAATGTCATCATCGTCAGCACCATGACGACAGCAACCAGCAGCGCCATCTGGCAAGCTCTACGGTGCAGCGTGCGCGTCAGTTCATAGTTCCGCGCGCCGAACGCGCTCGACAATTCAGGCCCGAACGTACCGCTCATCATGTGTACCATCTGCAACGCCACCCGCGAGACGGTGCGCGCTGTGCCAAAGATCACCACATCCGTCGGCCCCAGAGCATACCCAACCGCCAGCAACGTTCCCGGCAGGTTCAGCGCGTTGCCAATTGGAAATCCCAGAAACGCAACCGCCGGGCCAAACAGCCGCTTGATCTCCGCAACGCGGGCAAAACGCCATCCATATTCAATCCACGGAATGTCCCGCCGCACCAGCACGCAGAGTATGAGCGTCCCTGCGATATTCGCCACCGCAAACACCAGAGCGGTTACTCTCGCTCCACCCCCCAGCACCACGGGAACGATCATGCAGGCGAAGGCCGCCAGCGACATCACGCTCTTAATAAACGATCCGTAAGGATACCGCCCCACGCTTCGATACGACGCTTGCAGCAATTGCTCCAACTGCCCCAGCAGCACCGAAACCCCTAGATAAAAAATGATCCACTTCGTGTCTATCTCGCTGATCGCCGACAATTTCAGCTTGTCAGCAATCGTGGAAAAATAGAGACCAACGCCGAGGAAGAGGATCGCCGCGCAGCACAGCAGCGTTATCAGCCACCAGCAACTCTGAAACACACGCAGTGCGCCCTCACGATCCCCGCGGGACACCATCATTGTCATCTCGTTGCCAGCAGCGCTGCCAAAGCCAAAGCTCGAAAAGCTCAGATATGTAGGGAGGGCGCTGACAATCATCCATTCGCCATATACCGGCACGCTCCAGAAATGGAGGAAGACCGGAACCTGCACCAACTGAATGACTGTCGAGGCGAACTTGCCCACCCAGCCCGAAAGAAAGCCTAAAACGAGACGGCGTTTGATCGGGCTATCCACGACGCAATCCTGCATAGAACCTGTGCGCTGCCTGATTGAAGGTCGGGATACCAATGGAAAATGTCAAAGGCTTGCTCATCATGGCGATTGTAACAAGCGTCTTGGCGCGCAGCCTTGCTCCGTGGTTGGGGAAGAATTGCGGTGCCTATTTCTTCTGAACATTTAGGCTCTCCGTCAAAAACGAGTGATATTCCGTGACTTGGATACTGCGTATCAGCAGCCGGATATTCTCTCATTTCGATCTATGGACGCAGGTGGTGTTTGCATTGAGTCGAATTCGCCCCTCGACCCGATTGGGTGAGAATTTTCGGTTGCGCTTTTCCTATGCTTGTCTGATGGGAAGGGATCGCCCGCAAGATCACGGGTGCTCCCTGCGATTGGATTCGCTTTACAGAGAAGTTTATCTCTTCGCGTTCCATCCCACTCAAGCCACCAAAAGCAAGCTTGAATAGGGCACTGCTGCATTCTTGCTAAAATAGACAGATACCGACACGAGCGAGAGGTTCGCAGGAGAACGATCATGGCAGAACACATCGGCAACAGTGCTAACAATAACGGCAGCAATGGATTGCGCCTCAAGATCGGCTTGGCCGAGATGCTCAAGGGCGGCGTCATCATGGACGTCATCAACGCCGAGCAAGCGGAGATTGCCGAGAAGGCTGGAGCCGTAGCGGTGATGGCGCTGGAGCGCGTGCCTGCACAGATTCGCGCCGAGGGCGGCGTGGCCCGCATGGCTTCGCCAAAGATCATCAAAGAAATTATGCACACTGTTTCCATTCCTGTAATGGCGAAGTGTCGCATCGGCCACTTTGCCGAGGCGCAGGTCTTGCAGGAGTTGGGCGTGGACTTTATCGACGAATCAGAAGTTTTGACTCCAGCAGATGAACTGCACCATGTAGACAAGCACGCCTTCAAAACTCCCTTCGTCTGCGGAGCGCGCGATCTGGGCGAGGCGCTGCGGCGCATTGCCGAGGGCGCAGCGATGATCCGCACCAAGGGCGAGGCGGGCACGGGCGATGTTGTCCACGCGGTCAAGCACATGCGGCAGATTGTGAAGGACATGCGCGCGCTGACCGTTCTGGGCGAAGAGGAACTCTACGCCGCCGCCAAGGAACATCGCGCGCCGTATGAACTTGTCCGCATGGTTGCCAGGACTGGCAAGCTGCCTGTGCCAAATTTTTCTGCCGGGGGCATTGCCACGCCCGCCGACGCCGCCCTAATGCGACAGCTTGGCGCGGAAGCTGTCTTTGTCGGCTCTGGAATTTTTATGAGCGATTCGTGCACTTTGGCTGCTCCGAAGGAGGCCGAGGCACGCGCACGCGCCATTGTTCGCGCCACCACCTTCTACAACGATGTCAAGGTGCTGGCCGAGACCAGCGAAGAATGTCTCGGCGCAATGAAGGGACTGGCCGTCTCCGCGCTGGAACCGGAAGCTCTGCTGCAAACACGCGGCTGGTAGGCTGCGCGTTCCCGCTGCGCTGAAACGACCATGCAAAACTCTCTCACCATTGGCGTGCTTGCCCTGCAAGGCGACTACGATGCTCACGCCCAGGCGCTGGCCGATGTTGGAGCTACGCCTAAACTTGTTCGCGCGCCGCAGGAGCTTACCAACGCGCAAGGCCTCATTCTTCCCGGCGGCGAGTCTACAACCTTTCTGAAATTTCTGGAGCGCGAAGGTCTGCTCGATTCCCTGCGCGAGTACGTTGCAACCCATCCCACCTTTGGCACCTGCGCGGGCTGCATTCTGCTGGCGAAGGAAGTGCTGCAACCCGCGCAGGCGAGCCTTGGCGTTCTGGATGCCACCGTCGAGCGCAATGCCTATGGCCGGCAGGTGGACAGCAGCATTCAAATAGGCGAGACCTCCCTGCCCGGCGGCCCGCTGGAGATGGTCTACATTCGCGCGCCGCGCATTCAAAAGACTGGCAAGGACGTGGAGATTCTGGCCGAGCGCGATGGCTTCCCTGTTCTGGTGCGGCAGAAACATCTGCTGGCCGCAACCTTTCATCCTGAACTTTCGGCAGACCGCCGCGTGCATCGCTACTTCGTGCAGATGGTTGAGGAGTTCGCCGCTTCCCGTTTCGGATCATCCTCGCGCCAGAAGACCACCGACCAGCCATAACGCGCAGATTGTTACACGCGCCCGCCGTCGAAGAGGAGTAGACTGGCAGTGTCGGAGGGCGAATTTGTATGCCAGCCACCATCACTCGCGTTCCGGTCGATACGGAGCGTAAATACCCAGGGATCGGCGGAAAACCACCCGTCCACCATCGCCCCACCGGCGGCGGTGGCGACGGCGAAAACTGGGACAAGCGTCCGCAGGGACGGCGTGGCCCAAGAGAACTGCTGGGACGCTATCGCCTAGGATTGTTCTTTGCGCTGGTGGGTGATGTCATGTTCTTTGCTGCGCTCGTCCTGGCGTTTTACGTGCAGCAACACGCGGGACGCATCCACGCTGGCGACACCTACCTTTTAGACTCCAAACCTTTTTCCCTGCCGCCGATCCTCTGGATCAACACCGCGCTGCTTTTGCTGAGCAGCGTGACGATGGAGAGGACGCGCCGCCATTTATTTCGCGAGATGGACGTGATGGAAGAATGGTTGGGCCTGGGCAAGCCTGTGGTTCGACGGGCAGCCCCGTGGTTGATTGCGACCGCCGCGCTGGGCGGTTTATTTCTCGCCGGCCAGTGGATTGCCTGGTCGCAGCTCAACACGGAAGGCGTGTTTTACGCCTCCAACCCCAGCAGCCACTTTTTTTATATGATTACGGCCACCCACGCGCTACATCTGCTGCTGGGCGTGCTGGCGTTGGCCGCCGCAGGGTTGACCCTGTTTCTGGCGAAACGCATTGAAGTCCGCCAAATTGCCGTCGATTGCGCCGCGTGGTACTGGCATGTGATGGGAATTTTGTGGGTCTTTCTATTTGGGCTGCTGATCTTCGGGCAGTAGCCAGGCCTACCTGCCGCCGCCAACAAACTGCACAATTTCCAGCTTGTCCTCTGCTTGCAGCAGCGTTTCCTTCCACGCGGCGCGAGCGACAATGGCTCCATTATGCTCCACGGCCACGCGGTCGGGTTTCAGTTGCAGCAGATCGATCAGATGGGACAGGCTTGGGTCGGAATCAAGTTCGGCAAAGACGCGCGCGCGCCCGTTGATGAGCAGGTTCATGCTCTCCAGTTTATTGCAAGCCGCAAAAGATTATTGCAGGCCGAGAGAGACCATCGTGGGTACAGGTCTGCGGCGAAGAACAGCATTCCAGAAACGCCGATGCACCGGCTCCACAATCTCCAGAGATTCCAGAATGCGATTTCTTGCCTGTACCAGCAGGCGAATCGCTTCCATCTCCGCCGAATGGCCGTGCAATAGCTCTCTGGCAGGCCCATGCTGAATATATCCATCCAGCAAATAATCGGCGGCGTGGCCGATACATTCCAGAGCGCGCCCCGCTTCTCTGGTGATTCGACGACGACCACGCAGCACCCCGGAGCGGGCATTAAGAACGGTGGAGTTTACATGTGGCGTGGGCGCTGCAAACGTATTCTGCATGGATTCTGGATATCCTGTCGCGGCAAATTCCTGTGGGGTCATGCGCGCTTTCCCTGATTCCTTTATCTGACATAAAGCGATCTGGCGCAGCATAAAAATGGCGAAATGCCAGAGCTGAAATCCTAAAATGGGACACCGCGCATTGCGCTTCAAAATGGGAATCATGGACAGCGCAAGGCAGCGCGGAAATACTGTTGCCCAATTTGCACGGCAAGTCGGCAACTTTCCGCAGAGAGAGAATTTGCAATCGGCGGGTAGTGTCCTAATTTGGATTGGATTTTAGGACTGCTAATCTGCATAGTTTCCTTGGGAATCATAGGAGAGCGTAAAGGACTTTTGTCCAACCTTGTCTTTCATGGTTGTGCCTCTGACTCTCGACGGCCCTCCCGCAATCTGCTGGATATGAAGATTGTGCACATCCCCAAAAATATCCTCGTAGGTGAATTTCCCCTCTATGTAAATCACTGCATGAGGTCGGGATATGTCCCGGATCAGGTCATCGAGAGAGAGGTCCAGACTGGGATTCGACCAAACTTTGATGTGATAGAGACCATCAGCGCCGATGATTCCGACAGACTTATGGTGGTTTCGGATCGATTCGGCTTGGTCTGGAACCGGATGAACGCTAAGTCCAGAGCGGGATATTCCTTCGAACTTATACGCAGGAGTTTGACCGCAATTACGAAACCCCACGTAAAACTCAACGCTCCTCGCGTCGTCATGGAAAATCGCATAGGCCTTCGAGATGGTCACGTAAGCTCGCAATTGTTGCTTGGATGTTTTTTCCTGAAGGGCCAGCGATTTTACAGAGGTTTCAACGGATTTCGCAGTTTCTCCACTCTGCCACATGATCGCGCAAAGAGTGAGAAAAAGAGCACATCCAGTGAACCCCTCGGGCCATGCAAAGAGTTCGTACCACCATTGCGTGCAGGGCTTAGGCTTATTTGCGTCGTTACCGCTCTGATTTTTTCCTACCTGGGGGGACATTCCGACGACAGAGGGACACGCATTACAGCAGTACTGGCAATTGTTTCGCTTGGGGGTTGCGCCGCATACCTGCTGCTGGGAGGCCACGTATGTAGTTGCCCCAATCAGACCGACGCTCAGCCCAACTATCAGCCATTTCAGCATAATAATGAAAATGTAACACAAAAACGCTTGACATATACAGTGTATTTGTAATACAGTTATTCCAGTGGGGATTTATGGCGAACGTACTCAATACAGATAAGCAAATCGCGCAGGAGCTAAGAGTCAATGCAGACATCGAAGCGGAAGCCTAAGAAGCCCGGACGTCCACGGCTGACGAAAGCAGATGCCAAGGGCCAGATTGTTCCCGTGCGGTTCAATCCAGAAGACCGGAAGCGAGTAGAAGCCGCAGCAAGAGCCAGCAAACAAACCGTATCAGCGTGGATTCGCAGCATCTTAGCCGGCGCAGTGGAAAGTTGAGGATTTGGGAATGGTTTGGGAATACCGCGTCATCACGTTCAACACGGAATATGAAAGCGTGGCGGATGCAGTCCTTCGCGAGGTAATCACAGGAACTCGTCTGTCGGGGGCAGCCAGGAGTTGCGACATCATCCGATTCATGCTGGAAATGGAGGGAAATGACGGGTGGGAGCTTGTGTCTCTAATGCCCGCACATCCATCCACATCTCCCTCTGACTGTCAGGACATTTCAGTTGCTAATCCTTGGATATACCACGCCATATTCAAGCGCCCTAAGGAGCAGGGATGAAATTAGGACACTACCCAATCAGCGCGTTGCTTGACACTGCCGCGTGGGAAACTTAAAGTCGAGCTAGGACGCAGAAAAGCAAGGGAGCGCCTGACGGAACCGCGCATGAACAAGCCCGCCTATATGTGGAACTACATTCCGTTGCTGATGCAGATTCTTGCCGCCGTCGGCCTGGCTGGCTTCATCATTGCGGCTTCCTGGTTCATCGGACGACATCGCAACTCCAAAGTAAAGCTAGCGGCATACGAATGCGGCATGGTCGCTCAGGGTGATGCGCGCGGACGCTTCTCCGTTCGCTTCTATATGGTGGCCATGCTGTTTATCCTTTTCGATGTTGAGGCCGTCTTCATGCTGCCCTGGGCGGTCATCTATCGCAAACTGCCAGCCACCACCGGTTCCCGCTTCTTTGGCTTTTGGGAGATGCTGGTGTATGTAGGATTTGTTTTGGTCGGATTTTTTTATATCTGGAAAAAAGGCATCCTCGAATGGTCCAAAGATAAGGCGGATCTCTAAGTACATGGCATCTGTAGCGGAAAAAAACGCAGTCCTCGCCTCTCACGCGGAAAACCGGGCGATCACCACTCTTCAGCAGCAATTCCCCAACGCCATTCTGGATGCAGCCTTCGATCACAAAGAACTGACGCTCACCGTTGCAAGAGAAGAAATCGTCAATGTCTGCCGGGCCGTGCAGGCAGCGGGATACAACTTTCTTGCGGATGTCACCTGCGTGGATGGCTATCCGGCGCAGCCCCGTTTTCAGGTGACCTATCACATTCTTTCGCACGCGCTCAAAGAGCGTCTTCGGCTCTGCGTTCCAGTCGACGCAGCGGATGCTTCCCTGAACAGCATCACCTCGATCTGGCCTGCGGCAAATTTTTATGAGCGCGAGGTCTTTGACCTGTTTGGCGTGCGCTTTGACGGCCATCCCAACCTGCGCCGCATCCTGCTGCCGGAGGACTTCGGCGCTCACCCGCTACGCAAGGATTTTCCCGTGGAGGGCTATCGCTGATGTCGGAAATACTAACCGCGCCGCTCCCGGTGGAAGCTCCTCTGGATCGCACCATGATCCTGAACATGGGGCCGCAGCATCCTTCGACGCATGGCGTGCTGCGTTTGGTACTGGAGATTGACGGCGAGATTGTCGTTCGCCTCACGCCAGACATCGGCTACCTGCACACTGGCATCGAGAAGACCTGCGAGGCAAAGTTTTATCAGCAGGTGGTGCCGCTCACGGATCGCATCGACTACCTTAGCCCGATGGCCAACAATCTGTGCTACTGCCTGGCCGTCGAGAAGCTGCTTGATCTGGAGATTCCCGACCGTGCGCAGTGGCTGCGCGTCCTGCTGTCGGAATTGACGCGACTGAACTCCCACCTGGTCTGGCTCGGCAGCCACGCGATGGATGTGGGCGCGCTCACCGTGTTTCTGTATTGCTTCCGCGAACGCGAGGAGATTCTTCGCATCTTCGATTGCGTCGCTGGCCAGCGCATGATGACCTCCTACTTTCGCATTGGAGGCTTGTCGCTGGAACCACCACTCGATTTTTACGGTCGCGTGCAGAATCTTTTGAAGATGCTGCCAGAGAAGATCGACGAGTATGAAAACCTGCTCAGCGGCAATCCCATTTGGATACAGCGAACGCAGGGCGTTGGCCTCCTAAGCGCGGCGGATGCCATTGCTTTTGGCGTGACCGGGCCGCCGTTGCGGGCCAGCGGCGTGGATTGGGATTTGCGTCGCGACATGCCCTACTCCAGCTACGAGAAATTTCAGTTCAAGGTTCCGATCTCCAACGGCTGCGATGTGTGGTCGCGGTACGTTGTCCGGCTGCAAGAGATGCGCGAGTCGATCAAGATCGCGCAGCAGGCGCTCGATGGATTGCCCGAAGGCCCTATCAAGGCGGATGCGCCAAAGGTCGTGCTGCCGGATCGTGAAAAGATGAAGACGCAGATGGAAGCGCTGATCTATCACTTCAAAATTGTCACCGAGGGTTTTGCCGTTCCCGCAGGCCGGGTGTATCAGGCCATTGAATCTCCGCGTGGCGAGATGGGATATTTTGTGGTCAGCGATGGCACGGCCAAGCCGTATCGCGTCCACATGCGCAATCCAACTTTTACCACGCTGCAAGCGCTGGAAACCATGTGCGTGGGCCGTTTGCTGGCCGATGTCGTCGCCATCATTGGCTCCATCGACATTGTGCTGGGGGAGATTGATCGGTGAGCCTTGCAACCATGACGATTGCCGATTCCAGCCTTGCCGCAGAGATGTGGATTTCCCTGCGCTCCCTGCTCACATCGCATGTTTCCATGCACTCCATTGCCCAACCCGGTGATGGATGGTCGGTTCGCGCAACCAACGCAAATACCATGACCATTCAGAACCGTCGAGGCACGCTCCGCTGGACTGCTCCCGATGCAAGTGGAGCGGGGACATGGCATATCTCCGCCACAAATCCAGGCGGATACACCGCGCATGGCCGATATGAATTCACTGGCGAAGGTCTGCTTCGTTTCGACGAAGAAGAAGAGTCATTGGAACTGGAAGCTGCCGTCGAACGACGCCTGCATCCGCTACAGGGAACGGAGAGCCGCGCATGACAACTGAAGCTCCAATGAAAGCCCCGACAATTTTTTCTTCGGAACTGGCGGCCCGCTTCGACAAACTGGTTGCGCTTTATCCCGCGCGTCGCTCTGCGCTGATCCCCATGCTGCTCTACGCGCAGGATGAGCAGGGATATGTGACCGATGCTGCCATCGAAGAGATTGCCCGTCGCATCGGCATCACTCCGCTGGATGTTCGCAACGTGCTCAGCTACTATTCGCTGCTACGCACCAAGCCTGTCGGCAAATATCATGTGCAGGTCTGCACGAACATTAGTTGCATGTTGCGCGGCGGCCAGGAACTCTTCGAGCATTGCAAGGAACATCTCGGCATCGGCCACAAAGAAACAACGCCCGATGGAGTTTTTTCTCTCGAAGAAGTTGAATGTATCGGAGCCTGTAGCTGGGCACCCGCCGTGCAGGTCAATTACGACTTCCACGACAACCTGACTGCGGATGCGATGGACGCAGTGCTGGATCAATATCGCAAGCAAGCGGGAAAATAACGACACCTTATGCCGACACTTGTCTCCCATCCCGAAGAAGTAAAAATTGTCTCCAGCCGCTTTGGCAAAGGCGCAACAGACATCGAACGCTACATTGAACTGGACGGCTATCAGGCTGCGCGAACTGCCGTGGAAAAAGGCGCGGACTGGGTTATCGCCGAAATGAAAACCTCTGGCCTGCGTGGGCGCGGCGGCGCTGGCTTCCCGACTGGCATGAAATGGTCGTTCGTGCCCAAGCAATCCGAGAAGCCAAAGTATGTACTGGTCAACGGCGATGAAAGCGAGCCGGGCACCTGCAAAGATCATCTGATTTTTCTGCATGATCCGCACACCGTCATTGAAGGCACCATCATTGCGGGTCTCGCCATCGGCGCAAAGATGGGCTTCATCTATCTGCGCGGTGAGTATCGCTACCTGCTGGAAATCATGGAGAAGGCCATCGCCGACGCTTATGCCAAAGGATTTTTAGGCAAAGGTATCTTTGGCTCGCAGATTGACTTCGACATCATCTCCCACACCGGCGCAGGCGCGTATGAGGTGGGCGAAGAGTCGGCGCTGATGGAATCGCTCGAAGGCAAACGCGGCATTCCGCGCATCAAGCCACCCTTCCCGGCTGTTGTCGGCCTCTATGGTGGCCCGACGGTTATCAACAACGCCGAGACCATTGCCACGGTGCCGCATGTGCTGCGCATGGGCGGCGAAGCTTACGCCAAGATTGGCTCGGAGCGTAACGGCGGCACGCGCCTCTTCTGCCTCAGCGGCCATGTCGAGCGCCCCGGCGTGTACGAACTGCCAATGGGCTACAACCTGAAGAAAATGATTTATGAAATTGGCGGCGGCATTCGCGGCGGACGGCAGTTGAAGGCCGTCGTGCCGGGCGGATCGTCTACTCCCGTGCTGCTACCCAATGAAATCGACATTGGCATGGACTTCGATCAGGTCGGCAAGGCGGGCAGTATGCTCGGCTCCGGCGGCGTGGTTGTGTTGGACGAAACGGTCTGCATGGTGGAGTTTGCGCTGCGCACCATCAAGTTCTATCAGCATGAAAGCTGTGGCTGGTGCATTCCCTGCCGCGAGGGTACAGACTGGTTGAAAAAAACGTTGACGCGCTTTCACGCAGGCGCGGGTGTTGCCAAAGACATCGACAACATTCGCTATCTGGCGGAGAACATGCTGGGCCGCACCTTCTGCCCGCTTGGCGATGCAGCGGCCATGCCGACCATCGCGTTCGTCAAAAAATTCCGGCAGGAGTTTGAAGATCATCTAAACGGCAAACCCTGCGCGTATGCAAAACAGAAGATGCAGGAATCCGTACTCGTATAGGTTCGCAGTGCGCCAATGGCGCGTTGCAAGAAAGAGATTGGATGTATGGCGGATGTAACTCTCACAGTCGATGGCAAAAAAATCACCGCGCCTGCGGGCACATTGTTGATTGATGCCTGCCGCAAGGCCGGAATCGAAATCCCAGCCTTCTGCTACTATCCTGGGCTGTCGTTGCAAGCGGCCTGCCGCATGTGCGTCGTGCGGATTGAAAAAATTCCCAAGCTGCAAACGGCCTGCACCACGCCCGTTGCCGAGGGCATGATTGTCGCCACGGATACCGACGAGATCAAGCAATCGCGCAAGGCGATGCTGCAACTGGTGCTGGCGAATCATCCGCTGGATTGCCCGGTCTGCGATGCAGGCGGCGAGTGCGAATTGCAGGACATGACCTTCAAATACGGCGCGGCAGACTCTAACTTTGTCGATGTAAAAAATCATCGCGAGGAACAGCAGTGGTCGCCCGTCGTTTACTTTGATCGCCCGCGCTGCATTCTCTGCTATCGCTGCGTGCGCGTCTGCGGCGAGGGCATGGATGTCTGGGCGCTGGGAGTGCAGAATCGCGGTGTCAGCTCCGTCATTGCTCCCAATGGCGGCGATCATCTGGATTGCGAAGAGTGCGGCATGTGCATCGACATCTGTCCCGTGGGCGCGTTAACTTCGGACACCTATCGCTACAAAACGCGGCCCTGGGAGATGACCCACGTCAGCACCATCTGCACGCATTGCGGCGATGGCTGCAAGACCACGTTGGGGCTGCGCAGCAGTAGTGACGGCATGGAGATTATTCGCGGCGACAACCGCGACAAAAGCGGCATCAACGGAGATTTTCTCTGCGTCAAGGGTCGCTACGCCTTCGACTTTGCCAATCACAAAGATCGCCTGACGCAACCACTCCTGCGCAATGCGGAAGGCAAGCTCGTCCCCGCCAGTTGGGAGGAGGCACTTACCTTTGCGGGGCAGCGTTTACATGAGATTCGCGACACACGCGGTGGAGAGCAGATCGGAGTCATTGGCTCCAACCGCGCGACGAATGAAGAATCCTACCTGCTGCAAAAATTTGCGCGCAGCGTTCTGGGCACCAACAATATCGATCACCATCGCACCGCAGACTACGTCAGCTTTGCCAAAGCGCTTGCGGGACAAGAGCAGCGCGCGGCAAGCCTGCGCGAGGCAGAAACGGCTCCGGCGATTCTTTTGATCGGAGGCGATCCCACGGAACAGCATCCAATGCTCGCCTGGAATCTGCGTACTAATGTTCGCCACAATCGCGCGCGCATTTATGTCGTCAACCATCAGGAAATCAAGCTGCGTCGGCAAGCCACGAGCTTCCTGAAAATCTCCGCCGAGAACTACAGCGCCTTCACGCGCTTCCTCGCTGGCGAAGAAAATTCCATCTTCGGCGCAGAAGCGACGGCGCTGCGCGAAACTCTCGCCACGGAGCCGAATTTGCTCGTCATCTTTGGCTCAGAGTTGCGCGGCGCGGCCATCGAAGCTCTTGTTCGCTATGGCTTGTCGCTGCCCGACACAAAATTTGCCTGTCTCGGCGACTATGTAAATTCGCGTGGCGCAGCCGACATGGGCCTGTATCCCGACATGCTGCCGGGCTACGTTCCGGTGCAACAGCCCGGAGCCTTCGCCACGGAATATGGCGAGCGCTTCCCTGCTGCTCCCGGACTTGATTTGCCGTCGATGCTCGACGTGGCGGCGCGGGGAAATCTCGCGGCGCTCTACGTGGTCGGCTCCAATCCCGTACATCGTTATGGCGTTGCCGCAGCCAGCTTGAAAAATACCTTCCTCATCGTGCAGGATATGTTCCTCACCGAAACTGCGCTCCTTGCCGATGTTGTTCTGCCGATTGCGAACCTCTACGAGAAAGCAGGAACGGTTACCAACACCTACGGCGATTTGCAGCTTGTGAGGAAAGCCGCAGACCGCGCCGGGGTTCGCACTGATTTGGAGTTGATCGTTCGCCTTGCCGACACGATGGGCGCAGACGTTCATGCTCTCGTTCCCTTCGGACAGGGAACACGCGCCGACATGGGGCAATCGCGTGGCGCGCAATCGGGCGAAGCGGATCGCCACGCGGTCTGGCTGGCGGCGCAGAATCTTGAGCCAAAGCTGAGTCCATTCGATCCCAGCGCGCTGCTGGATGAAATCCAGCGACTGATCCCCAGCTACAGCTTTTCTCGTTTGGAACTTTTCGCCGGCAACGATCAGCATGTACAGGCGACGAGCAAGAACAATGCGCTCGTCCAGATATCGAATCTTTCGCAACGGCCCGATGGCGTGCTGCCCTCAATGGACACGCTGTTTACGTCAGGGACAATGGGCCGTTACAGCAGCAAATTGACAGAAGTCCATGATTCGCGCAACAAAGAAATTTTGGTCGCGGCGAATTAACCGCATCGCAACACGAGAAAAACATAGCGTACAAACGTGAATACACTTTTACTTTTCGTCTTACTGAGCCTGCTGAAGGTCGCCATTGTTACTGTGATCCTGCTGACCTCCGTGGCCTATACCGTGCTGCTGGAGCGCAAGGTCGTTGGGCGCATTCAGAACCGCTGGGGGCCATCGAGAGTCGGCCCCTTCGGACTGTTTCAGCCCCTGGCGGATGGAATCAAGCTCTTTCTGAAGGAAGATATTATTCCGTCGGGAGTGTATCGACCGCTCTATCTTCTCGCGCCGATGATTGCTCTTGGGTGCGCGCTCATTTCCATCAGCGTCATTCCCTTCGGAGCCGCGCTGCGCGTGCATGGCGTCGATCTCTTTCAAATCGCCGACCTCAACATTGGCCTGTTGGTGCTTCTTGCCGTCACTTCAGTGGGCGTGTATGGAATCGCGCTTTCTGGATGGGCCTCCAACAATAAATACTCCCTGATGGGATCTGTGCGCGCAACCGCGCAGATGATTAGCTACGAACTGGCGCTTGGACTCTCCCTGGTGGGGGTTGTGCTGCGCGCAGGATCATTGCGCCTGCGCGATATTGTGAATATCCAAAGCACGCACGGAATGCGCTCCTGGAATATATTCGGCGGCTTCCAGTTTGTGGCATTCTTCATTTATTTGATCGCCGCCTATGCGGAGACCAACCGCACGCCATTCGATCTTCCTGAGGCGGAAACGGAACTGACCGGCGGCTATCACACCGAATACAGTTCGATGAAATTTGCCATGTTTTTTATGGCTGAATACGCCAACATGATTACCGTTGGGTGTGTGGCCACCCTGCTGTTTCTCGGCGGCTGGTCGAGTCCCTTTGGCCATCTGCTTCCAGTAATCGGTGGCCCTATCGTGCAGGCGCTGTTGCCAGTTGCATGGTTCGTGGCCAAGGTTTTCTTTTTTCTATTTTTGTACATTTGGGTGCGCGGCACCTTGCCACGCTTTCGGTATGACCAACTCATGGGCTTTGGCTGGAAGGTTCTTATGCCCCTGGCGCTGGCAAACATTATTGTCACGAGTCTGGTGCTGGCCATTCGCGGTTAGTGAATCAGGGGCGTGAATGTACGTGCTTTACAATGTGGAGTGGAGGATGAGTGCGGTTTCTTCGCGCCAGGCTTTCACCACTGAGCGAATTGTATGCATCTAGTCTTGTTTCTCATCTTCGCTGGTCTCTGTCTCGCGGGCGCTTTGAATCTGCTTTTCCAGCGACACCCCATCAATAGCGCGCTCTCTCTGATCGTGGTGATGACCTCGCTCGCAGTGTTGTATCTATTGCTGGGCGCGGAGTTTCTTGCCCTCGCGCAGATCATTGTCTACTCCGGCGCGATCATGGTTCTCTTTGTCTTTGTCATCATGTTGTTGAATGTGGGCGCAGAAGAACGCACGCATGGCAGCCGCGTCGCATATCTGGCAGGCATTCCCGGCGTGCTGGCGCTGTTTGCAATTCTGGCCTCCATCTTTCTTTCGCTCACAAAAAATCTTGGCTCGGCGCAACTGGGTGGTTTCATTGTCTCCACCAGTGACCTGAGCCGCGTGCTCTTCCGTGATTTACTGCTGCCATTTGAGGTCACTTCGGTGCTGATTCTGGTAGCCATCCTGGGCGCTGTTGTCCTGGCTCGAAAGGAACACTAGCCTCGTGATCCCGATCTCCTGGTATCTCGTCCTGAGCGCAGCCCTCTTTTCCATCGGGGTCGGCGCATTTCTCATCAAGCGAAACATCATCAGCATTTTCATGTCCATTGAGTTGATGCTGAACGCAGTGAATCTTGCTTTTGTTGCTTTCGCGCACCACTGGCATCAGGTGAGCGGCCAGATTTTTGTTTTCTTTGTTATGGTGGTGGCCGCTGCGGAGGCCGCCGTTGGACTCGCCATCATTATTGCCGTCTTCCGCTCACGCGAAACCTTGAACGTTGACCAGATCAACCTGATGAAACTATGACGACCAACATGCATCTCTGGCTGTTGCCGCTGCTTCCACTCGCGGGTTTCCTGTGGAATGGAACCTTGGGCCGTCGTCTTCCAAAGACGCTGGTCACGTCGGTTGCTCTCTTGTTTTCCGGCGCAGCCTTTGCGCAGGTTCTCTGGATCGCAGCACAGTTCCGCTCTCTGGCGCTTCCCCATGTGGAGTCCTTCGCTACGCCGTGGATCGCCATTCACGGCTTTCAGGTGGATTTTTCCTTCCTGCTCGATCCCTTGACGCTCATCATGTTGCTGGTCGTCACCGGCGTAGGATTTCTGATTCATCTTTACTCCGTCGGCTACATGGCCCACGAAGAAGGCTACTGGCGATTCTTTGCGTACCTGAACCTCTTCCTGTTTTTTATGCTCACGCTGGTGCTGGCAGAAAACTTTCTGCTGCTCTTCGTCGGCTGGGAGGGAGTGGGACTCGCATCCTATCTGTTGATCGGCTTTTACTACAACAAAGATTCCGCAGCCGATGCTGGCAAAAAAGCCTTCATCGTCAACCGCATTGGCGACTTTGGATTTCTGCTGGCCATATTTCTGCTCGTCGCGCATTTCGGCACGCTCAGCTTTACTTCCATCTTTGGAGCCATTGCCGCGCATCCAGCCATGCAAGGCGGCGTGCTCACGACCATTGCCCTGCTTCTGGTTCTGGGAGCGACAGGAAAATCCGCGCAGATTCCGCTCTACATCTGGCTGCCCGACGCGATGGAGGGGCCAACGCCCGTCTCCGCGCTGATCCACGCCGCCACGATGGTCACTGCGGGCATCTATATGGTGGCGCGCACGCATGTGCTCTTTGACCGCTCACCGCTGGCTCTCGGCGTGGTGGCGATTATCGGCGCAGCTACAGCGATCTTTGCCGCGACCATCGGCATCGTGCAAACCGACATCAAACGCGTGCTGGCCTACTCGACGGTCTCGCAGCTTGGATATATGTTTCTGGCCTGCGGTGTTGCCGCTTACTCCTCGGCCATCTTTCATCTGGTCACGCACGCCTTTTTCAAGGCATTGCTATTTCTTGCCGCAGGCAGCGTCATCCACGCGCTGGGCGGCGAGCAGGATTTGCGCGCGATGGGCGGCCTGCGTAAAAAAATTCCCGTCACCTTCTGGACGATGACCGCCGCCGTCTTTGCCATCTGCGGATTTTTTCCCTTCGCAGGATTCTTCAGCAAAGATGCGATCCTCTTCGCCGTCTTCAACGCAAGCGTCCTGCATTCCCTTTACTTGGGCAAGCTGCTCTGGGGCATTGGTCTCGTCACTGCGGGGCTGACTTCGTTCTACATGTTTCGGCTCTGGTATCTGACATTTTTCGGTTCGGCGCGATACAACGAAGAGCACGCAGAACACGGCGGCCACGGCGTACACGAAAGCTCTTGGACGATGCTGCTGCCATTGATTGTTCTTGGCGTGCTTTCACTTGTCGGCGGCTGGATGGGCTGGCCTGAGGCGCTCGGCGGACACGATTCTTTCGCTCACTTTCTTGATCCTGTCTTTGGCGCTTCCGCTGCTGCCGCTCCGGTTGTAATGTCCAGCGCATCGGCAGGCATGGAGCGGATGTTAGCGGGTCTCTCGATGTTGATAGCGCTTCTGGGATGGTTGCTCGCCGATATTCTCTATCACCGAAATCCAAAACTGCCGGAGCGAATGGCGCAAAAGTGTTCCGCGCTCCACGCGCTGCTGTTGCACAAGTATTGGATCGACGAACTCTATGGCGCAATTATCGTTCGTCCGCTTCTGGCTATCTCCCGCGTTGTTTTATGGCGCGGCGTGGATGCTGGCATCGTCGATGGTTCTGGCGTGGCATTGGCAAGTGGCGCTTCGGGATTTAGCTCTATCGTTCGACGGATGCAGTCAGGCAATATCCGCTCCTACGCAGGCTGGTTGGCAATGGGAGCGGCGCTGGTATTGATTTTTGTGTTTTATCTGGCACATTGCATCTAGGTGTCCAGAGGAAATTTTCTGGGGAAGGATTTCGTGTTGAACGCAAGCATTCTCACTCTCATCACCTTCCTGCCCGTGGCAGGCGCGGGCATGGTCACGCTTCTGCCGAAGCGTCTGCTTCCTGCGTTCACGCTGTTATTTACGCTCTTTATTTTTCTGCTCACCCTGCATCTACCCGCGCACTTTGACACAGCGCGGCACGGATTTCAATTCGCCTGCAATCTCCCTTGGATTGCCACGCCTGCGATTCATTACCATGTTGGCATTGATGGCCTGTCGCTCTGGCTGGTGGTGCTGGTCGGCTTTCTCGCGCCGCTTGGAGTTCTGGTCTCATGGCGTGTGATTGACCACCATCAACGCGAATTTTACTCGCTGTTTTTATTGCAGCAGACCGCGATGTTCGGCATTTTTGTGTCGCTCGATCTGATGCTCTACTACGCATTTTGGGAGCTGTCACTCATCCCCATCACGCTGCTCATCGGCATCTTTGGCCGCAAGAACGGACGCGCCGCAGCCATCAAGTTTTTCCTATACGCTTTCATTCCATCTGCGCTTCTGCTGGTGGCGATTCTCTGGCTCTACGCTAAAACGGGAACCTTCGATTTCGTTCTACTGCAATCGCAAATGCACACCCTCGCTACGGGCGCAAATGCCACGGGACTGTGGCTGGCATCGCTGGCATTCCTGCTGGCCTTTGCTGTTAAAGTTCCAATCTTCCCGCTCCACGCATGGCTGGCGGATGGCATCAGCGAAGCGCCCACCGCCATTGCGATGATTCTGGCAGGAAAGCTGGGCCTCTATTCCCTGCTCCGTTTTCACGTTGGACTTTTTCCTGACCAGGCGGCGCACATCGCGCCTCTGATGGTCGCGCTCGGCGTCATCGGCATCCTTTATGGCTCGTTGCTCGCGCTGGTGCAAACAGATTTGAAACGCCTGGCCGCCTACGCGACGCTGGGAGCGCTCAGCTTTTGCGTGCTGGGCATCTACGCCTTCACCGCTGCCAGCATGGATGGCGCGGTCTATCAGATTCTCAGCGAGAGCGTCTCCGCAGGCGCATTCTTCATGTTGCTGGGAATTCTGTATGAGCGCTACGCAACCTATGACATGGCGCAGTTGTGTGGCATTGCGAAAAAACTTCCCGGACTTGCGACGCTCTTCGTCATCACTGCGCTGTCTTTGATTGGCCTGCCGATTCTCAATGGCTTCGTCGGCGAATTTATGATTTTGAGCGGCAGTTTCCAAACACATCCTCGACTTGCGTCCACCGCAACGCTCGGCGTGATTTTGAGCGCGGCCTACATGCTGTGGATGTTGCAACGAGTCTTTTATGGCGCGCCCTCGAAACTCGTTGCCGCCGGTACGCAGGCCGACATCAGCGGACGCGAACGCTTTGCGCTCTGGCCCACGGTTGCACTGATGCTCGTCATGGGCGTTGCCTCCGTCTACTGGATGCGCGCCATTGATGCCACTGTGCCCGCATTCGCGCCCAGCTTTGCGCCTGTTTCCATCACGACACGCATTTCCAACTATGCAAGGATGACGAACCTCCGATGACAGCGGTTTCTCCAGCACTGCGCATCTTGCCTGAAATTTTGCTCACGCTCACTGGCGTTCTGGTGATGGTGACAGAACCCCTGCTGTCCGCGAAGACATCCCGCAAGCCGCTGGGCATTTTTGCGCTGTTGGGTACGCTGGCCGCAATCGCCGCCAGCGCGTGGCAGTTGCATCTGCCTGCCGGGACAGCATTCTTCAACACCATCCAGACAGATGCCTTCAGCGTGTTTTTCCATCTGTTGATCGGCGGCATTCTTCTGGTTACGCTGCTGGTCTCTTTGAATTATTTCGAGGGTCACTCGACGTATGTCGGAGAGTTCTACGCGCTGCTTCTCTTCAGCGCCGTCGGCATGATGTTGATGACCAGCGCCATCGAGTTGCTGATGGTCTTTCTCGGCTTGGAAATTTCTTCGATCTCCACCTACATCCTTGCCGGATACCGCAAGCGCAGCGCCGTCAGCGCAGAGGCATCCATCAAGTATTTCCTGCTCGGCTCCTTTGCCACGGCGTTTTTCCTCTACGGAGTGGCTCTGTGCTTCGGCGCGACGGGAAGCACCAACATTCATTCCATCGCGACGGGCGTGGCGTCGGGTTCCTCGCCGCTGCTTCTCGCTCTCGCGCTGGGCATGATGTTGATCGGCCTCGGATTTAAGGTCTCTGCCGCGCCGTTTCATGTCTGGACGCCTGACGTATACGAAGGCGCGCCCGCGCCGGTCGTTGGATTCATGTCCACCGCGCCCAAGGCCGCTGCCTTTGCCGTGCTGCTGCGCATCACCTACACCGGGTTTGGAACCATGTCCCACATTTGGATTCCCCTGTTGTGGATCATGGCCGTTGCCTCCATGACCATCGGTAATCTGGGAGCGCTGACGCAGCGAAACGTAAAGCGGATGCTGGCCTACTCCTCCATCGCGCACGCCGGATATCTGCTGGTGGCCTTCACAGCCTTTTCCGCCGACGGATTGGCCGCAGCTTGTTTCTACACCGCCGCCTACGCTGCCATGAATGTTGGAGCCTTCGCCATCATCAGCTATCTTTCCGGCTATGACGAGCGCCGCGTCCACTTGCAGGATTATGCAGGTCTGGCCAAGCGGCATCCACTCGCCTCGGCGGCAATGGCGATCTTTCTGCTGTCCTTGATTGGAATTCCCTTCACCGCCGGATTCTTTGGCAAGTTTTATGTCTTCACCACAGCGATGCACTCTGGCCTATGGATTCTGGTCACGATTGGCTTGCTCAACAGCGGCTTGGCGGCGTTTTACTATCTGCGGTTTCTCTCGCAGCTCTACATGCAACCCTACGATGCTGCACAGGATATCTCCGAAGCCCCGGCGCAACCTGCCTTCGTACTCGGCATTGCAATCCTGGTTGCTGCTGTCCTCGTGCTTGGCATCATTCCCAACCGAGTGCTGCGGCTGGCACAGGCTGGAGCGGCCACGTACTTCCCCTGCTCTGGCACCAATGCTGCGGAAGTCCATACGCAGCCCAATCTTCTTCGCTGAGAATCGTTTCTTCGTACAACAGAAACGGCCTCCATCTCGGAGGCCGTTTCTGTTGCTACAAATTTTTGCCGAATCTTATTTCACTTTGAACAGAATAATCGCAAAGGTAAACAAAGCCAGCGATTCAATAAATGCCAAGCCGAGAACCAGGAACAGAAAGATTCCTGGGCGCGCGCCTGGATTACGGGCCAGCGCGCCTGTGGCGGGACCAACCACAAGACCCTGTCCAATTCCACAAAGCCCGGAGGCAATGGCCATCGAGATTCCAGCAGCCAGCGGCACCAGGCTGTTGCTGGAGGCACCCGCCGACTGGGCAAACGCTGGAACGGCCATGCACAGCACCGACAGCGTCATAAAGACATTTTGTAACGAACGCATACTAAGCTCCAATGCTTCCTTAGAATTTCCCGTCAGTGGGTGGTTGATGCTCACCGTGCTGGCACCCTCACGCTTACAGGCCTTGCAACTGGAGCGGAAGCGCGACTCCAGCCAAACTTAAACTTCTATGCCTCTTCTGCGTGTGCGATTGCCTGGCCGATATAAATCGTCGCCAGCAGCATAAACACATACGCCTGAATCAACGATACGCCCAGATGTAATCCAAGAAAAATCACAGGCAGCGCGAAGGGAAAGAGCGAGAAAAAAATCAGCGTCAGCAGATCGCTGGCAAACATGTTCGCGTACAAACGAAGGGTAAGCGAGAGCACGCGCGCAATGTGGGAGATGATCTCAATCGGCAGCATCAGCGGCGCGATCCACCACAACGGGCCAAGAAAATGTTTGGCGTAATGCACCGGCCCCTGCGCCCTGATGCCCTGCCAGTGGTAGTAAGCAAAGGTCAACAGCGCCAGTCCCAGCGGCACCGCTGGATTTGCTGTGGCCGTGTCCACATCCGGCAGCAGGCCCAGCAGATTGTTCACACCAACGAAAAGCAAAATTGCCGTGAGGTACGGGACAAATTTTTCATAGCCGTGCCCAATGATTGGCTCGGACTGACCCCCTACAAATTCCTGCACCATCTCCGCAAGCTGCTGCGCCGTGCCGGGACGTTCCACGTTGATGCTGACGCGCACGATCAAAAAGAAAACCAGCAGAATCAGGAACGCCAGCAGTTCCATCGTGAACGTGCCATTGATGGGCGCAGTCGGATGCAGTGGAGGAAGACCGATGGCCGTCAGCAGATGCGTGACTGGTCTGCCGAAGAGATGGTTCAATAGATGAGCTAAAAAGTGCTGAAGCGGCATACGTCGCGTGCTTTCCGTTCTTCTATGTCTGTTTCAATTTTGCTCAGCGTCGCCAGCGAGACAACAACCGGAGCGCCTCGATGAAAAGAGCCGTCAGGCCAAGCGCCAAGCCGCCCAGAAGGGCGTAAATCGACCCGTCCAGACCTCTTAGACTACCATAGAGCAGCACAATCGCCAGTCCCATTCGCAGAAAAAACCACGCCATCACCGGGCCAAGCGGCTTGGTATTGGTATCGGCATTACCCTCGCCTACTTCCATGCGGGCCACCAGCGCAGCCATCAGTTGCAGCCATTCATAAATTCCGGTTCCAGAGATCGCCGCTCCGACCAGAAAAAGCGCGCAACTGCGCCAACCCAAGCCTGCCCAGATCATCGGCGTGGCAACCAACGCCAGCGCTCCGGTCAGCCAGAGCGCGCGGCGCAGGCTGCGGTGAACATCGTCGTCGGTCAATTCTGTAACGGTCATAAAACGTTTGCTCAAAGATGGCTGCGATTGGCTTGATTGGCGATGCGCACAATCTGCACAAAGCCAGCAATAGCCCCAAGAATCAGGCCCACAATGGCAGGCCATTCCGCATGGAAATGACGCCCCAACGCATCGCCAATGACCCAGCCAATAATCGTGGAGAGCGGCAGCGCCAGCGCAATCTGCACCATCGACTCGGCCTTCACCAGGCCGCCCAGCACGGTTGCCCGCTCACTGGACGGCGAAGACTTTTTTCCTGACGGATTGGGCGTAGGCTGGTTCATCGTGGGAGCCATCTTCCATCCTAGCCGATTCGAGTTGATCGAGACCGAAGGCAAAGAAAAACCGGAATCTGCCAATCTCACCCTGCAAACTCTTATACTGACAATGGCTCTCACCATTCCAGCAGCGCCAAGTCACCATAAAGGAAACGTCGCGTGTACGAATCTGAATTTGAAAAGGAACTCTATCAACTCCGCCGCGACAAGCTGGCGCAGATTGAATCCCTGGGCCAGAAGGCCTATCCCAACAGCTACGCGGCCACGCATACCCTCGCGCAGATTCGCAGCGAATATGATGACAGCGCCACGGCGGAATCGCTGGAGCAGCCGCGTGTGCAGGTCTCCATCGCCGGACGCATCATGACGATCCGCGCCCAGGGCAAGGCTGGCTTTGCCGTGCTGCAACAAGGCGGCCAGCGGCTGCAAATTTATGTTCGTCTGGATGCTGTCGGCGAGAACGCCTTTCAGTTGTATAAATTGCTCGACATGGGCGACCACATCGGCGTTACAGGCTATCTTTTTCGCACGCGCACCGGGGAGTTGAGCGTTCACGTCGAAACACTCACCTTTTTATCCAAGGCGATGCTGGCGCTGCCGGAAAAGTATCACGGTCTGGCCGATCAGGAACTTCGCTACCGCCAGCGCTATGTCGATCTGTTTATGAATCTCGACGTGCGCGAGGTCTTCGTCAAGCGTGCAGCCATCCTCCGCGCCATGCGTCAGTTTTTCGATGAACGCGGCTTTGTTGAAGTCGAAACACCCATGATGCAGCCCATCGCCGGAGGCGCGGCAGCCAAGCCTTTCACCACGCATCACAACGCGCTCGATCTCGACCTCTTCCTGCGCATTGCGCCGGAGCTATACCTGAAGCGCCTGGTCGTCGGCGGCCTGGATCGCGTCTATGAGATCAATCGCAACTTCCGCAATGAGGGCATCTCCACGCAGCACAATCCAGAGTTCACCATGCTGGAGTTCTATCAGGCCTACGCCAACTACGAAGACCTGATGAACCTCACCGAGAAGTTGATTCCCTACGTCGCGCAGCAGGTGAACGGCACAACGAAGACCGTCTTCAATGATGTGGAGATCGATCTCAGCAAGTGGCAGCGGTTCACCATGCGCGAGGCTATCCAGCATTTCTGGCTTGAAGAATTTGGCGAACCACCGACACACGATGATTTTTGTGATCCAAGTCGTTTTGTCGAACGGCTCAGGTCTAGTCTTCTTCAGTCTGGAGTCGTTGGGGCAAGGCGTGACTACGCGAATAAGATGATGCCCCCAAATCGCAGCATCGAAGAACTTCAAAATTTTTCAAGTCTTCCTGCACATGAAAAAATTCAGCAGTCTTCGTCGCGCATGACGAAGCAGGTGGCTGAAGTAAATGCTACATATCCAAGGCTAGAAATGATTGAGGTGATTGCGCGGCAGTTTGAGACTGCCATAGGCTTGATCTCAAGTGGCGGACTACTCGGCAAGGCTATTGCCATTGTCTTTGAAGCCGTTGCTGAAGACCACCTCATTCAACCCACCATCATCTACGACTTCCCTCTGGCCGTCTCGCCGCTTTCCAAGCAAAAGCCGGGCGAACCGGATTGGGTCGAGCGCTTTGAGTTCTACATTGGCGGCTTTGAAGTCGGCAATGCCTTCAGCGAATTAAACGATCCCGACGAGCAGCGCCGCCGCTTTGAGCAGCAGCTTACCGAGCGCGAGCGCGGCGACGACGAGGCCCACGCAATGGATGAGGATTATGTCCGCGCGCTCTCCTACGGCCTGCCGCCGACAGGTGGCGAAGGCATCGGCATTGATCGCCTGACGATGATCCTCACCGGCTCGCGCTCCATCCGCGACGTAATTCTCTTTCCGCTGATGCGCCCGCAAGCGCAAACGGCCACGCCAGAAAACAAACAAGCCGATAGTGGGTTGGCTTGAAAAACCAGCCCTCAGGGGCTGAAGCCCCATAAGATTTTGCATGGATACCGGACGGGCTGAAGCCCGTCCCTTTCAAGCGAATGAATCTCTGAACCAGTCCGGCTTTGAAGGGGCGGGACTTTAGTCCCGCCGTAAGGAAGTGCCATGAAAGCGTGGCTCTAGCCCCTGAGGGAGCGTACAATTTTTTTACTTGTCGCATACAGGCAACCGCGAGGGCTGGCATGGCTCCGGGGATTGCGAAGCGTATGACAAACAACCGCACAGGATCGTAAAAACCAGGCAGGTACCCCAATGGGATTTGACCGCAGCAACTTCGAGATGGATCGCAGCCAGCGCCAGCAGCTTGGCTATCAACTCATCGACCGCATCAACGATTACTTCTCCAGCCTTACCCATCGCCCGGTACAACAGCCTGCCGGGCAGCGCAGCTTTGCTCTCCTGCAAAACAATCTACCGGAGTTGGGCGAGGATGCGGCGCGTGTACTCGACGACATTTGCGCGGAACTCATCGACCAGGGCTTTCATGTTCCCAGCGCCAACTATTTTGGCCTGATGAATCCAACGCCCACTTACATGGCCGTGCTGGCGGAGGCGCTGGTCGCTGCGCTGAATCCACAACTGGCGACGCTGGCGCGTTCGCAACTGGCCTCGAAGATCGAGCATGAGACCATCGGCTGGATCGCGCAGCGCGTGGGCTGGCCGCAGGGAGAAAATCAAAGCGAAAATATTGGCGGAACCTTTACCAGCGGCGGCAATGAGGCCAACTTTAGCGCGCTGGCGCTGGCGCTGACGCACCACTTTCCGCAGATCGTGGATGATGGATTGATCGGCCTGGGCGCACGGCCCGTCTTCTACGCTTCGCGGGAGTCGCATCACTCGCTGGATAAATCTCTGGGACTGCTCGGCCTGGGTCGCAAGGCGCTCTGCCGCGTTCCCGTCACGCCCGGCGCGGAGATGGATGTTCCCGCGCTGGAGGCGCAGATTCTTGCGGATAAAGCTGCGGGGTTGTTCCCCCTTGCTGTTATCGGAACAGCGGGCACGACGAGTTCCGGCGCGATTGACCCGCTGCCTGCGCTGGCCGATCTGTGCGCGCGCCACGCGCTCTGGTTCCATGTGGATGGAGCCTACGGCGGAGCGGCGATCTTCTCCGACAAGCATCGGCATCTTGTCGCAGGCATGGAGCGCGCAGACTCCATCACCATTGACCCGCACAAATGGCTGGCCATGCCCTTTTCCGCAGGCGTTCTGCTGACGCGGCATTCTGCGCTGCTGGAGAGTGTCTTTGGCATCGACACGGCGTATCTGCCGAAATCTTCGCACGGCCCGCTGCCTGACTACTTCCGTATCTCGACGCAATGGTCGCGGCGCATGAACTCGCTGAAATTTTGGCTGACGCTGCGCGTGCATGGCCGCGTCGCCTATGAGGAGATGATCGACCGCCAGCTTCAATTGGCTGTCTATTTGGAGGAGCAGGTACTCGCGACCGGAAGCTTCGATGTGGCTACGCCGCGCGCGCTAACTATTTTGAATTTCCGCGCGCGTCTGGCGAATGAATTGCATCTGGATGAACCCACAACAGCGCGGCTGCATCGCGAGATTGTCAGCACACTCACCGAAGATGGCGAGCATTGGATTTCCACCTCGCGTATCAATGGAGAAAGCGTTCTGCGAATGATGATTATCAGCTACCTGACGCGGGCGGAACATGTGGATGCGCTGGTGGCAAAGCTACGAACATCGGCGCAGCAGGCAGCCGAAGCGATGGGGCTGCTGAAACCACGCTGACTACAAGGATGGCGTGGGTTCAGGCTTTTCCTGCGTCGCCGTGGCCTTGGCGTTCTTTTTGCTTATTTTCTTCACGAGTTGATTCAACGTAACCGAATCCAGTTCCGCTTCCAAGGCGCGGCGCGATTTGCGAAAAACAGATTGCATGGCATCAACCAGCAGCTTATTTTCTGGCGTCTTCTGCGACCCGCAATGGAAGAGTTCGCCCGGCTCCAATGCGCGGTGGATATCGCCCAGCGTGATCTGTTTGGGCGAACGCAAGAGGCGCGATCCGCCCGATGGCCCCTTGGAGCTGGAGACCAGCTTGGCCGCGTGGAGAGCGGCCAGCATTCGCCGAATCACAACCGCATTGGTCTGCATGTTGGCGGCCAGCGATTGGGAGGTGTGCGCCTTCTCCGGCTCCAGCGCCATTCGCATCAGCGCTTCCATTCCCATCGCAAATCGAGTGTTCACAGCCATGCGCGTATCCCTACCGTAGATTATCGCCGGATGCTCGATTTTCCGCCAAAGAAAATCTCTCCAGTGCTACCATCTAATTTTTGAACGTAGAAGCGGAGACCCTTTGCAGATTCTTTTTGTTGGAGATATTTTTGGCAACGCCGGACGCAAAATCGTGCGGGCACATCTGAAGCATGTGCTGGAAACCAACGCCGTCGATCTGGTCGTCATCAACGCGGAAAATGCCGCAGGTGGCTTTGGCGTAACGCCGTCCATCGCCGATGAATTGTTTTCCCTCGGCGCGCACGTTCTTACATCGGGCAATCACATCTGGGACAAACGCGAAATTATCGACTGGATGAACAGCGCGCCTGCCGAAAGCCACGAGCGCCCGCGCCGCCTGCTGCGTCCGGCCAACTACGCGCCCGGAACGCCTGGGCATGGCGTCTATGAAGGAACCCTGCCCAATGGCACGGCTTATGCCGTCATCAACCTGCAAGGGCGGGTCTTCATGGCCAACAGCGATGATCCCTTCCGCGCGATGGATGCCCTGCTGTCGCAGATCAAGGCCCGCGTGATTCTTGTGGACTTTCACGCCGAAGCGACCTCGGAAAAAGTCGCGCTGGGCTGGTATCTGGATGGCCGCGTGACGGCGGTACTCGGCACGCATACGCATATCCCCACGGCGGATGCGAGAATTCTTCCGCAAGGAACGGCCTTCCAGACCGATGTCGGCATGAGCGGCCCCTACGACAGCGTGATTGGCGTGGAGACGGAAAAAGTGGTGCAGCGCTTTCTGAACGGAATGCCCGCGAAGTTTGAACCGGCCAGGGAAAATCCCAAGATGTGCGCCGCGCTCATCACCTGCGATGCTGTTACCGGGCGCGCACAGGCCATTCGCCATCTCATGCTCGGCGAATGAATGGGGGATTCATCCGCGTAGCGTGAACAAGCCTACAGCACCAGCTTGGCGATGGTCGCCAGTTGCATGTTGGATGTACCTTCGTAGATTTTTCCGATCTTGGCATCCCGGAAAAATTTCTCCACGGGATAGTCCTTCACGAATCCATAGCCGCCAAAGATTTCCACGGCAAGACCCGCCACGCGCTCGGCCACATGGGAGACAAAATACTTGGTCATCGCGGCCTCTTTGACAAAGTCCTGTCTGGCATCCTTCAGGCGCGCAGCGTTGTAGACCATCAATCGCGCAGCCTCAATCTCGGTCGCCATCTCTGCCAACTGGAACTGAACGGCCTGAAACTCCGCAATCGCCTTCCCAAATTGCCTGCGCTCTTTGGCGTAGCGCGCCGCATGATTCCACGCCCCCTGCGCCAATCCCAGCATCTGCGCGCCAATGCCGATGCGACCTTCATTGAGCGTTTCAATGGCGATCTTGTAGCCCTTGCCCGATTCGCCCAACAGATTTTTCGCAGGCACATGGCAGTCATCGAGAATCACTTCACAGGTGCTGGATGCGCGAATGCCCAGTTTGTCTTCCTTTTTTCCGAGAGAAAATCCTGGCGTACTTTTCTCCACCAGAAATGCGGTGATGCCCTTGTAGCCCGCCGCCGTATCCAGCGTGGCGAAGACGAGAAACAAATTCGCCTCCTTCGCATTGCTGATCCAGAGTTTTTGACCGTTGAGCACATACTGGTCGCCGCGCTTCTCCGCGCGCGTTTGCAGCGCGAAGGCATCAGAGCCAGAGACCGCCTCGCTGAGCGCATACGCTCCCACCCATTCCGTAGCCAGTCGGGGAAGATATCGCTGCTTCTGCTCCTCCGTTGCCCAACGCAGCAAGGCATTCGCGCAGAGCGTATTCTGTACATCGACCAGCACGCCCACGGAAGGGTCTACGCTGGAGATTTCCTCAATGGCCAGAATGGACTCAAAAAAGCTGCCGCCAGAGCCGCCATAGGCCTCTGGAATCTCAATGCCCATCAGCCCAAGCTCGAAAAGCTGGCGAATCAGCCCCGCGTCCATCTTCTGCTGCTCATCCATTGCATGTACCAGCGGCGTGATGGTTTCCCGCGCAAACTGCCGCACGGTATCTCGAAAGAGATGTTCGTCTTCGCTGAGATGTTTTCGTGGGCCGGGCACGGAGGCTGAAGAAGAAATGGGAAGCATTGCTTTTCCTCAAATGCAGGCTGATGAAAGGAGCAGCTATTGCATGGAAGTATGTGCCGCAAACCACTTCCGCGCCCGCTCCTGCACCAGGGATATGCCTGCCGGAGTCAGGTGAGAAGCCGCTTTGTCGCGATCCTGAGCGACATCTTCCTGTTTCATCCCGTCGATTTTTCCTGCCGCAGCCAGGTCAAACCAGAAATAGGCCTTGGCGTAATCCTGGGGCACCCCTTGCCCTTCGGAATAGAACGTTCCCAGTCGGTACATGGCAGCGGCAACCCCCTGATCGGCGGCCTTGCGGTACCAGTTCGCAGCCTGCACATAATCCTGCGTGACCCCTTGACCTTTGTCGTACAGCATCCCCAGATCCCCCTCCGCAGAGGCATCTCCCTGCATGGCGGCTTTGCGATACCAGACGGCTGCCTCTCTGTCATCCTGCGCTACTCCCTGCCCACTCGCGAAAAGATGACCCATGAAATCCTCGGCTGCCGCTCCGCCCTGTGCGGCAGCCTTGCTGCACCACGTCGCCGCTTGCGTATAATCCTTCGGTACGCCCTGACCGCTGTAGTAGAGCGTCGCCAGACTAAACTGCGCGTCGGGATTCCCCTGCGCAGCGGCCTTGCTGTACCAGGATGCCGCCTGTGTGACATCCTGTGGCACGCCATTCCCCGTGTAATAGAGCGTTCCCAATCGGTATTCCGCGTCGGGATTCCCTTGATCGGCAGCCTTGTTGTACCAAGAGACCGCCTGCGCCATGTCTTTCGACACACCCTGGCCATTGTCGTACATGACACCCAGGCCGTATTGCGCGAGCGCGAACCCCTGCTCTGCGGCTTTGCGATACCAAAAAATTGCTTGTGCCTGATCCTGCTGTACGCCTTCGCCCTTGTCGTACAACAAACTCAGATTGAATTCCGCGTCGGTATTTCCCTGATCGGCAGCCTTATGAAACCACGCCGCCGCCTGTGCGGAATCCTGCGGCACGCCATTGCCTTTGTAATAGAGGGTTCCCAGCGTGAATTGCGCCTCGGCCCCCCCCTGCTCTGCGGCTTTGCGATACCAGGAGATCGCCTGCGCAAAATTCTGCGGCACGCCCTCCCCCTGGGCATACATCACGCCCAGGCTGTATTCCGCATCGGCGCTTCCCTGCGCGGAAGCCTTGCGGTACCAGGAGATCGCCTGCGCCATGTCCTGGGGCACCCCTTCGCCACTGTAGTAGAGGCGACCCATCGCATATTCTGCGTTGGCGTTCCCCTGATCGGCTGCCTTGCCGTACCAAGTCATCGCCTGTGCGGGGTCTTTCTGTATCCCATTCCCCGCCGCATACATCACGCCCAGGCTGTACTCTGCATTGGCATCGCCCTGATCCGCAGCCTTGCGATACCAGGTGGCCGCTTGCGCATAATCCTGGGGCACGCCTTCGCCGCTGTAATAGAGCGTTCCCAGTCCATACATGGCAGCAGTATCGCCCTGGTCGGCTGCCTTGTTGTACCAAGTCATCGCTTTTGCGTAATCCTGGGGCACGCCCTGGCCTTTGGCGTACATCACGCCCAGATTGTATTGCGCAGACGCATCGCCCTGGTCGGCTGCCTTGTTGTACCAATCGGCGGCTTTGGCACGATCCTGTGCTGGCACGCCTTGTCCGCGAAAATACAGGGTTCCCAGCGCATATTCCGCATGGGCATCGCCCTGATCCGCAGCCTTGCGGTACCAAATTGCTGCCTGGGCATAGTCTTGCTGCGCGCCCTGGCCCTTGGCGTACAGCACACCTAGGTTATATTGTGCAGCCACATTCCCCTGGGTAGCAGCCTTGCTATACCAAGTGAACGCCTGGGCATAATCCTGCAGCACACCTTTCCCTTGATAAAAGAGCGTCCCCAAACTGTATTCCGCTTTGGCGTTTCCTTGTACGGCGGCCTTGCGATACCAGGAGACCGCTTGCGTTATATCCTGCGGCACGCCTTCGCCGCTAAAATAAAGTTGGCCCAACGCATATTCCGCATCGGCATTTCCTTGAGCGGCGGCCTTGTTATACCAGGAGAGCGCCTGCGCGGGATCTTGCTGAACTCCATTCCCTGTCGCGTACATCACGCCCAGCGCATATTCCGCATTGGCATTACCCTGGTTAATGGCTTTGTGGTACCAGTCCAGCGCTTTTGTGTAATCCTGGGGCACGCCCTGGCCGTTGTAATACAGCGTTCCCAGACTGTACATGGCAGCGGCATTGCCCTGATCTGCGGCTTTGCTGTACCAGGTCATCGCTTTCGTATAATCCTGAGGCACCCCCTGACCTTTGGCGTACATCGTGCCCAGACTGTACTGTGCAGGAACAAGCCCCTGCTCAGCGGCCTTGCCATACCAATCAGCGGCTTTGGCATAATTCGGGGCTGGCATGCCTTGTCCACGGAAATACAAGGTTCCCAGCGCATATTGCGCATCCGAATCGCCCACATCGGCAGCCTTGCTGTACCAGATCATTGCTTTTGCATAATCCTGCGGAACGCCCTGACCTCTGGTGTATAAAACGCCCAGATTGTACTCTGCATCCACATGTCCCTGGTCGGCTGCCTTGCGATACCAATCGGCTGCCTGAGCATAATCCTGAGGCGCACCCTGACCCTTGTAATAAAACATTCCAAGACCGTACTGCGCATCGGCATTCCCTTGGGCGGCGGCCTTGTTATACAAAATGACTGCCTGCGTGTAATCCTGGGGCACGCCCTGACCCTTGGCATACATTCGACCCAGATTGTATTGCGCATCGGCCAGTCCCTGCGCGGCTGCCCGGCTATACCAGGTGGCTGCCTGCGTCAAATCCTGCGGCATTCCCTGGCCGTTGAAGTAGAGCGTTCCCAGACCGTATTGCGCATCGGCCAGCCCCTGCTCTGCGGCCTTGCGATACCAGGTGGCTGATTGAACATAGTCCTGCGGCACGCCCTGACCATTGAAGTAGAGCGCTCCAAGATTGGACTCTGCCTGGGCATTTCCCTGATCCGCAGCCTTGCGATACCAAGTGGCCGCTTGCGCAGAATCCTGCGGCACGCCCTGGCCGAGGTCATAGAGCAGGCCGAGGCTCGTCTCTGCCTGCGGATCTCCCGCCTGCGCCTTCGCCAGTAAGGCCGGATCAACACCCTGGGTCTGCGCATGGGCCGAGAGGCACACCACGCCCAGCATCAGTGTCCACACCCATCGCAGATGTATGAAATGTCGTCGAATAGGCATGACACCTGAACCGTAACAGACGTATGGGAGATTTCGCCAGAAACCTTCCAAGGGGTTCCTTACAAGTAAGCCTCAGTCATGAAACACGAAATATGGAACGCTATACGAAATCATACATGCAACCGTCCTGTTCCATGCGGACATTTGGACGCTGCAAGACTCAAATCGTGATGGTCGGGGCGGAGGGATTCGAACCCCCGACCCTCTGCTCCCAAAGCAGATGCGCTACCAGACTGCGCTACGCCCCGACAACTCTCTGCATTGTATCGTAGCTTTTGGCCTGCCGAATATATGCAACGAGGCCAGCCACTCTCCCCTTCCGCAGTTGCCGTCAGCAAATACGAGTGCCATCGGCGCGTTGTTGCGCCTTTGTTAGGGAAGCTCTGCACAAGTCGGAACTTTGAAGGGGCGGGACTTTAATCCCGTCCAGGCTGCTGAAAAACCCACTATTGTTCGAGGATGTTGCCGCGTTTTGAAGGGGACGGGCTTCAGCCCGTACATAAGTCCTATAACACCAGGTGGGCTTTAGCCCCTGAGGGACAACCGTGGAACTCGATCAGAGCTTCCTTACTCCACGGACTTCCAGCAGAACAATAAAGCCGAGATTTTCATGGGAAAACCAGAAAACCTGTGCTATAAAAATACAGGCATCATTCTTACGTGCTGAGTGTCACGTCTTCGCGTGACGTGGAACACGTTCTCCTCGCCCCTGTGGAGTTTCAGTCGGGGTTTAATTTAGGAGCTGCGCGTGGGGTATTTCTGGGGTGCCCCAGAGCCTGCCCTGAGCTTGTCGAAGGGTCTCGATTTTGAGACCTGGGAATTACATGACCCGCCACTCCATTGATTTTGCGGGCAATACATATTCGATTTTGAAAGGCCTTCTGCCATGTCTACGTCAACCTTCGCGTCGCGCATTCTCGCGCTCGTATCTGTCGTTCGTAGGCGGAGCTTTCCCACTCAAGCCAAAAGAAGGCTTGAATGGGGCACCCTGTCATCTCGACCCATACGCCTGTCATCCCGACCTGTAAGCCTGTCATCCCGACCGAGGGTCGCCGCAGCGACCAGAGTGGAGGGACCTGCGTTTTCTGTCCCGTCATGCGCCTCCGCCCTGCTGCTGGCGGTCTTCATGCTGGCGGCGGCGAGCGCCCACGCCCAGACCACCTACACGGTGACGAATACGGCAAGCAGCGGAACTGGCTCACTCGCCGCAGCGGTCGCGTCGGTGGATGCAGATAGAGGCACGCCCGGCGACACCATTGTCTTTGCCTCAGGGGTGACGGGAACCATCACGTTGGGCAGCACGCTGACGCTTAGCCAGAATGTGACCATCTCCGGGCCGGGCACCACCGGGCCGGGCGCGAATCTGCTGACCATATCGGGCAACAATGCAGTCACTGTATTCAGCATTAACTCTGGTGTTACGGCGAGCATCTCCGGGCTGACCATCACTGGCGGCAATGGCACCAACGGCGGCGGCATTTACAACGCTGGAACATTAACGGTGAGCAACAGCACTATTTCAAACAACAACGCTAGCCAATATGGCGGGGGCATCTACAGTACAGGCGCGCTGACGGTGAGCAACAATAGCGTAATCTTCAATAATATTAGCCTTGCCGGCAGCGGCATTTTCAGCGCGGGTGGCCCGTTGACGGTGAGCAACAGTATCATCGCTGGCAACTACATCACTAGTAGTACCGGCGGTGGCGGCGGCATTGACAATCAATACGGCACGGCGACGGTGAGTAATAGCACCATCTCTGACAATTCGGCTGGCAGCGGCGGCGTTGGCGACGGCATTGTCAACGGTGGCGCATTGACGGTGAGTAACAGTACGATCTCTGGCAATGGTGTTTCGAGCAGCCTTGATGGCGGTGGCATTTTCAACGGTGGCACGTTGACGGTGAACAACAGCACAATCTCCAACAATGCGGCTAGCAACGGCGGCGGTATATTCAACAACAACAGCAACACCCCGATGACGATCACCAACAGCATCGTGGCGGGCAACACGGACTCCAGCACTGCGGGCGATGACTGCGATAGCTGCGGCACGCAGAGCGGCAACAACCTCATCAGCACGCCGTCGAATATCATCAATCCGATGCTTGGCCCACTGCAATATAACGGCGGCCCCACGCAGACCATGCTGCCGCAGCCAAACAGTCCGGCCCTGAACGCTGGGTTGAGCAGCACGCTCTCCACCGATCAGCGCGGATTCCCCCGGCCCACGGGCACCGGCGTGGTGAGTGATCTGGGAGCGGTGCAGGTCGGCCCTCTCATCGTGACCACCACGGCGGACAGCACGGACACCAGCGCGGTGTGCGACGGTTCAGATACCTGCTCCTTGCGCGATGCCATTACGCTGGCCAACAGCCAGGGATCGGGGGATATCTCCTTTGCCTCCAGCATTACGAGTACCCCCAGCACCATTACGCTGGGCAGCGCGCTGCCACCCATTACAGCCACGAATATCACCATCACCGGGCCGGGCGCGAATCTGCTGACCGTATCTGGCAAAAATCTATATCAGGTCTTCAACATTAACTCTTCTAGCGTTACGGCCAGCCTCTCCGGGCTGACCATCGCCAACGGCAGTGCCCCCGCTGGCGGCGGCATCAACAACGCAGGCACATTGACGGTGAGCAACAGCACCCTCTCCGGCAATGCGTCTACGGCCAACTGCGGCACCCCCCCCAACCCCCCCTGCATCGGCAACTCGGCAGGCGGCGGCGGCGGCGGCATTGCCAACAATGGCACGCTGACGATCAACAACAGCACCTTCTCCGGCAACTCGGCAGGCGGCGGCGGCATTGCCAACAATGGCACGCTGACGATCAACAACAGCACCTTCTCTGGCAACACGGCCAACGACGGCGGCGGCATTGCCAACAACGGCGGCACGGTGACGGTGAGCAACAGCACCTTCTCCGGCAATACGGCCCAATCCGGCGGCGGCATTGCCAACAACAACGGCGGCACAGTGACGATGACCAACAGCATTGTGGCGGGCAACACGGACGCAGGCGCTCCGGGCCAGGACTGTTATAGCTGCACACTGAGCGGCAATAACCTCGTCAGCACCCTAGAGGCTGTTATGAACTTTATACCTGCGGGTAATTTTCATATTGCAGCGGGCGAGCATTCGCGCAGTATGGAGGGATGGAGAAGCAATATTCGACGCAGTATCCGAGCGATGTAAGCGACGAGGAGTGGGCGTTTGTGGCTGGGTATCTGGCGCTGTGCCGGGAGGATGCCAAGCAGCGCGAACACAGTCTGCGAGCGGTGTTCAACGGTCTG